>JBFRWF010000262.1:0-19899 GCA_051439465.1 Xenococcaceae cyanobacterium | reverse complement strand
AGGATATCTGTGATAAATGGTAGATAAATGTAGGGGCACGGCATCAAAAAACTTTGTCAGAAAGCCAAAAGTACCAAAACGCCGTGCCCTCCCCAGCCGAAAATGTATTACTGAATCGATGCTCTAGTTCTTTTGCGTAGTCAGGTAGCTTCATCTTGATCCCCCCCTGACTATATTATACTGTCATTGCTTATTGTTGCTTATAATCTTAACGAAGTTTTTACAATACTATTTGTTATTCCTGACTTATTAATTATTGTTAAGTTTATTGAATTTTTCTGACGGCGGCCGGAGTCTGACTTTTCACGATAAGTCCTGAAACCACCAAATAGCGTTGATTTTTCCCCAAGCTGATTCTCAATAGTCTTGGATTAATGAAAATTGTCAACGAGAAAATCCGACTTCGGGAAGGAGGTTTTAGTAGCGATCGCACGCTCTAAAAAGATGCCGTGAAAAGTCAGGGCCGGAGTTAGCATTTATTTAGAGAGCGCACCGCTACGCGGATCTCTTCGAGATCGCCCTTTGGTGGTTCATAGATACAATTTATCTCCCCGTCTCCCCGTCTCCTCGTCTCCCCCTCTCCCCCTCTCCTCCTGCGCCCCCTGCTCCCCCTGCTCCCCTTCTCAATCCCTCTCCCCAAAAAGAGTTCGGGAAACCGTACTGAAAAGATAGTTGCCATAGCCTCCTCTATTTCGTTAAATTAGCACTCGGCAGGTGAGAGTGCTAATTTAAGCGATGCACCCTCATCTCAAGCAAGTTTTGTGATTGGCACCATCTGATTTTAGTAATCTGGAGGATTTTGCATGGCAGCTATTACCATCAATGTCTCGACGGTCAAACCCCTAGGAGATCGCGTTTTTGTCAAAGTCAGCCCCTCGGAAGAAAAAACCGCTGGTGGCATTCTCCTGCCTGATACTGCCAAGGAGAAGCCCCAAGTCGGTGAAGTTGTTCAAGTTGGCCCTGGCAAGCGCAATGACGACGGTACTCGCTCTCCCGTAGAAGTCAAAGTCGGCGATCAAGTTCTCTACTCCAAGTACGCTGGCACCGATATTAAATTCGGCGGTGAAGACTACGTGCTGCTATCTGAGAAAGACATTCTGGCAGTAGTTTCCTAGTTGTTTTTCGGTAGTCAGTAGTCAGTGGCGATGAAATACAAACTGACAACTGTATAGATAACTAACCACTAACCATCCCATCACATCAGTCCACTTTTTACTGAGCAAGAGAGACATATATGGCTAAATCCATCATCTACAACGACGAAGCTCGTCGCGCCCTGGAAAAAGGAATAGACCTGTTATCCGAATCCGTCGCCATTACCCTGGGTCCCAAGGGACGCAATGTGGTGCTAGAGAAGAAATTTGGAGCTCCCCAAATCGTCAACGACGGCGTCACCATTGCCAAAGAAATCGAACTAGAAGACCACATCGAGAACACTGGCGTATCCCTGATTCGTCAAGCTGCCTCCAAAACCAACGACGTTGCTGGTGATGGCACCACCACCGCCACCGTCTTAGCTCACGCTATGGTCAAAGAAGGCTTGCGCAACGTTGCTGCCGGAGCTAATCCTATCGCCATCAAGCGCGGGATAGACAAAGCCACGGAATTTCTGGTGGAAAAAATTGCCGAGCATGCCAAGCCAGTCGAAGAGTCCAAAGCAATCGCCCAGGTGGGTACGATTTCCGCTGGCAACGACCCAGACGTCGGCAAGATGATTGCCCAGGCAATGGATAAAGTGGGCAAAGAGGGCGTCATCTCCCTTGAAGAAGGCAAATCCATGACCACTGAACTGGAAATCACCGAGGGGATGCGCTTCGACAAGGGTTACATTTCCCCCTACTTCGTTACCGACGCTGAGCGGATGGAAGCGGTTTTGGATGATCCTTTCATCTTAATTACCGACAAGAAAATTACCCTGGTACAAGACCTATTGCCAGTGTTGGAGCAGGCGGCACGGCAGGGCAAACCCTTGATAATTATCGCTGAGGATATCGAGAAAGAAGCCCTGGCTACCTTGGTAGTCAACCGTCTGCGGGGTGTGTTGACTGTAGCAGCGGTAAAGGCTCCTGGTTTTGGCGATCGCCGCAAGCAAATGCTGGCAGACATCGCGGTGTTAACTAGTGGTCAAGTGATCAGCGAAGACGCTGGTCTCAAGCTAGAAAGTGCCAAAATAGACATGCTTGGCAAAGCTCGCCGCGTTACCATTACTAAAGACAACACCACCATCGTGGCTGAGGGTAACGAAAAAGAAGTCAAGGCTCGTTGTGAGCAAATCCGGCGTCAGATTGAGGAAACCGAATCCTCCTACGACAAGGAAAAACTGCAAGAGCGTCTAGCCAAACTGGCTGGTGGGGTTGCCGTAATTAAAGTGGGTGCAGCTACCGAAACAGAAATGAAAGACCGCAAGCTGCGCTTGGAAGATGCCATTAACGCTACCAAAGCAGCAGTTGAAGAAGGTATCGTTCCTGGTGGTGGTACTACCCTAGCTCACCTGGCTCCGCAACTGGAAGAGTGGGCAACTCAAAACCTCTCTGGTGAAGGGTTGATCGGTGCAATGATTGTTGTTCGCGCTCTTTCCTCACCGCTGAAGCGGATTGCCGAAAATGCAGGTCAAAATGGTGCAGTGATTGCTGAGCGTGTGAAAGAAAAAGACTTCAACATCGGCTACGATGCGGCGAAGGATGAGTTGACCGAGATGTTTGAAGCGGGTATTGTTGACCCGGCAAAGGTGGCTCGTTCCGCTATGCAAAATGCGGCTTCTATCGCTGGCATGGTGCTGACTACTGAGTGTATCGTGGTTGACAAGCCGGAGAAGGAAAAAGCTCCGACAGGTGCTGGCGCTGGTGCCGGAGGTTTTGATTACTAATTACTCTATCTATGAGTTACTAACAGATTAAAACAGCTGCTTCTTGGTGGAGGCGGCTGTTTTTTTTTCAACATTTCTCATACAATAGTTAATGAGGTTAGGAAGCCATCCTTCTCATCAAGAAGTGGTCGCCCTTTATCACAGAGGCGGACTTCCTCTGCACAAGTTGGGAAATATGCTCGCCCAGAGGCTTACATCCAGCTTACCTAGAACCGGGAGAAGGCTCTCTTTATAGCGATGATAGGAGCGGATACTTCAGCATTCTAAGTCGGCTCGATGAACTGAGAATGAGCAATTGTGCTGAGAATCCCACGATATAACCAAGCTTACTGTGGAAGTATGTCAAACTTTAAGATATGTCCAAGTTTGGGTGAGTTTTCAGGAGCGGCTGGAGGTGAGGTGTTTCAATGAAAAAAGCGCTGTTACTCTTTGGGGAATTAAATGATGACGATCTCGACTGGATAATTACTACTGGCCATTTAGAGAAAATTCCTACTGGTACCGTCCTGATTACAGAAGGCAAATCTATCGATGCGCTCTACATCTTACTGGAAGGAACGGTATCTGTTTCTATCGCGATCCAAGATGGCAGTAATGAAATCGCTATCTTAGGAAGTGGTGAGGTGTTCGGAGAAATGTCCTTCATGGACAACAGCCTCCCCTCTGCAAGTGTTGAAGCGCTTGAAGACTCGCTGGTATTGTCGATCTCCAGGCATAAACTGGCGAACACACTACAGCAAGATGTGGGTTTTGCTTCCCGGTTTTATCGAGCGATCGCTATTTTTCTGTCTAGTCGATTGCGCACTATACTCAGAGATATCGACCAACGGAAAGACAATTTACCTTCGAAAGAAATTAATTCAATTGTTCTCTCAGAAGAGGTTCTAAAGAACATTCCTGTTGCCCAAGCCAAATATGACTGGTTGCTGAGACGGGTGAAAAACCTGATTGAATGATTAAGACAAACCCAGCGCGATCGCACCGATTGTCAAATGATCCCAAATCCGGGTTAATTACCCCCTTTTCTCTGGAACCAGGGAACTTCGGAACAGGGAACTTCGGAACAGGGAACAGGGAACGGGGAACGGGGAATAGGGAGCAGGGGAAGAAAAATATAGAAAATTGATCGAGGGGGTTTTAAACCCGGATTCAGTATAAAGTCTGAATTCAGCGCACTCCGCTGTGCTCTGTTGGAGGTTCAGAATTCCCTGATCAAGTTTGCGATCGCGTCGTCCTCCTGCTCTGATTTGTTGGAAATTGCTCGAGAAAAAGGACTAAAAAAGCCTGATTTTTAGGGCATCAGGAGTGTTTAATCTTCCCTAACTCTGCGGCAAGGGTGTCCACAGTGAAGCGGATTTGCTCCTCTGTGTGGGTACAAGTTATGAAGAAGCGCAGGCGAGCAGCATTCTTTGGTACAGATGGGTAAAACATAAAAGGCACATTTATACCGCGCTCAAAGAGGTTCTGGGAGAGTTGCACGGATTTCAAGGAGTCACCAACGATGATGGGAACCACAGGAGAGCCTTTGCTCATGCCTGTGTTGAGTCCTCGAGAAGCCGCTAACTCCAGGAAGAGTTTGGCTCGGGAGTGCAAGCGTGCAACTCGCTCTGGCTCAGCTTTGAGTACCCCTATTGCTGCCAGTGTTGCTGCGGCGTTGGGTGGGGATATGCCCACACTATAAACGAAGCCTGGTGCAGTGTACTTGAGGTATTCCACCATAGCGGAGCTACCTGCGATATAGCCGCCACAGCTAGCGAAGGACTTGCTGAGGGTGCCCATCCAAAGATCGACATCAGCAGGATCGACCCCGAATAACTCACCGATACCGCCACCGTACTTTCCAAGTACCCCGATGGAGTGAGCTTCGTCTACCATCAGGAAAGCCTTGTGGCGTTTCTTGACCTCAATGAACTTTGGCAGGTTGGGAATGTCACCGTCAGTACTGTATACACCTTCAATAACGATGAGTACCCGTTTGTAGCGATGACGGCGATCGCGCAGCAGTTGCTCGAGGGCTTGCCAGTCGTTATGGGGAAATGCGATAATACTTGCCCCAGATAGGAAGCACCCCTGTAGGATGCTATTGTGGCTCAGGGAATCGTACAGTATAAGATCGTTTTGCCCGAACAGGTGACCAATTGTGGTCACGTTGGTGGCGTGACCTCCGACATAGACGATACTGTCCTCAGTGCCAATCAAATCCGCAATTTCTCTCTCCAACTCTCGGTGTAGCGGCTTTTCCCCTGACACAAGGCGGCTTGCCGATGCGGACGTACCATAAAGATCAATGGCTTCCTTGGCAGCCTTGGACACAGCTGGATCGCCGGACATCCCCAGATAGTTGTAGGTGGCGTAATTGATCAGTTCCCGGTTCCCGATTAGGGTTGTATCGTTAACCACCCGTTCCTGGACTCTGAAGAAAGGGTTGCTGATGCCGAGAGCCTTGATTTGGGCTAGTTGCAGTTGCAGTTTGCGGTATTCTGGGTAGAGGTCGAAACGGTAGTATTCCGGCGGAACCTCTTCACCGGGAGCAGCCTCCACTTGTGCATCAGACCTTTGAGTTAGTGAAGGTAATATCTTTACTGAATCTTCCGGTATAGATGTTGCAGGTAACATCTCTACTTTGCTACCTGGGTTTACTCTGGCATCGGCGGAAGTATCCTCAGCCAAATAGTGAGCTAAAGCCTCGATAGTTGGGTAATCCCACACCAGGGTAGGAGGGAGCCGACGTCCGAGGAAGTTCTCCAGATCTCCTGAGAGGTTTGCTGCTTCGACGGAATTTAGACCGTAATCGGTAAAGTCCTTGCGGATATCTATTTCATGGGTTTCAAGCTCCAGCAGTTCTGCTAGCTTGGAAACCAACCAGATAGAAATTGTTTTTGCTCCTTGAGATGACTCTGGATAACTGACGGGAGATTTCATATCATTCCTAATATCATAGCGCTGTTGGCCTTCTTTCTCGTTCCAGAGCTGATTCAACAGGGTCATTATTCACTCCTCCACCACGTTTACCTCTCACATCACGCTCCTTAAATCCCCGACAAATCTCGATAAAGCTGATGTACCGAGGTGCTGGTCGAGCAGTTTTACCAGCTATTGTTGTCTTCACAGGCTTTCTACAAGTGCATTGATAGCTTCCCAACAGACCTATCAACCGAAGTTGACTCATCTGAAAGGTTGACCATTCCTAATATCATAGGACTGTTGGCCTTCTTTCTCGTTCCAGAGTTGATTCAAGAGTGTCATTGTTTACTCCTCCACCACGTTAACTTCTCGCATCACCGCTCCTTAAATCCTCGGCAAATCTAGATCAAGCTGATGTACCGAGGTGCTGGTCGAGCAGTTTTACCAGCTATTGTTGTTTTCACGGGCTTTCTACAAGTGTATTGATGGCTTCCCAACATACCTATCAGCCGAAGTTGACTCATCTGAAAGGTTGATCTGTAGATGGCTTGTTCCCAACTGGAAAAGAAGCTGTGACGCTTAGCACAGTTTAGCAGTTTCCTTGAGAGTACATTCCAGGCGCTCCACACATGCCTTGAGATATCAATCCGCAATTCAATTTGGTTTTCTCTTTTGAGTTGATTGAGCTTCTCTCCTTGCTGCACAGCCTTGTAGAGACCACGTTCTATTTGACCAAAAAGGAACCCCATAGCATCACAGAACAGCGTGATGCTATGGGGGACTTTCGTTTGGCATGTGACTTTATTCAAGGCTGTTAGCTACCTCTGGTAGTTGTTTAACTATCCTGTTGCTTATTTTTGTGACTACAGCTAAAAGACGAGCAGAAAATACGTTCATTATGGCTAAAATATCCTGAGCTATGCCCTCGGATCCAATAAGTTTTTGCCTCTCGACCGGATTAAATTCGGGAGCTGCGGATCAAAATATTTCCTCAATCACAAATCACCAATCATCTTTTTGCTCATTACTACTAACCGCATAACATGATGTTTAATACAACAGGGCAGTTTGACAAGGGCTAGTGGATGGCCCCAGATTACCTATACATTCCTCCATAACGCAGCCCGATGGCTGGCTAAGACTAATCAATTCGACCTCGTTACAGGCCGGAGCCTGGTAATGCATGCCCCTTTCATACCGCCTAGCGGTTGAGAGCGGGTTGTTGACATTACTTGCTATAATCTTGATAAATTAATCAAATATGGCAAGTAATGTCAAGCAAAATCCCTACAATTGTCCCGGCTTAAGCCGGCAAAGCAGCGATCGCCACATTATGGGGGGATAACCTAAGTGTCACCGAATCCTTTATCCTCTCCTCAAGAGTCAGCCTGTAACCCCCTAGAGGCAAGGGTTATCTCCCTTCCCTCGACACAGATAGCAGATTGGCTTAGACTAAAACCTTAAAAATATCAATTTTTTTACCTGTGTATTGGATCATTAGTGACAAAATTAAAGATAAAAAGTGAGCAAGTTGGACAGTTTGTCTCGTGGTTTCCTCAAGCGTTCCTAAAAAAACATCACCCCCGACCATGACTTCTAGGCGCCGTACAGGTGGGTTTGCCTTAATCGACAGTCTCCAGCGCCACGGTGTCAAGCATATTTTCGGCTATCCCGGCGGTGCAATCCTCCCGATTTATGACGAGCTATATAGAGCAGAAGCCAGAGGAGAGATTCAGCACATCCTCGTTAGACATGAACAGGGCGCCTCCCATGCTGCCGATGGATATGCCCGCGCTACTGGTAAAGTAGGAGTCTGTTTTGCCACCTCTGGTCCCGGTGCAACTAACCTGGTAACAGGGATTGCTACCGCCCATATGGACTCTATTCCAATGGTAGCAGTCACGGGTCAAGTTGCCCGTAAGGCGATTGGCACCGATGCCTTCCAAGAAACAGATATTTTTGGGATTACCCTACCGATAGTTAAAAACTCCTATGTAGTACGTCACGCCAAAGATATGGCGCGGATTGTTGCTGAAGCCTTCCATATTGCTAGCACAGGTCGTCCTGGACCGGTCCTGATTGATGTGCCGAAAGATGTGGGCTTAGAGGAATGCGACTATGTGCCAGTGAAACCGGGGGATGTGAAGTTGCCCGGATACCGTCCCACCGTCAAGGGCAATCCGCGCCAGATTAACGCAGCATTGCATCTGATTCAAGAATCCCAAAGACCATTGCTTTATGTTGGTGGGGGGGCGATTTCTGCCAATGCCTATGCCCAAGTACATGAACTAGGAGAGCGTTTTCAGATTCCGGTTACCACAACCCTGATGGGGTTAGGGGCGTTTGACGAACACCATCCCCTATCTGTGGGTATGTTGGGAATGCACGGCACCGCTTACGCCAACTTTGCTGTCAGTGAGTGCGACTTACTGATTGCCGTGGGGGCAAGGTTTGATGACCGGGTGACGGGCAAGTTAGATGAGTTTGCCTCCCACGCTAAAGTAATTCAGATTGATATTGACCCGGCAGAAGTCGGAAAAAACCGCGCTCCTGAAGTGCCAATTGTGGGAGATGTGCGCCAGATTTTAGAACAGATACTACAACGGGCGCGGGAGTTGGATTTGCCAGCTCATCCAAATAGCACACAAGAGTGGTTGGAGCGCATTGACCGTTGGCGTCAGGATTATCCTTTAGTTGTCCCCCACCATCCCGATAGCTTATCCCCCCAAGAGGTGATTGTGGAGTTGGGCAGTCAGGCTCCTAATGCCTATTACACCACGGATGTGGGTCAACACCAGATGTGGGCGGCTCAGTTTCTCAAAAATGGCCCCCGTCGCTGGATTTCCAGTGCTGGCTTAGGGACAATGGGTTACGGCATGCCTGCTGCAATGGGGGTAAAGGTGGCTTTGCCGGATGAAGAGGTAATCTGTATCAGTGGTGATGCTAGCTTTCAGATGAATCTGCAAGAATTGGCAACCTTGGCTCAGTTTGGCATTAATGTGAAGACGGTGATCATTAATAATGGCTGGCAAGGGATGGTGCGCCAATGGCAGCAGACTTTCTATGGAGAGCGTTATTCCTCCTCTAATATGCAAGGGGGAATGCCAGACTTTGAGCTGTTGGCGAAAGCCTTTGGGGTCAAAGGAATGGTGATTCGCGATCGCGCTGAACTCTCAGATGTTATTGCCGAAATGCTGGCTCACGATGGACCAGTGTTGGTAGATGCTCAAGTGACCAAGGATGAGAACTGTTACCCGATGGTCGCTCCAGGCAAGAGCAATGCTCAGATGATCGGACTGCCAAAACGCAGTAAGCTCGAACAAGCTGTTGAGCTAGTCTATTGCAGCAACTGTGAGGCAAAGAACCCTGCCAGCAACAATTTCTGTCCTGAATGCGGCACGAAACTTTAACTTTCGGGGGTTGTAGGGGGGGATAAGTCCCGCGCTCTATCCGCAGGATGAGGGTCGGGATACATGGACCCCCTACGGCGATTTCGGGGATTCGATGTACCCGAAATCGCCAAAGACCGAATCATTTCTCGAATAACATCGGTTTTTGTTCCTTCGTGCTTTGTCTCTAACTATCCGTCGTAACCCACCAAAAACAAGCACTATAGCCGTGTTAAGATTTATTTTATAAATGCCCTCTAGATCGAGTCACTTAATCTGCTTTTTAAACCCTATATGACATCTTCAGTTATCTCTGAGCGTACCATTCGCATCGGTTCCCGGAAAAGCCAGTTGGCGCTGGTTCAGACTTACTGGGTACAAGAACAACTCCAGCAACATTTTCCCGACATACAGTTTGAAGTTGAGACCATGAGTACCCAGGGGGACAAAATTCTAGATGTTGCCCTCGCCAAGATTGGGGATAAGGGGCTATTTACCAAAGAACTAGAATTGGTAATGCTTAATAACCAGATTGACTTGGCAGTTCATTCTCTCAAGGATTTGCCTACTCAGCTGCCAGAAGGATTGATGTTAGGCTGTGTCACAAAACGAGTTGACCCCGCTGATGCCCTGGTGGTAAATGAAAAACATAAAGATAAGCAGATTGACACCTTGCCAGAGGGGGCTGTAGTGGGGACATCCTCCCTGCGGCGCTTGGCACAGTTGTGCCATCATTTCCCCCACCTGACATTTAAAGATATTCGAGGGAATGTAAATACCAGACTGGCTAAACTGGACGCTGGGGAATTCGATGCAATTATCCTGGCAGTGGCTGGGTTACAACGGCTAGGAATGGGCGATCGCATCCACCAAATTATCCCCTCTGAGATTTCTCTCCACGCAGTTGGTCAAGGGGCGTTGGGAATTGAATGCCGGGCTGGCGATCCGGAAATATTGGAATTACTGAAAGCCCTTGAGGACCAACCAACTCGCGATCGCTGCTACGCTGAACGGGCTTTGTTGCGAGAACTAGAAGGGGGTTGTCAAGTACCCATTGGTGTCAATACCAAGATAGAGGGAGAAACCCTTACTTTGACAGGGATGGTTGCCAGTTTAGATGGCAAGAAACTGGTGAAAGATACCATCAGTGGTAAGGCTAGTGATGCCGAACAGTTAGGGCGCGAACTGGCAGTGCGTCTGCGTCAGCAAGGGGCAGAGGAAATTTTGTCGGAAATCTTCGCTCAAATTGAAAGAGGTTAAGCTGGTGATTGGGGATTGGGGATTGGGGATTGGTAATTGGTGGCTGGTGACTGGGAAGAATTTATAACGGGGGGTTGAACCTCTCCATCTCTGCTATGTTCGCTCTACGAATCGGGCGCAGGATTGACTCTATGATTATGATGCCTTGGGTCGGCTGTATGATATTCAAGTATTGGGTAGGGTGGGCATTGCAGTAAGGGATTGTCAGTGCCCAAAGAGTGAATTTTTGTGCAATGCCCACCATCCCAGGGTGAAGGGTTGAGTCTGGTGGGCATTGCCGATTCTGACTCTTTGGGTAAATCTTCCCATTGGTACCGCAATGCCCACCCTACAAAACTTAATAAGTCTTAACAATCATTGAAAAAATTGATCTACATGGGGTCTAGCAATTGTTGACTCAGGGATAGCAGGGTGCGGAATGTGGGCTATGATTATGATGCCTTGGGTCGGCTGTATGATATTCAAGAGGGAAAAGCAGCGGATAATCCGACATTTTTTAACCTGTCATTTCACGTCTGAGCGGAGCCAATTTTCTACAATCAGCTTCTGAACTCTGAGCATATCGGAGTCATTAGACACTAGAGTTAGGTTGTGGGCGATCGCTGTTGCTGCTATCAAAATATCAGCAGTTTGTATCGGCGTCCCCTTGCGTCTTAAATCAGCATAAATTCGCGAGGAAATTTTGATAATCTCTAGCCTGTCTAAGAGTAGAACTGTCACATCACTGCTACACAACCTCTCAAACTTAGATAACTTCTTGGTTGCATTGGCTGCTAATAGACCCCCCTCAACTTCAAAGTAGGTTATACAACTAATAAAAATATCCTGCTCTTGAACACTAATATCGCGAAGCTTATCAATTACCTTTGGATTGCTCTTTAAGATTGCAGTAACAATATTTGTATCCAAAAGATAACTCATCGCCAGTTTTGCCCAGAGACTGCTACATCAAATTCCGCCATTTGCTCTGGAGTAAAGTCCCTGATTAACCCAAACATAACCTCTACTCCGAGAACCCGCCTGATTTTGCGGGTCAAACTCTCATCTGTCATTGCCTTGAGTTCTGCTAGAGAGAATTTCTCTGTGAGTAGCGTTGAGAGAAGACTGACCATTTCGGTCTGGTCTAATTCATCCAAGAGGCTGTCATTTTTCAAGAAGTTCTCAATGATAGGAGTAACGCGACGAACAATCATCGCTTTCACCTCATCCTTCGCTGCATTTTTTTGAACAGAAACTTTAGGCATGATTCTTTCCTATTTACTTGAGCAATAACCCTCTAGCTCATTGTAGTACAAACGATGAGTTGCTAGGAATCTAAATGCCAGTCAACCAGAGCGATCGCTGTTGCTGCTACCAAAATATCAGGAGTTTGTATCGGCATATCCTTGCGTCTTAAATCAGCATAAATTCGTTAGGCAGTTTTGATCATCTCTAGCCTTAAAGTGCTAAGAAAACATTAACCAACAGGAGATAGCTGAGGAATAATATCGTCTTCTTCTCCTGCTACCCAATTAGCAAAATGCTTGGCTAGAGGTGGGGCAAACACCAAAGTACTTGTAAATCCAGAGAAGAGATAGACTCCGGCAAGGTTGTTAATTGCGCCAACCAGGGGATGAGAGTTATTGGCAAAAGCAACTAGACAACGATTCCAGGTTCCTGGTACATTTTCTAATGACGGTAGTATTCTGCCTATTCCTTTGCGAATTTGCCTTTCACTGGCTGTTGCATTAATCTCAGCCTCAGGATCGGTGAGTACTTGACTGATCTGACCGATACATAAACTGCCATCGAGGAACTGAATTGCCCCAGGTTCGAGAATCCCTGGCACTGGCTCATAACCAGGTTTATCCCATATTGACTCTATCTCAGCTTTACTGGCTTCGGCTTCCAGGGTCAACCGTTTTAGAGTCGCTGGCATCACCAGAGTACGCAGCTTGATGTCTACAGGTGGAGTTCTAATCAATTGCGCATGGGTGAAATAGAGCCGAAGGTTGATTCGAGCTTCCTTGAGTAGGGAACGGCTTAAACCCCCGGCACAGACCACTGTGTTGGCGGCATGATAGGTTTGATTGGGGGTTTTCACTCCCTCAATCCTATCCCCCTTTCGTAACAGTTTTACTACCTGAGCAATTTTAATTTCACCCCCAGCGCGGCGGAAAATTTGCTGGTAGCCTTGAGTCGTTTTTTGGGGATGAATATGACCGTGAGGAAGTCTGAGGACACTTGCGATCGCTTTTGGGTTGAGCAACGGCTCTAGTTCACAAGCTTCCTCAACACTGAGAAGGCGAGGGGGAATGGCAAATTGAGAATAGCTGTCTGCTACAACTTGGGGGTCATCTTCAGGGTCAATAGTCAGTACTAAATCCAATTCCCGGAACTCGGTATCCGCCTCTAATTCCTCAGATAAATTGCGGTGAAGTTCTATTCCCTCTTGGCACAGTTGGCGAGTTAACTCTGTAGTACCAGACCAATAGGCAAGTCCGCCATAACTATAGCGAGTAGCATTTTCTGGCGTGGCATCTTTTTCTAATAACAGGACACTAAAGCCTTTTTTTACCAGTTCGTAACTTAAAGCAGCTCCCGTAATACCACCGCCAATTACAATCCAGTTGTAAGTTTTCATTCAGAATTTAAAGGTTACTCTTTTTTGGGTTTTGGATCAGGAATCAAATCTAGGGATAGGGGTTGTTCAATCTGAACAAGAATAATCGTAGGGTGGGCATTGCCGACCAAAAAGTTGTAACTCATGCACAGAGATAATTCTGGGCAATGCCCACCTAAAATTTAGCATTGTTTATTTATGTCCACTTACTTACTTTGGTCATCGCCTAGCCAAAATCACATAATCATCAATGGCATAATTTGAGGCAAACTTCTGTTCCAAATACTGATGTTTTAAGGGGTTCATATACTTCATTTTAGGCAAATTTTCTCTGGCAAAGCTTGCAAATTTAGCTCCCTCCATAGGCGTTCTTTGAGCTGTAGAGGTAAGGTATTTGTACCACTCTAATTGTAAGCCCAATTCTTCAAGAAACATTTTTATTACGCTTTGCTCCTGATCAATGTCTTCACTTTGGTGAACATTATAGGCATTGAATAGCTTTCTGCCTTGCACTATTAGTAAAACATAGCCACCAGTGGCTATGTTTTTTTGAAAAATTTTCCTGTAGATATTGTGGGAATCCAGTCTTTGCTGTGCTTCATAAAAGAAGCAGTGAGAAATAACAATAAAATCGAAAAATGCTTCGGGAAGCTTCTGAGAGTAATTGTGGTAATCAAAAATATCTGCTGTATCAAAGCGAAAGTAAGCATTGGTGGCTGTTTGTTGAGGTTCTATATACCTTCTCCAAAACTGAAGCCCACGATACTGTAATGGTGCTTGTTGTTCTAAAGAGTAGTAGGATATGTGCATCTGAGGCATGGGAAAAAAGTTGCTACTACTCTGTAACAACAAAGCAAGTCCATAAGCAACTGTTCCTAATCCAGCGGCAATATCGAGAATTTTGATATTCCTTGGAATTAAACCCGCTTGATAGATCAGAAACCAGGCTAGATAAGCACAATACACATTTTCTAAAAAATACTTCATAAAATAGGCATGGGGAGTTAACTTACAACTATAGTTAGGATCTACTCCACTCTTTAATCCTTCAATATCTTGAATTGCTTTTTCTAATTCAGGATACAATTTATCTTCTGGTATCTTACTAAATTCTTCTTGTAAGAAATTAGCTAAAGTCGCTTCAAAATCAGAAAATATCCGCTCTTCTATTCCAGTGCATTGCAATTTATAATTATCGTGTTTAATCAGCTTAAAGCTTTGGCTAATAAATTTGATAAACCCATCATCTTTATCTATTTTATTTGCTCTCTGTACAGCTTCTTGTAACTGCCTAGATAAAGAGGCTAATTCTCGTCGATAAGAAGATAAAGATTCCTCAGACTTTAGTTGCTTTTTAAATAGTTGCTCTAACCAAGATAGTTTTGACCCGGATTTTTCAATTTCTCGTAATATCTTCTTTGCTTGTCGCTGATTACCTCCCTTGAGAGCAGCACGAAACTGATATGAACGCCACCAATTAACCAGCTTATCAAGCATAGCCAAAGCCTTCCTTGCCTTCCATAATCTCTACATTAGCCAGCAGTGCGTCAAATTGGGCAGTCAACTTATTCTTAAACTGCCGGTAACTTTGTTGCTCATTATCATACCACCAGGCATATTTACGCTTCAGTGTTATTGCTTCGTCGCGAGTTGAGGCAACAAGAGAGCGCTTATTACTAGGGTGAAACTCCTGAATTACCACCCGATCTACTACTGCTAGCTTGTCGATAAAATCAGCTTCGTCATCTGGCAGAGTCGGAAGTAACGGCGTTACTGTGACGGAGAATCTCGCTTCGTGGGTTTCGTCACAAGCAATGTTGTGTTTGAGTTTGCCAATCGCTTGCACTCTAGCTTTAATACTAGGCGATCGCGGCTCAAAATCTTTCCTCACCTGTTCGCTACCAGTAGGAATACTCATATTAATACGCAGACGCTGAAATTGTTTGAGAATATCAATATCCCTAGTAATCATCGGACTGCGAGTTTGAATCACCAGAGTCGGTTGATAGTTTACCATCACCTCTAGCAATTGCCGCGTTAGCTGCTGTTTTGATTCAATGGGTTGATAAGGATCTGTGACGCTACTCATATAAATGCTGGGAGGCTTACCGGGATTTTTCTTATCCCATCTGGCAAGTTCTTTCTCTAAAATCTCCTGAGCATTTTCCTTGATAATGACCCAATTGCCCCAATCTTGACGCATTTTACTATTGGGACTAAAGGCAGCAGCATAGCAATAACTGCATCCGTATTGGCAACCCCGATAAGGATTGAGGGTGAAATCATAGGCTTTGATGAAGCCTGTGGCTCTATTGAGGATTGATTGAGCATTTTTGCCATAGACATTGGCAGTGCCAAATTTTTCCCGGACTAAGACTGTCGCTTGATTTTGGCAATATTCTTCATACTGTGGCTTCGTCATTATTCAACCTTTCCGGCTGAAGAATAGGTGGCAGTCTCTGGCTATTCATTACTGAATTCGTCTTCTAGAGTGTCCACCTGTCTCTCCCGTAGTCTCTCTTGTCTCGCACGCCTCCTACGTATGTTCCAATTCCGTCCACGCCCTCTCCTTGATTCAGTTGGCTCTTCCTGACTAAACTCTGAACCAGGGGGATTGTAAACACCAGAAGGTTCACTTCCTGTGGGTATCGAGCTTGGGCTTTCAGGATTTGTAGGCTCATTCACAGTTGTCTCCGTACAAATAGAGGACAAATCTACAACTTCTCCAGAAGAGTTAAGCATGAAGCATTCTGCATTTATCTGCGCCATAGCTGATGGTGTCAGCCTCATAAGGGCACCAACGCTAAGTAAACCAACACTAGCAGTAGAGATAAGTGCTCTGAGAAGTCTTGCTTGAGTGAGTTTCATCATCCACCTTCCTTCTTGTCCTAACCTCTGAATCTACCGGAGACTGGAAACCTTGGGATGTAGCTCTCAACCACTACATCTTTCCATGTGTCTCTGCTAGTTTTAAGGAGACTTAGACTTATATCTTAGTATATCCCTAAGTACCTGAATATAAATTATGTTAACTGTGTTAAGAACTGTGAAGACACTGAATCCCCTTCTGTTCCTTCTTCCCCGTTCACTGTTTCCTTGTCTCTATAGTTAACTTTTATTTTGTTCTAAACAATTTTTTCAAAAATTTAGAGATTATTTGTAGTAGATTTTACAATGAAGTCCCTTGAATTCATTACTATTACGAATAATAGCCGAAACTCCTTGCTGAAAGCTTGTTCAGCCTGGAAGTTTTCAACTGCTCAGTCAGTAATTAGAGGAATAGTATGCCTGAAACTCTCTTCAAAGTTGACCTAACCAAGCCCATGTCCGAGCAGGAAGTGCCTGGTCACAACCGCTGGCATCCTGATATTCCAGCAGTAGTTTCAGTCAATCCTGGCGATGTATTTCGGATCGAGTGCAAAGACTGGACAGATGGACAGATCAAAAATAACGATAGTCCAGAGGATGTTCATGATGTAGACCTCACAGTGGTTCACGTTCTCAGTGGTCCGATTCACGTTAATGGTGTCGGGCCAGGGGATATCCTTGTGGTTGATATCCTGGATATTGGGGCTTTGCCGGAAGATGAGTGGGGTTTTACAGGTATTTTTGCCCGGGAGAATGGCGGTGGGTTCCTCACTGACCATTTTCCTAATGCGGCTAAAGCATGTTGGGATTTGCAGGGTATTTATACCAGTTCCCGACATATTCCTGGGGTGCGGTTTGCAGGGATTACGCACCCAGGCTTAATTGGTTGTGCGCCTTCTCATGAACTACTCGCCAAGTGGAACAAGCGGGAGAAGGAACTGGTGGAAAAAGGAGGACCACCTTGGAAACCCAAAATTCCTCCCTTGGCAGCACTGCCGAATCCCGAAAACGCAGTCCTTGGCACATTGAAGGGAGCAGAGTTTGACCGCGTGGCGGCTGAAGCTGCACGCACAGTTCCTCCCCGCGAACATGGTGGAAACTGCGATATCAAAAACCTCTCAAAGGGTTCGCGCATTTACTTTCCGGTTTATGTGGAGGGTGGGAAACTTTCTATGGGAGATATTCACTTTTCTCAGGGAGATGGTGAGATTTCCTTCTGCGGCGCAATTGAGATGTCCGGGTACATTGACCTCCATGTGGATATTATTAAAGGTGGCGTAGAAAAGTACGGGATGATCAACCCCATCTTCAAACCGGGACCAGTTGAGCCGCGCTATTCTGAATATCTGATCTTTGAGGGTATTTCTGTTGATGAATTTAGCGGCGAGCAGTACTATCTAGATGCTCATGTTGCCTATCGTCGTGCCTGTTTGAATGCGATTGAGTACCTGAAAAAGTTTGGCTATACAGGTGAGCAAGCCTACTTACTGCTGAGTTGTGCGCCTGTTGAAGGTCGGGTGAGTGGTATTGTGGATATTCCCAATGCTTGTTGTACCCTGGCACTTCCAACGGAGATTTTTGACCAGAATATTCTGCCAACTTAGGGAGGTTAACTGTTATGCCGCTTTACGAATTCCGTTGTGATAAGTGCGGTGATTTTGAACAGTGGCGCACCTTGGCTCAAGCAGGTACGCCTATGCACTGTCCAAACTGTGAGGCTGTTGTTAAGCGAATTTTCTCCCCGCCGAGGGTGAACTTAAACTCTGGTTCCGTACGACTCCGGAGTGGAGAAGGGAAGGAACCTCGACTGGTGAAGTGTTCTCAAGACAGGGAACCTGCAAAACCAAGGTATACTCAAAAGCGAAGTGGACGACCTTGGATGATTAGTCACTAGTGCTCTTAGAAAGTGTTTGAAAAGTCCCCCTACCAATACTGCTCGGTTAAGAGCCAAAACCTCGTCAGGGTAAGAAGTCAAAAGTCAAAAGTCATCTGCGACAGCAGCGACGCGCTGCGTCAGCAGGGGCGAAGCCTAGTCTAAAGTCAAAAGTAAGTGAGAGTCCGCGCAGGCGGACTTGCTTCAAATAGCGTCAGGCTTTAGCCTGTAGGCTTATCCGAGCAGTATTGAGTCCCCCTACAACTTTTCAAACACGCTCTTACGAAATTCCTTAATTGCTTCCAACGGCGAAGAAAACAGGATACAGCGATTGAGCAAAGATAAATCCAACTCCGGCAGTAACTCACTTCTAGCAATCCGCTCATAACCCTGCTCTCGCAAGTGGTAAACTTCAAGGGTGCCATCCTCCCAAAACCACACTTCAGACACACCCATCCGCCGATACTTCCGAAGCTTAATCGGACTGCCGCTAGTCATCACCACTTCAATGGACAAGTCGGGAACATCCTTATCCGTCCCGAAACAGTAAGATAAATCCGCCTGATACTCGACAACCCCCTCAACGATTTGGCTAAAACTGCCACTTGGGAAAAACTCAATCCCTTTTTCTACGAAATACTGCCCTAAGAGTAAGCCAATCAGACACCGGATCGCCTCATGTGGCTTTCCAATTCCCACAATTTCTAAAATTCCCTCACAATAAGATAACCGCACTCCTGGCACATTCTCAAAGCTAGCTTGAATCGCCTTAAACTGATGCCATTGCAAACCGCGCCAAGTGAAACGCTGTTCGATGACAGGGGGATTTGCTGGATTTTCTAAAGCTTGAACCATAAAAACTCCGCTGGTTCCACACAATCTTAATTATAGAAATAACCTTAAAAATTCAAACTGTTATTTATGTTTTCCCACTTCCCTTGCTGCTACCAATCAGATACAGCAGTGCCATGCGAACAGCAACACCGCTAGTCACTTGTTGAGAAACCAGGCTGAACTCAGGGTCATCCATTAAATCTGAGCTAATTTCAACGCCTCGGTTCACCGGTCCAGGGTGTAGCACCTTCACTTCTGGTTGGCACAGCTTCAGGCGATCGCGGGTAATTCCATAACGCTGATGATACTCCCGCAGACTAGGTAGTAGATGATCGGACATTCGTTCCTTTTGCAGCCGCAAGGTCATCACAAAGTCTGCATCTCGCAACGCTGGTTCAACTTCCCAGTGAAGCAGTAACTTTCCTTCACCAGAACCATCAATGGTATCTGCAAATAGCTTGGGTACTAATGTAGGCGGTCCTGCTAAATGTACCTCAGCTCCCGCCGCCGTCAAACTCCAAATATTAGAGCGTGCTACCCGTGAGTGGAGAATATCCCCGACAATGGCTATCTTCTTACCCTTGAGTAGTTCTAGGTAGGGATGATCCCATTCTAAAAGGGAACAAATGGTAAATAAGTCCAGCAAGGCTTGGGAGGGGTGTTCATGCTGTCCATCACCAGCATTGAGAACACTCACCCCCGATCCGAGGCGATTCATTTCAGCGGCGATCGCCTGGGGGACTCCCGCTTGCTGATGACGAATCACCATAATATCTGCTCCCATCGCCATATAGGTTTTCGCCGTATCCAAAATCGTTTCCCCTTTGGCCAGAGAAGATGTTCCTGGAGAAAAATTGAGGGTATCAGCAGACAGTCGCTTTGCCGCCAGTTCAAAACTGCTGCGGGTGCGCGTGGAGGGTTCAAAAAATAAGTTAGCAACCACCTGTCCCTGCAAGGCTGGCACCTTTTTTGTCCGTCTTGAGAGGACTTCTCGGAAACTAGAAGCAGTTTGCAGCACCGTATCGTACTCAGCGGGCACAAAATCAGCCAGAGAAAGAATATGGCGTTGAGTCCAGGTTGTAGCCATTTGGGTAGAGCCCTTGGAGATTAACGAGAAATAATACTAAGAAAAAGTACAGCTATGGCATAACAACCTGTCCTTGGAACTTGACATACTAAGTAGTCGGACATAAATAAAGGATGCTGTGTAAAGAATTGTAAATTAGCTGTAAATCCCCCCTCTGCCTCCTGCCTCCTGCCTCCTGCCTTTCTCAGCCAGTAATTTTTATTTTTGTCCAGGTAC
>JBFRWF010000261.1:0-6492 GCA_051439465.1 Xenococcaceae cyanobacterium | reverse complement strand
TTAGGACTACTCTTATATTCCCCATTACCTATTCCCCATTACCTATTCCCTATTCCCTGTTCCCTGATCCGAAGTTCCCTGTTCCCTGATCCGAAGTTCCCTAGTGTCCCGCCTTAAGTTGGTAGCCATAGGTCTTTTAGATGGGATTACCTTGGAGGCGATCGTAGAAATAAAGTGAATGAATTCTATAAAGGCCTAACTGATTATTTATTACAACAAACAATTATGAATTTAGAGAAAATGTACCAGGGTTTTTGTGGCATCTTATTGCTAGCCATCGCTGTCTTACTTGCTGCTTGTAGCAGTAGTCAATCTGAGACAGAGGAGCAACTGCAAGGACGCCTTTTATTGTGGCACTTTTTTGAAGGCAAGGAAGCCGAGGTTTTAAACGACATCTTGGATAAATACACTGAGCTTTATCCCAAAGTCAAGATTGTCAGTGAATATGTTCGGGCAGCGGATATCTCTGAACAGTTCATTCAACAGACTCAATCAGGTTTGGGTCCTGACTTAATGATTGTTAGATACCGGGATCTGGATAATTTGATTCGGGCGGGAACGCTCCGAGAACTCAATGACTACAACCTTGACCTTTCGATTTATCTTCCTGTAGCAATCAATCACGTCAGCTTCCAAAATAAACTCTACGCCTTGCCCTTTGCCTTGAAAACCCAGGTTCTTTGCTACAATACCAAAAAGGTCAGTCAACCGCCAAAAACCTTATCAGCACTGCTCAAAGAAGCACGGTCTGGACGACGAGTCGGCTTGACATCGGATTTCATGGCAATATTTTGGGGAGTACAGATTTTTGGCGGAAAACCATTTGATGTTAAAGGTCGTGCGACTCTCGATCAAGGAGGCTTGACGGAGTGGCTGGAGTGGCTCAAACAGGCTAACACTGAACCTAATTTTATTCTTCATGGCGATCGGCTCTCGCTTCATCAGGCATTTGCTGAAGAAGAATTGGCTTACTATGTATGTAATTCTGATGAGATATCGGCTCTAAAAGCAGCATTAGGCGAAGAGAAGCTCGGAGTTACTCTCTTACCCAGCGAAGCTGGTAGATCTGCTGGTCCGATTATCACCACAAGAGCATTGGTGTTTAATCAGGCATCCTCCCCAGCCGGAATGGAGTTGGCCCTTCAACTGGTCCAGTTTTTGACCAACGTTCAGCAGCAAACCCAGCTCGCCCTAGACACCGAGTCTCAAATCCCCGTGAATAAACAAGTCAAGATTGATTGGCGCTTGTCTCCCATACAAGCAGTCTTGTTAGCGCAGTCCAAAACATCAGTGGCAATTCCGCTGGACTATGACTACATAGCAGAGAGTATCGCTCGTGAATATGGCACCTTATTATACAACCGAGTTCTGGAAGGGGAAATGAAACCGAATGAGGCAGCAGCAGAAATGACCCAGAAAATAAATCGCGCCTTGGGCTGGGATTAACAGTTATTATTCGCTCGACCTATATGTATCAAAGTTTTTTGGGAATCTTGTTGCTGGCGATCGCGCTTTTGCTTTCTGCTTGTCGCAATATTGGCTCTGAAGCTGAGGAGCAACTGCAAGGTCGCCTTCTAATCTGGTATTCTTTTCAAGGCAAAGAAGCTGAGACTTTGAATGCCGTCTTGGATGATTATACCGAACTGTATCCAGAAGTGAAGATTGTGCGCGAATACGTTCCCGAAACAGAGATATCCGAGGAATTTATTCAACAATCGCAATCGGGCTTAGGTCCTGATCTGATGATTGTCTGGAATCTCGATCTGCTTCCCTTAATTAGAGCAGGAACGATTCAAACGCTCAACGACTACAACCTCGATCTATCAACTTACTTACCCAGACCAATTAGTCACGTCACGCTCCAAGATAACCTCTATGGCTTGCCGCTTTCCTTAATTACCCAAGTTCTCTGCTACAACAAAGCCGAGGTTGATCGCCCCCCACAAACTTTGCCTGAACTGACTAAAGAGGTGAAAGCTGGACGCCGAGTTGGCTTGATTTCCAGTTTCCTAGATACCTTTTGGGGAGTGCAAATTTTCAAAACCCAATCGGATAGCCCTAAAAGTGGCTTTACCTTGGATACAGTAGCCTGGGCAGCGTGGTTGGAATGGCTGCAACAAGTGAAGAAGGATCCCAATTTTATCTTGGCTAACGATCGCCCTACTCTGCATAAGACATTTGCTGAAGGAAAATTGGCTTACTATGTCTGTAAGTCTGAGGAGATATCGGATTTAAAAGCGACGTTAGGGGAAGATAACCTCGGCGTTGCGATTTTACCAGGCAAAGCCAATAGATCCGCTGGCCCGCCTATCTTTACCAGAGCATTGGTATTTAATCAGGCATCCTCTCCAGGGGCAACCAAGTTGGCGCTTCAACTTGCCCAATTTTTGACGAATGTTGAGCAGCAAACAAAATTAGCCCTACAAACAGAGTCATTGATACCCGTTAATAGTAACGTGAAAATTGACGAACGGTTGTCTCCTATCCAAGCAGTCTTGTTCACTCAGTCGAAAACAGCAGTAGCAGTTTCATTGGATTACATGTCTTTGCGAGGGGGAACCGGGCGCGAATATGGAAACAGATTCTATAACCGAGTAATAGAAGGGGAGATGACGCCCCGGGAGGCAGCCTCAGAATTCAAGCAGCTATGGGAGAAATTAAATCAGAAAATAGATCGTCAATCAAAAGATGAGTAAGAAAAATTTGTCATGTTTAATGGATTCAATTTTGCTCCCTTATATGACTTTATTACAAAAATTTTTATCTTTTTTGAGCGTCCTAGCGTCCAAATTCAATTACTGGCAATCCTGTTAGTGATTCTGCTCGCTTGGTTGCTTTCAAAAGGGCTGGGATATCTCATTAAAAGATGGCAACTTCCGACTCCCTTACAATCCTATTGGCAGGCTGGGTTAGTCCTCTTCAAGTACCTCAACTTTCCGATTTTAGGTCTGATTGCGATCGCGATTGCCGGCCAGTTGATACTATCTCAGGGGTTGTTGGTCGGTCTCCTGAGCAAAGTGATAAAGTTGTTTTGGGTGCTGCTCGTCTATCGCTTGTTTATTGGTATCCTCTACGCTGCTTTTTCCAAATCCTTCGTCCGCCGCTACCACTACCGCTTGTTTGCACCTTTATTTATTCTGTACCTCATTGCTGAAATCCTGTCTTATTTGACTAACCTCAAGCCACTGACTAATGTTGTTTTGACATCAGTTTTTGAAAGCACCATTACCGTCGGTTCTTTGTTTGAGGCGATCGTAGGTTTGTATCTCTGGATTGGGATCTTATGGGGTGCTCAAGATATCCTCTATCGCCTGATTGCCAAACAAACTGCGGCTGAACCAGGGGTTGTAGAAGCTGCTTTAACCTTAATCCGTTATGTATTGATTGGCTTTGGGATTGTTGTCGTTTTGAGTCACTTAGGCTTAAACCCGACCACTGTAGCTGCGATTACAGGGGGGCTATCTGTTGGCGCTGGCTTTGGCTTACAAGAGATTATCGGCAACTTCATCAGCGGAATTTTGCTTTTGTTTGAAGGTGCCTTAAAACCAGGGGATGTTGTTGAAGTGGATGGTGAAGTCACTGTAGTCAAGCGCCTGAGTATTCGCGCAACAACTGTCCAAACCTTTGATAATGTCGAGAAAATTGTTCCTAATCAGACCTTTTTAAACTCGACGGTTATTACCTATACAGGTAGCGATCGCATTATTCGCCGTTTAATACCTGTAAGAATTAGCTACAATAGCAATCCTGAAGAAGTAATTGAGATCTTACTCAAGGTTGCTAAAGAGCACCCAAAAGTGTTGGCGCAACCGGAACCCCTAGTTTATTTAGTCAAATTTGGCGACTCCAGTATTAATTTTGAACTTGCAGTTTGGCTAGACGACCCAATGATACCCAAGAGCGTCACCAGCGAACTCAACCGGGCAATTTGGAAAGCCTTTGCTGCACACAAGATTGAAATCCCCTTTCCACAAAGGGATTTGCATATCCGGCATAGCATACCTTGGGGCGAAGTTCAATAGAAAAGGTATGAATTTAAGGCTATCAACTCTTAAGAAAACACAAGTGTTTTCTTCCATCCATAACGTGGCGATCGCTGGGTTGGGGGCTTAAGTGGATAGCAAAAAAAATCTGCGATCGCAAAGTAGGGGCGGGTAACCAACTGGTATCAAGTCTACCGTTGTTTTCTTCTAGGACAGCTATTGCCTTAAGGGCTGGGCTATAATTCTGCAAGAGCTGCTTTTTAAAATTGATTTCGGTGGTGGTTAACTGAATTTTAAGCTCACTCACTGGTTATGTAACTGTTCAATCTGCACTTGATTTTATCATGGCGATCGCTACTCGCGCTTACTAGACTAGACTAGGCTAGACTAGGCTTCGGACTAAAGGGAAAAATAATTGGCTATCCACTCATTTATTACTGCTATATTCCCTGTTGCCTGTTGCCTGTTCCCTGATCCGAAGTTCCCTACTCCAATTGTCCCGCATTAAGTTGTTAGCCATTATGATTGATGAAGGCGATCGCCTAAAGCTCAGTCTTTTGTTCTTCAGATATGCTTTTATTACCTTGACGATCGCAACATTTTTCCTGTTTTTTCTTCTTGTCCCACTTGTGCTGTCCATAAATAAACCAGAGATGAAATCTACATCCCCAATGCTGAGCGATCCCTTTCTACAACTACCTACCGAAAACTCAGTGCGAGTCGTCTGGTTTACTGACTTTGCTGGTTCTCACCACAGCGTTGTCTATGGAGAAAAACTGAATCAGAGATCGGAGGCAATAACCACTAAACTCAGCCGCCTCCGCGAAGACCACAAATCGAGAGTTGCCCATCAAACTAACCAAAGTTCTGGTGAAGATATCCGTTACCAACAGACGACGATGCGGGACATTTGGCGTCATGAAGCCGTGGTGAGTGGCTTGACTCCTGGCAGGCGCATTCCCTATAGAGTTAGGAGTATCCGGAATAGCCAAGGCTCGAGTGAGGAAATCAGTAGTGATGTGTTCACCCTGGCTCCCCAGCCAAAACCAGGAAAGCCCTTAAAGATTCTCTTGACTTCCGATCATCAGCTAATGCCGATGACAGCAGCTAATCTGCAAAAAGTAGCTGAAACAATTGGGCGGGTGGATGGTGTCTTTTTTGCCGGAGACTTGGTTAATGTTCCTGATCGTGCTTCGGAGTGGTTTGATGATAATCGAGGCGGTGCTTTCTTTCCCTGTCTCCAAGGTCAGGCATACTATGAGCTAGAAAAAGACGGGGTGAAAACGGTTTATAAGGGGGGTGAGTTGATTCAACATGCTCCTCTGTTCCCAGCCATCGGCAACCACGAGATAATGGGGAGATTTTCCCAGAATGGGGGGTTAAATGACCAGTTTAATGACGCATTTCCTCGAACTAAGGCTGAAATTTACTATCAGGAATCTGCTCAGCAATTAAATCCAGGGGCAGATCCTCAGCTCCAAGAAGCTTGGCTCAAAGCTAATTCTTTTAATACTGATACTTACGAGGAAATTTTCACCCTCCCCCAGAGCAATTCCGGGGGAAAGAAGTATTATGCTGTGACTTTCGGTGATGTTCGTTTGGTGGTGCTTTACGTTACAAATGTTTGGCGATCGCCCAGCCTTGATTCCCAAGTTCGAGGCAAATATCAAGAACGGGAAAAAGACCTCAATCAAGAGGAAAAGTGGGGATATGGACAACATATTTTTGAACCGATTGCCAAAGGTAGCCCTCAGTACCGCTGGCTAGAGCAAGAACTCAAGAGCAAGGAGTTTGAGCAGGCGAAGTATAAAATAGTCATGTTTCATCATCCGGTTCATACCCTAGGGAATAATATTGTTCCCCCATACACCGATCCCCTGCCCAGAATTCAATACGCACCGGATGGGAGCATTCAATCAGTCCGCTATGAATATCCTCAGGAGAATGATTACATCATCCGCGATCTCATGCCTTTGTTAGAGTCTGCGGGTGTCCACCTCGTGTTTTATGGTCACTCTCACCTCTGGAACCGCTTTGTCAGTCCCAGTGGCATAAATTTTTTGGAATCTTCTAATGTTGGTAATAGTTACGGTGCTTATATAGGGGAAAAGAAGCGACCTATACCAACGGATAATCCTAACTTAAATTATGCTGCAACAGGTGATGCTAATGGGCTAGAGCCGGTGCTCCCGAAAATTGCTCCTCTGGTTGACGAGAATAATCAGCCGTTGCCCTATATCGCTAGCAATAACATCACCGTTTTCAGTATTTTAGATACCAGAGACGGAACAGTGAGTAGCTACTACTTTGATACGAGTCAGCCAGAATCAGAAGTGGTGAAGTTTGATCAGTTTGTTATTAAAGATATCTGGCTACTTTTTGGGGTATCCACTTAAGCCGGGACAGTTTATATATGTTTTGATTTGCCACGACTCATTTAGGACTACTATATTCCCCATTACCTATTCCCCATTACCTATTCCCTATTCCCTATTCCCTGTTCCCTGTT
>JBFRWF010000260.1:0-13327 GCA_051439465.1 Xenococcaceae cyanobacterium | reverse complement strand
CTATCCTTTACCCACAACGACTGAAACTGTTTCCTAGAGAGGCTTCTAGCCTTCTAATTTTTGGTCTATTTTCGGCGCTCCGACTCTCTTTTTAGCAATCGCCCCGAATTTATTCCACCGAACCCCTATCTTTGGGGAAATTTACTCTACATCACCCTCTCGACCGAGTCTCCCCCTCTCCCCCTCTCCACAAGGGTTTCAAGACTTATGGGTAAGGGATAGGTGGTGGGGAGGGGATAGGGATTAACAAGAAACAAAACAAAATTGCTGTAAGAGATAGGCATAGAAACGTACTTTATCCACCTTCTCCATTACCTGAATTTTCCGACCCCCAGGCTCTATCTGCGTTCGACCTTGACTCATACCCGTAGTGACAATAGTTGTCTCCCATTCGCCTACTTGGTAAAACTCAGGATGAGCCAGGTAAGCCGTCGCCAGAATATCCCAACAATAATAATTATGGGGAATGGCGAGAGAGTAACACAACCCAGCTAAATCTGAGAGAGGATAACGGCGCTGTTTTGCCAGTTGACCGATAAACTCCAAAGTAACAGGGACAGTGTTGGTGATATCCAAAGGACAAAGCACCAGAGGAATCTCGGTTTGCCAAATGCGATCGGCAGCAATGGGGTCCCAGTAAACATTCCATTCTGCCGATCCATCATGCTCTAGAGCAAAGGCTTTTTCTACATTACCGGGTACATTAAGCGCTCCCCCCATCCAGACAATCTCTTTAATCTTGGTTTCGATTTCCGGTGCCAAGTCTAGAGCAGTAGCAACCGTCGTCAAAGGTCCTGTCACCATCAGCGTGACTGGCTCTGGCGCTTCCCGCAAGACTTTGACCATAAATACCTGTCCTGATTCTTTAACCAGGGGAGTACGAATCGTTTCCTGCTCATTGAGAATGGGGAAGTGGTCGATGATTACTGAATCCCGACAAAAGCTGGGAGGGAAAGGATTGAGACCCCGCACTTTACTCTCTGCCACTGGAACTTTCTCCCGTCCCATCAAGTCTAGGATTTTGCGGGTCACGCTCAGAGCAGCTTGAATGTAGCAGTCCGCTGGAGTAACAATAACACCAAGGGATTGAACCTCCTCCATGGTCATCAGCAAGATGGTCGCTAAAAAGTCATCAATTGCCCCATCGTGATCCATTAGTACCAGTTTTTTGGACATCGCATCGTAAATTCACTATCTAGAAAACTGGCCGCATTATGCCGTTTCTAGCCAGTCATAGATGCGGTCTAGTTCTTCAATGGTAACTAAACCGTACTGCCAGAGAATCATCGGCAACGGACCAGCATTTTGCTCCACAGAGCGTTGAGCGATCGCAATCGAATCGTTAGAGAGCGCTAATTCTTCTTGCAAAAACTGAAGAAATCGAGAATAGGTGACAGGTGGCATTGGTGTTTTTGTATCCTTGAATGTAAAATCCATTTTTTAATCAGAGAATCAGGGTATTTAGTTCGTTGAATTGAACCACAGTATCCTCAAGTCCCTGGCTAATAGCGGAAGTCCTTCTAAGAAAGTGGTGACTGTTGAGGGGGTGATTGGCGATGCCGACGCGCAGAAATCTTTGACCGACGCGCAGAAATCTTCGATTTCGAGCATCGTCGAGCATCGTCGAGCATCGTCGAGCATCGCAGTGAATGGGGGGATAAACAGAGAGAGTTCACCTCTGGATGAGAAGCTGTTGGGATAGTCCCCCATATGTTTCTTTCCATCCATAACAGATGCGCTCGCCGTAGGCGCACCTTCGGTAGAAATAAAAATTGTCGAGAGGACGCGTAGCGCGATTCGACAATTTTTCCTTATTTCAAGCCCCTGGATTTATCCCTGGGGAACCTCCTCACCAGTCCCCAGTCCCCAGTCACCTCCTCACTCCCCTGACATAAACCTCACACCAATCGTCATCGGCTCACTGTCAAGGACTAATTGAGCAACAGACAAAATGTTGAAGAAGGCAATCTGACTTAAAATGAGCAAGGCTCTAAAGGAAAAGATTATATTAAATAGTCGCTTTGAGCCTCTATCTCTGGCAATATTATTAAATTTTGCCATAGATTAAGTGAAAAGTGGTTTCAACTCTGTAATTCATCCAACAAGCAGAACTTATTTTTTCTGGTAGCCGCTTAGAGAAAGTCAACTTTGCTTATCTTACAGCCTAAGCAGCAACTTTGAGCAATTGGTTTCAAAATTTGCAACGAGATGGACTGGAAGTTTACCTCAGTCGTATCCAGCACAATAAAAATCTCTCTGCATCCGATGATGCCGTGCCCCTACATTCGGACCTACTATGTTTGAATGGAACTTGGTATCACTTCCTCACCAGTCGCTAATCCCTAAGACTCCCGTAAAACGTAACCTACACCTCGTACTGTCTGAATGAGGCGCTTTCGACTCTCATTTTCAATCTTGAGGCGTAAATAGCGGATATACACTTCAATCACATTGGACTCACCCCGAAAATCATAGCCCCAAACATTTTCCATAATCTGTTCCCTAGTCAATACCTCTTTGGGATGGGACATCAGATACTTGAGCAGTTCAAATTCCTTCATAGTCAGGTCAATTCTCTGTCCGTTACAGAGTGCCCGACGCGTACTCAGATCTAAAACCAGTTCCCCAAAACGCAACTGTTCCCTGACTTTTTCTGTGGGTTGCAGGTAGAAGCGTATTAGCTGCAAAAAGTCCTCTGACTGATAAGGTTTGAGTAAATAATCATCCGCTCCAGCTTCTAGACAAGCCACCCGCTCATCAACTGTTTCTCGATCTACCAACATTAGCACCGTAAACCGCTTGCCTGCACTTCTGATCTGGCGGCAAAACTTTAATCCCGATTCTCCTGCTAGGGTAAGATCTAACACTACCATTGCTGGTTGTAGTTCATCCACTAGCTCCAAACCTTTGGTAGTATCTGTTACAATCACAGTGGCATAGCCTGCTTCTCTCAAATCAAGACTCGCCTGTTGAGCAAAGGTTTCGTCAGTCTTGACTAACAAAACACAGGGATTAAGATCTGAGGTTACAAAGGACATGAGCAAAAAATGAGTATTAATACTTAATGGCTCTTTTCTGTTTTAGCACTAATCAACAACGGCTGAACAGCTCAGATAGAAATCAGCACTCAAAAAGAAGGACTGACTATTGATTAAGGAAGTTCCACAGAGTTGGGTTTGGCGATATGGGGGAGTCCCCAGCCCAATTTTTCTCGCAAAATTCGGAAAAATTCTGGTGGCTGCAAGCGGATAAAACGAGCCGGATATGGCGATCGCTCTATATGTACCCGATCCTCTGGCAAAACATAACAGCCCCCATTCCCATCCACCACCATCACCATCTGGCTAGGATTGGCAGGAAAAATATTCACTGGCTCTGCATCAGAAAAGACCAAACCCCGAGACGCTAGGGAATGGGGACAGATAGGGGCTAGTTGCAACACTGGCACATCTGGTGTCACCACCGGACCACCTGCACTGAGGGAGTAAGCCGTCGAACCTGTTGGTGTTGAGACGATTACCCCATCCGCAGCAATATCCACTGGGGCGTGTCTGCCGATTTGGATTTCAAAATGGCACATGCTGGTTAAAGGTTCCCGATGCAGTACCATCTCATTCAGGCAAAGTGCCTCCCACAGCAGCACCTCCTCCCGAAACACCTGTACTGTAAGCATCGACCGCTCTTCAATTTCATAGTCTTGAACCAGCAACTTTTCTATCGCTTGGGGCAACTGATTTACGTAAGTTTCAGTCAGAAATCCCATATGCCCTGTATTCACAGTCAGCAAAGGGATGCCACAGGGGGCAAGCTGACGACAAGCTGATAAAACCGTGCCATCTCCTCCTAAAACAATGGCAAAAGGAACATCTTTGTCAAAATCAGGAGGCGTTAACTGTTCGATTCGGGTGTGACAAACGGGACGTTCCGGGCGAGAGTATCCGAGGATGCCCCCAAAACCAGTCCCTATACAAACTTCCCAACCACAAGCAGTTAGCTTGTCTTGCAATTCCGACGCAACCTTACAAGCTGTAGGTTTTATATCGTTGTAGATAATGCCTGCTTTTAGCACAACTAATTATCCTGCTTAAGCTTAAAAAAAAATTACTGAGTGACCAATGACCAATTACCAATTACCATTCCTCAAGATTTAGATTTAAAGGGTGTCTTTTTCTTCTGCTTTTTGTTTTTCTCGTAATCAATTTCCTTGAGCTTTTTCAAAATCCGACTAAAGTATTCTTCTAGGTAGGCTTCTAGAGTAGTAGTCTCTTTGGGATCGAGTCCGAATACTTCATAAACCTCCTCCATGGGAGCATCTAGGGCATTGCCACTTGCCAACACCTCAGCAAAGGCCAAGCGATCGGACACATTGTAACTCCACTGGAAAAAACGAGTTATCTGACGCATTAGACGTAGAACCCCCAATGGCACTCGAGTAATCTTGGCCTTCCGTTCCGACAATCGCTCACACAGGCTAATAATTTCGTCAGCACTCCAGGCACGAGAACCGACTACTGGGAATGTCCTATTCTCCGTTTCAGGTACTTCCAGGGCGCGGAGCGCAAATTTAGCAATGTCTTGAGTGTCAATGTAAGCAATGGGAGAACTCTTCCCCGTTACCCAAACGCTCTGATTGTCTAAAATCGGAATCGCATACTCACTAATCAACCCTGTCATAAAACCACAGAGTTGCAAAATATTGTATTTTAATCCCGATTCTGCTAAGAAAAGCTCGGTGCAATGCTTGATTTCCATCAAGGGGACATGGGGATATTTCTCGGCATTGAGAATGGAGAAAAAGATATACCGTTCGATGCCAGCCGCTTTCACTGCTTGAATGAGTTGGACTTTGCCTTCCCAATCTACCTGTTTAATACTGAGGGAGTCGGTAGCTCTTGCCGTTGCCGCATCGATTACTGCATCGATGCCTTCAAGGGCAGGAGGCAGGGTTTTGGCATTACAAATGTCACCCTTGACAAGCTCAGCTCCCCATTCTTTCAAAAAAGCCGCTTTTCTCAGATTTCGCACTAAACAGCGCACCTGATAGCCTTGATCGAGAGCCCGACGAGCTACTTGTCTTCCCAAGGTGCCCGTGGCACCGACTACCAATAAATCCATTTAATAATTAAGTAACAAATTTTAAAGTTTCTATAAGATGTTATCATAAATTTACAAAATTCTCTCATAAATATGGCAAAAAAATAAAACTTGTTGAGGAGACGGGGGGGACGGGGAGAGGTTAATCTCTTGCTTTTTCGTTAATACACATATCAGCTCTTTTGTCAACCTTTATTAATGGACTGTATCAATCCCTTTTTTGGCGAAAAACCTGTATTGCTCCATACAGCAAGCCTCTGGGCTTGAAATTTCGCTTGAATTTCTTAAATTCACCCGCATCAAACCAGACACCGTGGCACTCTGGGCATTTTTCATACCAGATACTATACTTGTCGATGTCAAGCATGGGAATCATTTTTGCGTGACATCTGGGGCAATCAATCTCTCCTTCGATCCGGTCAAAGTGACTGGAAGTTTGTGGGTTCCCTATATCTACACTCTCAGAATCTTTAATGGCTTTTAGCTTTTCTGCTTCCAGAGAGTCAAACCAAATCCCTGCACAGTTAAGGCAGCGGTCTACTTCAATACCCCCATGGACAACTTGCTCTAAGTTTCCGCCACACTTGGGACAGGTAATTGGATTCATCTTGATCGCCCTGCAGATAACTCCCTCTTCTAGATTATCTAATGCTCAATATTTCTCAGCGCTTGATTGGCTTAACTGGCGGTATTGGCACTGGCAAAACCACTGTCTCTCGTTATCTTGCTGACACTTATAGGCTACCTGTCTTGGATGCTGATATCTACGCTAGAGAAGCAGTGCAACCTGGTTCGCCAGTTTTGGATGAGATTGTCAAAAGATATGGTAGTAGAATCCAGTTGCCTGATGGTACTCTTAATCGCAAGGGTCTAGGAGAGATTATTTTTAACAACTCAGAGGAGAGACGTTGGGTAGAGGGAAAAGTCCATCCTTATGTGCGCCATTGCTTTCAGTCAGAACTTAAGAGGCTAGGACCCCGAACCGTTATCTTAGTTGTCCCTTTATTATTTGAAGCTAACATGACTGATTTAGTCACAGAAATCTGGGTGGTGCGCTGTTCATATCAGGAGCAAATAAGGCGTTTAATCGAGCGCGATCGCCTGACTGAACAACAAGCGATCGCTCGCATTAATAGCCAGTTAACCATTGAAAAAAAGGCAGCTGCTGCTGATGTAGTTTTAGATAATTCTTCCACTTTAGATGCCCTGCTTAAACAAATTGATGCCGCCTTAAAGGGTTACAAAAAATCTGGTTTAATGTGATAGAAAACAGGGATAACAAATCGATTAATTCTTGATATAATACTCATCATAGACTGTTATTAGGAAAAAAATTCTAATTAATAGTTAGGGTAAAAAATAATGAAAATAATTAAGGAATTTTCTTTAAAAAGATTACTAATTTTAATTATGCTTTTTGCTTGTTCACCTGTTTTTTTTGTTTGGATTATAATTGCTCAACCAACATTCTCAAAAAATAAGCCATCTTCAGTAAAGATTGAAAAAATAAAATTAAAAAATCATGTGAGGATATTGTCAAACCAATATCATCCAAAAAATTGGAGAGAGATAGAAAATCTGAATCGAGCTGCAGAATATATTTATAGTCATTTTAAGAAATCCGGAGCTAGAACTTCTTTCCAGGAATATAAAATAGGAGTTGATATTTATAAAAATGTTATCGGAATTTATGGCCCGCCATCCAATAAGCGAATTATTATAGGGGCTCATTATGATACAAATGAAGATACTCCAGGAGCAGATGATAATGCAAGTGGAGTTGCCGCACTTATTGAACTCGGATATTTATTGGGGAAAGAAAAATTAACAAAAGAAATCGAACTTGTAGCTTATACGTTGGAAGAACCTCCTTTTTTCGGTACTAAAAATATGGGCAGCGCTATTCATGCTAAGTCATTACATTCTCAAGGTATAAAAGTCCAGTTTATGATTTCCTTAGAAACCATAGGATATTTCAGCGATGAAAAAAATAGCCAATTGTATCCAATACCACTTCTTAAGTTATTTTATCCCAACAAGGGTGATTTTATAGCTTTAGTAGGTGATCTACGCCAAAGGTCAATTGTAAGACAGATGAAAAAATATATGAAAGGGTCTAGTGATTTACCTGTTTATTCTATTAATGCACCATCATTTGTCCCAGGAATTGATTATTCAGATCATAGGAATTACTGGGAATATGGAATTGATGCTTTTATGATTACTGATACAGCTTTTTATAGAAATTTAGAATACCATCAAAAAGGTGATACGGCTGATCGATTAGATTATGAAAGATTAAGTAAAGTAGTGGTTCAGGTGTTTGAAGGAGTAATAGGTATTATAAAAGCCGAACAAAACAATCGAGGTGACCAGTAATACACGAGGCGAAGCGTTAGCGGAACCTCGTGTATTACTGGCACTTCATTTTCACGTTAGACCATCGGGTTATTTATTGGTGACTTCTGTTCACTTTCTTATTCCTGTTTATACTGTCAAAAAATTTAACTGAGGTGATTACCCTTATCTTCATGGCATTCCCCGATCGCCCCGTGAGCAAAATCCTTTTCCCCCTGCTCCCCTGCTTCCCCTGCTCCAGAAGCTCTCTCATACCAAATCCGGGTTAACTACCCCCTTTTTCCGGGAACAGGGAACAGTGAACAGGGAACAGGGAGCGGGGAAAGGGAAACAGGGAACAGGGGAAGAAAAAGACAGAAAATTGATAAAGGGGGTTTTAGATCCGGATTTCATATCACCACGAAGTATGGTTATTCAACCGGATTTGATATCACTTCCTTCGGCGATCGCCCTTGAGCATCCCTCGACACCGTTTTTGGCGATAATTTATCATAACAAGTTCGGAAGAGCCCACATTTCTTAATCTTGCCCAACCACTTCAGCTTGTGGCTTTAGCCTTGATTCCTCCTTCAAACGCTCCCAATAATCTTTCAAATCTGCCGCTACTTTCTCAGACAAGAGAATGCAACCGAGAAGGTTGGGAACAGACATAGCCAGGAGCATCATATCGCTGAAATCCAATACCGCTCCCAGATTAACCACAGAACCAATAAAGATACACAGGAGAAAAAGACTTTTAAAGGTAATGATGGTTTCTTCGCCAAATAAATAAGCCCAGCATCGCTCACCGTAGTAACTAGAGGTAATCATAGTAGAGAAAGCAAACAAGAAGATTACCACTACTAACACCAGGGGAAACCAATCAATTACCCTCTCAAAAGCCGCTGCGGTTAACTCAGAACCACTGGTTGCCGTAGTTTCAATGTTGCCATACATCCGGGTAATCACAATTACCAGTGCCGTGAGATTACAGATGACGACAGTATCAATAAATGGTTCTAATACAGCGACAATGCCCTCCCTGACAGGCTCTTTCGTCCGAGCTGTGGAGTGAGCGATCGCCGCTGAACCCAACCCTGCGCCATTGGAAAAAGCACTGCGCCGAATCCCTTGCACCAGTACACCCACCAAACCCCCCTCAACCGCCTGGGGAGAAAAAGCTTCCTGAATAATCGTACTAAAGGCAGCAGGAATTTCAGTAATTCTGACTCCTAGAACCCAAAGGCAGCCTATCAGGTAAACAACCAACATAGCTGGTACTAGCTTACTGGTAACAACAGCGATGCGGCTAATACCTCCCACAATTACTAGCCCTACTAGAAAGGCAACCATCAGACCAAAAAGCCAGTCGTAATCTTCCACAATAGGTATCACACTCGAAAGGGCGGCAAAAGACTGGTTAGCTTGAAACATATTGCCCCCACCTAGGGATGCACCCATGCAAAAAATAGCGAAGAAGATGCCCAGACTTTTGCCCAGTTTCGGCAATCCCAACTCAGATAAGCCCAGCCAGAGGTAATACATCGGTCCCCCAGCTACAGTGCCATCAGGCTTTATGGTGCGGTACTTCACCCCTAAAGTGCATTCCACAAACTTACTCGACATTCCCAATAGCCCTGCTGCAGTCATCCAGAAGACAGCACCGGGACCTCCCATTTGGATAGCGATCGCCACCCCAGCAATATTCCCCAATCCCACAGTTCCAGATAGGGCGGTTGCCAAAGCTTGAAAGTGAGAGACTTCTCCTTCAGTGCGATCGTGGGGTTGATCGTATTTCCCTCGCGCCACATCGATGGCGTGTTTAAACCCACGGATATTAATAAAACCCATGCGCCAGGTGCAGAAAATACCGCCGCCAATAATCCAGAGGATAATCAGGGGCATACCCCCCACTGAAAAGAAAAATACTTTCTCAATCCCTGCAACAATTCCAGAGAAGACTAGATCGATTTTGCCGAGAAAGTCATTAAAAGTCTGAAGTATCAAGTCTAAAGTGTAAAATTTAAAGGACAAATAACAAACAACTTTTGACAAATCAATTAATCAAATTCCGGCGCGGATTAAACCTTTCTATCTGTCGCAGTTTCTCGTAAAGTTCTCGCTCTTCTGAACTCGGAGATTGAGGAACCGCAATCTTAATTTCCACTAACTGATCCCCCCGGTTTCCTTGAGCATCGGGATAGCCTTTATTGGCAAGGCGTAACCGCTGACCCGATCTGACACCCCTAGGCACAGTCATCTTCACCAAACCATCGATAGTTGGCACTTTCACCGCACCTCCCAGCACTGCTTCACTGGGAGTTACTGGCACCTGACAGTAAATATCTGGCCCTTGCACCTCAAAGAAGGGATGACGAGCTACAGTAATTTTTAAATAGAGGTCGCCCCCGTCGATACCTTGACCCTTGAGTCGTATTCGTTGACCATTCACCATCCCAGAAGGCATATCTACTTCTAGCGATCGCCCGTCTTCTAGGCGAATGCGCTCCTTTCCCCCTTGATAAGCTTTCTCCAACGGCAAAGTCAGTCTTGCCTCCACATCCCGGCGACTGTTACGAGGAGTAACAACTCTTGGCGTTTTAATCGTTCCTGGGGTGAAGTCTTTAAACTTCCTCAAATCAAAATTCTGGCGATAACTGGGAGCGCTGCCATTTCCATTGACTCTAGAAGGTTTACGCCTTGCCTTCCCGAAGAGGAGCTTATTATATTCCAAGCGCTTATTCTCATCAGAGAGAATGTCATAGGCTTCATTAATATCCTTAAACTTCTCTTCTGTTGCTTTATTTCCCGGATTTACATCAGGATGATACCGCCGAGCCAGTCTCCGATATGCTTTTTTAATCTCGTCGCCGGAGGCATTTCTGGCAATCCCCAAAATTTCATAATAGTTCAGAACTTTTTGCATATCACTTCGCGTATCAATGGTCAGTAGTCAATTGTCCTTTGTAATTGTTATATAGCAGTTCTCTAAAGGGTTGTGAATCAAAACGCTACTCAAAAGGCAACAGGCAACAGGCAACAGGCAACAGGCAACAGGAAATAGGGAATAGGGAACAGGGAACAGGGGACAGGGAACAGGGAACAGGCAATAGGCAATAGACAACAGGGAACAGGCAATAGGCAATAGGCAATAGGCAATAGGCAATAGGGGGTAAGGATTCTGGTCGTTTATATATGTTTTGATTTGTCACGACTCATTTAGGACTGTTATATAAGTCATTACATCAATATAGTGCTACTGACCACTGACTACGAACCAATTAGAACCAATCATCATCATCTTCATCCCAATCATTTTCATAGGGAATTTGTGCCCGACCGCGATTATAGCGGCGACTGGTTTCGTCCGAAGAGTTACGATACCTGGGCCTTGAGGAGTCTCTTTCATCGTAGTAATTATCATAGCTCCCAGAGCGATAGTCATCGCGGTAAGAAGAATTTCTTGAAGAATAGGGTAGATCATCATCCCTTTCTCCGGTAAAGGTACGACGGATGGAGTCAAAAAAGTCATCCTCCTCCTCTGGTTCGTATTGCAGCCGCACTTCCCGATTCATTTCGTAGAGGGCATCCTGAAGATCCGATTGAGCCCTGTCAAGACGCCGCTCATCATCCCGTTCGAGACTCTCAAGGATTTCCTCACTCAAAGATTCAATGCGACGCCGATAAGAGCTGACAAATTGAATACCAAAATCCAGGGTGACTTCCTTGAGTCGTCGTTGAGCTTGATCCGTCAAAGCTTTAGCGCGGTTGCGTTTTTCCACCCGTTCCCGACGTTCCCGATCCTGCTGGGCAAACTGCGCCGCCTCCCGCATCATCCGATTGACTTCAAACTCGCTCAGGGTTGAGGCTCCCTGAATGGTAATACTTTGTTCTCGACCAGTGGTTTTATCCCGAGCAGTTACTTGTAAAATCCCATTGGCATCAATATCGAAAGACACCTGCACTTGAGGCACACCCCTGGGAGCTGGGGGAATGCCTGTGAGTTTAAACCGACCCAAAGATTTATTACCCCCTGCCATTTCCCGTTCCCCCTGAAGGACATGAATTTCCACCAGGGTTTGGTTATTTTCTCCTGTGGAAAAAATATCAGAACGTCGCACTGGGATAGTCGTATTGCGAGGGATCAACCTCTTCATCACGCCGCCAATCGTCTCCAACCCCATAGAGAGAGGGGTAACATCCAACAGGAGAATATCTTTCACCTCACCCGCCAGAATGCCCGCCTGAATCGCTGCACCTACAGCGACCACTTCATCAGGGTTAACGTTCTGATTTGGCTCCTTATCGATGAAGCTGCGCACTAGCTGTTGCACCATTGGGATACGAGTAGACCCCCCTACCAATACTACCTCATCAATTTGCACGGGACTAATACCAGCATCTGAGATGGCTCGCTTGAGCGGGCGACGCAGGCGACTCACCAAGTCCCCAGATAACTCCTCAAACTGGGAGCGCTCCAGCCGGCATTCGATGTGTTTGGGTCCGTCTTCGGTGGCGGTGATGAAGGGTAAATTAATATCTGTGACACTGACCCCGGAAAGTTCAATTTTCGCTTTTTCTGCCGCTTCAGTGAGGCGTTGCAAAGCTTGGCGATCGCGTCGCAGATCCACTCCTTCCTTTTCTAGAAATTGCTCGGCTAACCAATCAACAATTTTCTTATCAAAGTCATTTCCCCCTAGCTGGGTATCTCCACTGGTAGCTTTCACCTCGAATACTCCATCCCCAACTTCCAGAATTGAGACATCAAAAGTACCGCCACCGACGTCAAATACCAGAATAGTCTGACTTTCCTGCTGATCTAAACCATAAGCCAAAGATGCTGCTGTCGGTTCATTGAGAATCCGCATCACCTCCAAACCAGCAATGCGTCCTGCATCTCTGGTTGCTTGTCGTTGGGAATCATTAAAATAAGCAGGAACTGTAATCACTGCTCCCGTCACGTCCTCTCCCAGATAGCGGCTGGCTTCTTCTGCCAACTTCTGCAGGATCATGGCTGAAACTTCTTCGGGAGCAAATTCCTTTTTCAGACGGGGACAGCGAATTTGGATATTGCCGTTTTCCTCACGGCGAATTGTATAGGGGACTCGCTTTGATTCGGGTTGGAGTTCGGCATACTTACGACCCATAAAGCGCTTAACCGCATAAAAGGTATTCTTAGGATTAAGCACGGCTTGCCGTCGGGCCATTTGCCCAACTAAAAGTTCCTCGTCTTTATTAAAGCCAACCACAGAGGGGGTTGTTCGCATTCCTTCTGAATTGGCAATTACCACTGGCTTTCCGCCTTCCATGACGGCTACCACGGAGTTAGTTGTCCCCAGGTCAATGCCGACTACTCTTCCCATGCGTGCTTTTCTCTCCAGTACTCTGATTGGCTCCTTCTTAGCTAAACTGACGAGAAGCCCAACGTCTCTGGGGTAACATAGCACCTCTGGCAATCTTTAACTAAGCCCTCGTCCTTATTAATTAAAAAAGAACGTCGAGGGCAAGCGCTAAAGTAACAAGGTGCTAAGGCTAATGACGAAGGCTTCCTTTCGAAGCCCACACTGTACCCTATGGGTTAGAGTGGGTCGTCGTCACGGTTCGAGAGCCTAGCTCGATAACTACTTGTTGAGTTTATTGTATCTAATCGCGTCAGGCTTACTATTGGGGAGTACCGAACCAAGATATACACCTTCTAAAAACCTGATAAAACCTGCTAAAAAGTTAACAGATTAACAGTTTTGGGACATCGGTGACTTCCCATTATGAGTAACTCTGTTTGAGGGAACTACTGGCATGGAAGCAGTTTGTTTTACTTTCCGCTTGGAAGTCGCATGATGCAACGCCTCGAGGGTTTTCGTCGGCTCAAACAGTTGGTGTCGTGAGATATGATGCT
>JBFRWF010000259.1:0-7342 GCA_051439465.1 Xenococcaceae cyanobacterium | reverse complement strand
CCCGCTATTACTTGGGAGAATATCAGGCAGCGATAGAAGATTACAACCAAGCTATTCGCATTAATCCTAACGATGCCGCAGCCTACAACAACCGGGGTATTGCCCGGGATGACTTGGGAGAATATCAGGCAGCAATAGAAGATTACACTTCAGCTATTCACATTAATCCTGACTATGCTGGTGCCTACCACAACCGGGGTGTTACCCGCGAGAATTTAAAAGACTATCAGGCAGCAATAGAAGATTACAACCAAGTTATTCGCATTAATTCTAACTATGCTAATGCCTACTATGGTCGGGGTAATACTTACAAAAAACTTGGAGATAGACAAAAGGCCATTGAGAATTTTCTCCAAGCCGTAGACCTCTATCAACAACAAGAAAATATAGAGTGGTTCCAAAACTCGCTTGACCAGCTCAGACGACTTCAGCAATAACTAAAGTCAATAGAGCGAAAACTTTTCTGGGATGCTGCGAGCACCCCATTATCCCCCTCAGGGTTGAGATGATGAGAAGAGTCGATGTTCATTTGACCCATTTTCTCCTAAATGCCTCCTCCCTGCTTTCTGATCTGTGTTGACTACCGCTGACCTTTTTTCACAAGCTCTTAGCTGAAAAGCGCAGAAGCCTCACGTCTCACCCGTACTGCGTACTCGTACTCGAAGAGCGGCGTAGCCTAGAGCGACGCGCTGCGACAGCAGGGGCGAAACCTAGTCTAGCAGCGTAGTCAGACTAGGGGAGCGTGAGATGAATGCGCGTCAAAATTATCCGGTCAACCCCGGTGATTTTGACAACTGATGTCTATTGTCACTTTTCAAAAAATGTTGTAGAATAATGTAGAACAATTTTACCACTTGCCGGAGATATCTAGAAAGGTGAGAGAAAAATAAGAATGATCCTCAACTACCAGTACCAAGCATATCCAGACAATAGCCAGAAGTTAGAGCTTAACTACTGGCGGCGGGTAGCTCAGTATTGGTATAACTGGCAGCTAGGCGTTCGCGTAGGCGGAGCCTTCTCGTAAGAGTAGCGTCTCCGAAGGAGAATCGCTTTCATTGGTGGTCACAAAACAGTAATGAAATTCGCCCTGTTGGGATATGGCAAAGTGATTATCTAGAAAATATTAAGCGTTACAAAACTATCGAAAAAGATCAGCAAGAAGGTAAACAAAAAAAGCGCAAACAACCTACCAAATCCGTTGAAGCTCCCTGTTAGGCAAAGGAAAACGCGCCCTGAGGGAAAACTGTGGTTACCTTTTCAACTACTAACAGTACCTCTACCGAAGTTCTGGTTATCCTATCTAGGTGCCAGAAACCCACACTTACCCGAAGTGTGAAGTGTGGGAGCGTCACGGAGGAAAACCAACCAATAGCTATGCTAGAAAGCTCCCGAGAAAAGTAAAAAGCAAGTTCTCGCTCATAACTCATTATGATCACCAAATCACGCCAATATCACATCACCACCTTCGGCTGCCAGATGAACAAAGCCGACTCGGAGCGTATGGCTGGCATCCTGGAAGATATGGGCTTAGAGTGCTCAGAAGACCCCAATAAAGCTGATATAATCCTCTACAACACCTGTACAATTCGGGATAATGCCGAGCAAAAGGTTTATTCTTACCTCGGTAGACAGGCAAAGCGCAAGCATGAAAAACCCGACTTAACCCTAATTGTCGCCGGATGCGTCGCCCAGCAGGAAGGAGAAAAACTGCTGCGGCGAGTACCTGAGTTAGATTTAGTAATGGGTCCCCAACACGCTAACCGCTTGCAGGATTTACTAGAACAGGTATTTGATGGCAATCAAGTAGTCGCCACAGAACCGATTCACATCATTGAAGATATCACCAAACCCCGCCGCGAAAGCACGGTAACAGCCTGGGTGAATGTGATTTATGGCTGCAACGAACGCTGTACTTATTGTGTAGTGCCGAATGTCCGAGGGGTTGAACAATCCCGCACTCCAGAGGCAATTCGGGCAGAAATGGAAGAGTTAGGCAGGCAGGGATATAAGGAAGTCACTTTGCTGGGGCAAAATATCGATGCCTACGGAAGGGATTTACCAGGGAGTACTAAATCGGGAAGGCACAAGCATACCTTGACAGATTTACTCCACTATGTCCATGATGTGTCAGGAATCGAGCGCCTTCGCTTTGCTACCAGTCACCCCCGTTATTTCACTGAACGGCTGATTCGCGCTTGTAAGGAGTTGCCCAAGGTTTGCGAGCATTTCCACATTCCTTTCCAGTCTGGGGATAACGAGATTCTCAAGGCAATGGCACGGGGTTACACCCACCAGAAGTATCGCCGGATTATAGATAAAATTCGCGAGTATATGCCAGATGCTTCGATTAGTGCCGATGTTATTGTGGGCTTCCCTGGGGAGACGGAGGAACAGTTTGAGAATACCCTGAAGCTAGTGGAGGATATTGGTTTTGATCAACTAAATACGGCGGCTTATTCCCCCCGTCCTGGTACTCCAGCAGCTTTGTGGGAGAATCAGGTTAGTGAGGAAGTCAAGAGCGATCGCCTGCAACGTCTTAACCTTTTAGTAGCAGAGAAAGCAGCCGAGCGATCGCAGCGTTACTTCGATCGCATTGAAGAAGTCCTAGTAGAAGACCAAAATCCTAAAGATTCCGCGCAAGTTATGGGGCGCACTAGAGGTAATCGTCTTACCTTTTTCACAGGTGACATTCAGGAGTTGAAAGGTCAACTTCTGAATATCAAAATTACAGAAGCACGTGCTTTCAGTTTGACAGGCGAACGAGTAGAGGCAGTCATTTAATCGGGTAAGTAGTCAAAGTTTAAAGTTTCTTCAGGGGTAAAGGGAGATTCTACAGGGAAAGTATCAAGCGGTAAGCCTGTTTCAGTTTTAGTTAGCTTTCTAGCTTTTTGGTAGCATTCGTCAAAAACTTCAGTGAAGTAAAGCTTTAGGCTAGGGCTATCGGCAAAATCATCCTCTAGTCTGGTTCGATGCTCTTGTATGGTGAACAACCAGCTATTAGAGCGTCTTTCCCGTTGATATTTATATTTGAGGAGGTGCATCAGAACAACTCTTAGATTGCTCTTAACAGCCTTTTTTTGACTCCTTCCCATGTCTTCAAGTTCTTCTATCAGATTAGCCAAATCAACTTGAGCAAACCTCCTTTCTCGTAACTGGTTAACAGTTGTTTCTAACCATAGGTAATAATCTTGTTCATAAAGAGCTGAACTTAACGCTCCTGATGTTTCCGGTAATTGAGTAGCCACGACTATCACTCCTGATAACTCGCGTATTTTTGTCCACCCCCTTTATTTTAGGGCTAACAACTTAAGGCGGGACACTTGGAGTAGGGAACAGGGAACAGGGACTCGCTAGACTTCGTCGCTGCTCCGCAGAGCGCTCAAAGGCAAAAGGCTTGCATGCAAAAGGCAAAAGTAGGGAATAGGGAACAGGGAACAGGGAATAGGGAATAGGGAACAGGCAACAGGCAACAGGCAACAGGCAACAGGCACCAGGGAATAGGGAATAGGGAACAGGGAATAGGGAATAGGGAATAGGCAACAGGCAACAGGCAACAGGCAACAGGGAATATGAAATAGGGAACAGGGAATAGGGAACAGGGAATAGGGAATAGGGAACAGGGAATAGGGAACAGGCAACAGGGAATAGGGAATAGGAAATAGGGAATAGGTAATGGAGAATAGATAATGGGGAATAGTTTGTCTGAACCAATTCCCTATTCCCAATCAGTCAGGAGCTTTTTTACGGGCAATTAACCGGATCTGATATGATAGGCTATCTGCGATGAGGATTTCCAGAGGGATCATTTAATGACAAAATTGCGGATTGGGTTGCTGTTTGGCGGTCGTTCAGGGGAACACGAAGTTTCAATTAGTTCTGCACAGGCGATCGCTCAAGCCTTGAGTGCCCAGGAGAATACCCCTAAGTACGAACTTCTGCCAGTTTACATCCAGAAAGACGGCATCTGGCAAGCAGGAGAAGTTGCCCAACAAGTACTTGAATCCGGTATCCCCTTAAACCTAGAAACCAGTAACAAACAACAAACAACAAACAACAAACAACCAATCTGGCAATTTCCTCCCCAGGTAACAGAGGTAGATGTCTGGTTTCCTATCCTGCATGGTCCTAATGGGGAAGATGGCACGGTTCAGGGATTACTCACCCTCATGCAAGTTCCCTTTGTTGGCAGTGGCGTACTGGGGTCATCTCTGGGTATGGATAAGATTGCCATGAAGACCGCTTTTGCCCAGGCAGGCTTGCCCCAGGTGAAATACATGGCAATTTCCCGGTCACAAATTTGGTCTAATCCTTGTGTATTTCCCAAACTCTGTGACGAAATTGATGAAATATTTGATTATCCCTGTTTTGTCAAACCCGCCAATTTAGGATCGTCGGTGGGTATTTCTAAAGCGCGATCGCGCCAGGAATTGGAAACTGCTTTGGATAATGCCGCTAGCTACGACAGGCGTCTGATTCTGGAAGCAGGAGTTGTGGCAAGGGAAGTGGAGTGTGCGGTGTTGGGAAATGACTCTCCCAAGGCATCAGTAGTGGGAGAAATTACCTTTACTAGCGATTTCTATAACTACGAAACCAAATACACCGAAGGACTCGCCCAACTATTCATTCCTGCCCCCATTCCCGATGCAGTTGCCTCTCAAATCCAAGAAATGTCTCTCCAAGCCTTTGCCGCCGTCGATGCCGCTGGACTGGCACGGGTAGATTTTTTCTATCTCGAAGCCACTGGAGAAGTCCTAATCAACGAAATCAATACCCTACCTGGTTTTACCGCCACCAGTATGTATCCTCAGCTTTGGGCAGCTACGGGGGTTCCCTTCCCGCAATTAGTCGATCAGTTAATTCAGTTTGCCCTAGAACGCCTAGAGCGCCCTTAAAGATACAGGTCTTAATCTTCCCCCGACTTTAGTTCATCTAAGAGCGTTTGAGCATCTTTCCACATCTCAACACGCTTGTCACGATAAACTTTAGCGATAAAGGGGGCGGGATTTTTCCGAGCAAACCTCTGCATTTTGACGATCGCCGAGAGGAATATCTCGGCCATATCTTCCCCTGACAGGTTTTGGGAAGCGAGGTTAAACATTGAAGAAGGTGAGCGGTTGAGGTGGGCTCATGCAGCATCAGAGAGTTCACAGCGGATAGCTTCTTCAATGGCGAGGCGATCGCAGTTGTAGTCATCTGCCAGTTCATCAATGGAGTCACCTGCGCGATACCGTTCTTTGACAATGCTTGTGGCTACGCCTGTTCCGGCGATGACGAGGCGACCAAAGGCAATACGGGGGTCAATGACGACAAGGTGGGGATTATCTTCTTCATGGGAACGGGTAAAGGGATAGAGTTTAATCGCTAATCCCCTATCATCGGGTTCAATACGCTCTAGATGGGTATTTAGAGATTTCTTTAGTTCCCTTTGTCCTCTCTTGGAAGCATTAATCAATGCACCGTAGCGTTCTATAAATAAGTCAACCCCATCCGTCCGAAAAAGTTCCCTTGCCAAGGGATGAGGGACCTTGAATTGTTCATCAATGAAATCAAGAGCTTCTCGAACCTTATTTAGTTCAATTTTATGATGTTGGCGAATGGCACGGAGAACATGAACCTCGACGAGATTGGTAAAAGAGAGTAGATAAGGCTTATGTTTGGGAATGGAAATAAGAGGTTCAAAGAACTTTGACCCGTCCTTGATAGGATAACGATACCCGACTGTCCAAGCGCGAATCGTGCTGCTTGGAATCCGTAAATAGCGGGCAGCATCACCGATGGAGTAACTGGGTATATCTCTGGGATCTTTTCCTCCGTAGAGGTCATTCATAGATAAATATTAATCCTATATCTATCTTAATTATATGTTGATTAATTAGTCAAATCTTGGCTTAGTAAGCTGACTAAGTATTTATACTCAGTTCCCTGAGCCGAAGTTCCCTCTCTCAACCATTTTCTAATTAATTTGATCGACCTACTTAAGTCAATTCAACTGCTAGTAGAATGTTTGTATCTATTGTAAAGACAAAGGAGAAAACCTTGGAACGGACATTCGTAATGGTCAAGCCCGATGGGGTGCAGCGCAACCTTGTAGGCGAAGTAATCCGGCGTTTTGAGGCAAAAGGCTTTACTCTGGTTGGGCTAAAAATGATGAAGGTTTCTCGCGAACTTGCTGAAAAACATTATGATGTCCACAGAGAAAAACCATTTTTCGGGAGTTTAGTTGATTTCATTATTTCTGCCCCTGTGGTAGCAATGGTATGGGAAGGAGAGGGTGTTGTTGCCGCAGCCAGAAAAATTATTGGTGCTACCAATCCTCTTAATGCTGAACCGGGTACTATTAGGGGGGATTACGGGATCAGCATTGGTCGCAACCTGATCCACGGTTCTGATGCCATTGAGACTGCACAGCGAGAGATTAGCCTCTGGTTTACAGAGGAGGAACTAGTTAGCTGGGATCCGACCATAAAATCCTGGCTTTACGATTGACATCTCCCCCGCTTGAAAGACGGGGGATTCAAGCGCGGATGCTACGAGATGGGCTGTACCCGAAGGGCGACGAAGTCTACCCGAAGGGCGTCGAAGACTAGCCGCATCTCGGAGCGCCTGCGATATAATATTCTCAAGTTCTTGAAAATGTTATATCGCCTAGGCAGTGTCAAAGCTGCCTTACCGACCTCGGCTAGGGTTAACCCTAGCTGTATCGTTACTTTTCTTAGAATATTGGCTGCACCATTGCAGTCAGCATTTATTAATTGGCCACTATTCGAGCGGTACAATCCACGCTTCACCCGCTTTCCGCTTGGCTTCCATCCTGTCGGTTTCTCCCCAAGGGTAGGCAGTATGTCTCCGTCCAGGAAACTAGCCTTGCTGGTATATGATTCTTCCGTCTCGGTGAACGTTATTCCCACTGATTCGGCCAACTCACGCAACCGCTCTTTTAGCTTCGCTGTGGGGATTTGAACGAAGTTTTGGTTGTTTCGCTTGCCGAGGTTAGCCCCGGTCTTAATGCCTTGACCCCAACCAAACACTATATTCCCTATCCCGTTCTTAAGACAGTGATTGACTATGAAGCGTGCTGTCTTGTTAATGACATCTCGCATGAAGCAAGCTCTTTTATGCGTCCACTCATTAAGTTGGTCATCCCAAAACTTCTGAGGTTTCCCCTCTTTATAAATACTGACCCGCTTGTTATATCTGCTATTAACGGCTTTTACTTGGTTCTTCCGTAGTTACTGTGCTAAAAATGAATAGAAAATCTTGAAAGCCCTACTGGGCAAGGGATTCACTTCAAGCATAGAGTTAAAAACTATATTCCTTGCCCAGTAGGGCTTTTGGCTGATTT
>JBFRWF010000258.1:0-7279 GCA_051439465.1 Xenococcaceae cyanobacterium | reverse complement strand
TTACATTTATGGTTGAGACGAGCAGGGGGAGCAGGGGGAGCAGGGGAAGCAGGGGGAGAAAAAGCTTATTTTTTCGTTTGTGCGATCATCCTGACTCACCCTTTTGTTAAAAACCTACCCTTGTGAGCCCTCCTCTCCCCCTCTCCCCCTCTCCCCTGATATCTTAACCGAAAATATTTATGTTCTAATACTCAGTCTTTTTTTCCCCCAGTTGGGTGAGTAGGTTGGGTGAGGTGGGAGGCGAGAAGTTAAAACTATCTTGGTTTCTATGAACACCCAAATGGTTTAAGGAGTGAAAATGCAAGCTTTCAGGAAAACTCAAACTTTCATTCCTCAAACCACTGCTACTTCTAGACTGAGCCAACCACGACTCCAACTGGGTTCAGTTGGAGAAGGGGTAGTGGAACTGCAAAAGCTACTCTCCTATTATGAAATTTATCAAGGTCCTTTAAACGGTAACTTCGATCAGTCACTCAAAAATGCCGTGCTTAATTTCCAGCACTGCTTCTTTCTGAAAGAAGATGGCATCGTCGGAACCTTGACTTGGCAAGCCCTTTACAGCGGTGCCCCCATTGACATGCCCTTGCTAAAGCCTGGAAGCCGTGGTCATGCTGTCATCAGCTTGCAGCGATTACTCCAGCTTACGGGTGATTATAAAGCTCCTATTGATGGTCAGTTTGACGCTCAAACTGAGGCAGCTGTCCGAGAATTCCAAGAGCGCAATAGTCTAATGATAAACGGGATTGTTAGCTCTCAAACCTGGTTAGCTTTAAGCAATTTGCTATCTTGTGCCTATTAGAGCGTTTTTGAAAAGTTTTAGGGGCGTAGGCGAAGCCTACGCCTACGCCCATCCCTCCGAGTGAGGGGACTTTTCAAACACCTTCTTAGAGTAATTAGTAAAAGGCTCACTGAATAGGAAAAAATTGGAATATGGACTCATCGATCTTGAGGACTAAAGTACTCGAAGAAGTAAATCTCATCCCAGAGAGCAAGTTGGCGGAGCTATATGACTTTCTCCACTACTTCAGATTAGGTTTAGAGATATCTCAAGGCAATATCAAAAGGAAAAAAGGTAGCTTCTCAAGCTAAGAAATAATTTAGATCTTCGATTTCCTCCTCTCCAGTTAAGCTTAAGTCATTGGACTCAGAAGCTAAGGAAAAAGCAGGATGACCATCCCAGGTAAAGCCACTCCCGCAGGAACACTGCATTATCGGGAGCGGCACAGCAAAGACTGCGCACCAGAACATTTTCGAGAGGTCAAGGGACTTGTTGCTAGCTCCATTGGCCTCGGAACCTATCTTGGCAAGCCGGATGAACAGACAGACGCGCTCGTTGAAGCAGCCGTCGTTGAATCTGTTGGGCGCGGCATCAACCTGATTGATACCGCCATCAATTATCGCTACCAGCATGGCGAACGGAGCGTAGGGAAAGGCATCCGACGACTCATCGAGTCCGGAGCGATATCGAGAGAACAGATCATTATCTGCACCAAAGGGGGCTTTATCCCGCATCCGAACCGGGTTGGCTGGTTCCGCCAGGAGTATGTAAAAAAAAGCGGCTCTGTCCTCAAGATGGGAGATCTGGTCGCTCAGTGCCACTGCATGCACCCTGCTTATCTTCGCGAGCAACTGGAGCGCAGCCTCGCGAATCTCGGATTGGAAGCGATTGATATCTACTATGTTCATAACCCAGAAACCCAGCTTTCTGAGGTGACGCCCGATGTCTTCTATGCAAGACTAAAGGCCGCGTTTGAGTTTCTGGAGAGCGCTGCTGCTGCCGGAAAAATCGGTGCCTACGGTCTCGCAACCTGGAACGGCTTCCGAGTCCCACCCCAGGCCAAGGAGCACATCGATCTGGCCAGAGTCAAGGCGATCGCTCAGTCAGTGGCTAGAGACAAGGAGAGTCATTTCCAGTTCATTCAACTGCCCTTGAATCTGGCGATGCCGGAAGCCCTCCTGGAACCAACTCAAAGGGTGAAGGAAGAGCAACTACCCGCGATAGAAGCAGCCCGGCGTCTAGGAATTACGACCATTGCCAGTGCGGCGATCGCTCAGGCACAAGTCTTAGGCAAAATCACAGCCCGGATTGCCTCGGCTCTAGGCGACGGTCTCAAAACAAATGGCCAGCGTGCCCTCCAGTTCACGCGCAGCTCTCCTGGCTTGCTCACAGCTCTGGTTGGGATGAAAAACCCGAGCCATGTGGCAGAAAACCTTGCTCTCACTAGGATTCCGCCAATGAAAGAGATAAGCTTCCAATCCCTGATAAGTCAGTCGACAGAATTAAACGTCAACTAGAGTAGTAGGACAAAATTAAAATTAACTATATTCCCTGTTCCCTGTTCCCTGATCCGAAGTTCCCTACTCCAAGATTCTCAAAAACACAGGAGTCCTCTTATGATATCCCTTGACCTTGGGTGGATACGCGACCAGTTTCCAGCGCTTGCACAAGAAATCAACGGCCAACCTGTGGTTTTCTTCGATGGACCGGGCGGCACCCAGATGCCCGGATCGGTGATGGACGCGATGAGCGACTACCTGAAGAAGTCGAATGCTAATGCCCACGGGGCTTTTGCTACGAGTGCGCGTACAGATGCCCTCATTACCTCAGCTCGCGCAGCCATGGCCGATTTCCTGGGATGCGATCGCGATGAAGTGGTTTTCGGTCTCAACATGACCACCCTCACTTTTGCTCTGAGCCGCTCCATCGGTCGCGAACTCCAATCCGGTGACGAGATTATTGTCACGCGGCTAGACCATGATGCCAACGTTGCCCCCTGGTATGCGTTGGAGGAACGCGGTGCCGTAATCCGCGTTGTCGATATCAATGTAGAAGACTGCACGCTAAACATGGTCGATCTGGAGCGGCAGATTAATGAGCGGACGCGGTTGGTGGCTCTCGGGTATGCGTCCAACGCAGTGGGCACGATCAACGATGTAGCAGAAGTGGTGCGATTAGCTCATGCTGTTGGGGCGCTGGTCTTTATCGATGCAGTTCACTACGCGCCCCATGGTCCGATCAACGTGGGTGCGCTTGAGTGTGACTTTCTAACCTGTTCCGCTTACAAATTCTTCGGACCGCATATCGGTGTCCTGTATGGCAAGCGGGAGCATCTCGCCCGGCTGCACCCTTACAAGGTGCGGCCTGCCTCAGAGCAGGTTCCGTCGCGCTGGGAAACCGGAACGCAGAATCACGAAGGGCTTGCGGGGCTAGTGGCAACAATGGACTACCTGGCTGAACTAGGCCGCCGCGTCTCACCATCCGTTGAGAGCCGCCGTGCCGCCCTGGTAGCAGCGATGGAAGCGAGCCAGCAAGACGAAAGGGAGCTGTGCGAACTGTTGGTCTCTGGACTGCTGCAGATTCCTGGCTTAACCTTCTATGGCATCACCGATCCGGTTCGCTTTGCCTGGCGGACACCAACCGTTGCAGTACGACTCGCGGGGAAAACTCCTTACACAGTCGCCAAGGAGTTGGGCGATCGCGGCATCTTCACCTGGAACGGCAATTTCTATGCCCTCGGCCTCACTGAACGATTAGGCATCGAGTCGAGGGGCGGATTCCTGCGGATAGGGCTTGTACACTACAACAATCTTGAAGAGATTAATCGTCTGTTGGAAGCGTTGGACGAGATTGCTGCGCTTCCTGCATAGTCAGAGCCCGCATTTCTCACAAGCCAAGAAAAAAACGGGTTTCAAAACAGGTAAAATATAGTCATAACAAGACTTTCAGTTACCATGTCCAATCGCCTTGCTCAAGCCCAAAGCCTCTACCTGCGCAAACACGCTGAAAATCCCATTGATTGGTGGTCTTGGTGTGAAGAAGCACTTCATACTGCAAAGGCCGAAAATAAGCCCATATTCCTCTCCATTGGCTACTCTAGCTGTCACTGGTGTACGGTCATGGAAGGAGAAGCATTTTCTAATGGGGCGATCGCCGACTACATGAACGCTAATTTCTTGCCGATTAAAGTCGATCGGGAAGAAAGACCAGATATTGATAGCATCTATATGCAGACGCTACAAATGATGACTGGTCAAGGCGGTTGGCCCCTGAATATTTTTCTCACCCCCGATGACCTATTGCCCTTTTATGGCGGCACCTATTTTCCTGTAGAACCTCGCTATGGTCGTCCTGGCTTTTTGCAAGTGTTGCAGTCAGTTCGCCGCTTCTATGACGTAGAAAAAGAAAAGCTGCAAGCCTTTAAACAAGAGATTCTCGGAACTCTCCAGCGAGCAACTATCCTGCCAAGAGCTGCCGAGTACGAGACTGATGAACTGTTGTATCAAGGCATCGAAACGAATACAGGTGTGATTGGTGTCAATGATTTCGGTCGTCCTAGCTTTCCGATGATCCCCTATGCTCAACTGGCACTTCAAGGTAGCAGATTCAGTGTTGAATCTCGATATGATGGTCAGGAATTATGCAGCCAAAGAGGAAAAGACTTGGCATTAGGGGGCATTTATGACCATGTGGGCGGTGGATTTCACCGCTACACCGTAGACTCTACCTGGACAGTACCACACTTTGAAAAGATGCTCTACGACAATGGGCAGATTGTCGAGTATCTTGCAAATCTCTGGAGTGCAGGTATTACTGAACCAGCATTTGAAAGAGCGATCGCCGGAACGGTAAAGTGGCTAAAGCGAGAGATGACTGCACCAGAAGGCTACTTCTATGCTGCTCAAGATGCCGACAGTTTTACTAATCCAGCAGAGGCAGAACCGGAAGAAGGAACATTTTACGTTTGGCGCTACACTGAACTAGAAGAACTGTTTACTGCTGATGAATTTGCAGAACTGAAAGCAGAATTTACCGTCACCTCAGAGGGCAACTTTGAAGGCAGTAACGTCTTGCAGCGCCGCCAGGGAGGTAAATTATCAGATAGTATTGAAGCAGTTTTAGATAAGCTGTTTGCCCTGCGCTACGGGACGACGGCAACAGAGATAGAAACCTTTCCCCCCGCACGGAATAACCAGGAAGCGAAAACGGTTAACTGGAAAGGTCGCATTCCGCCAGTGACAGATACTAAAATGATTGTCGCCTGGAATAGTTTTATGATTTCAGGTTTAGCTAGGGCTTATGGAGTTTTTGGGGATAAGTCTTATTTGGAATTAGCAACCCGCGCAGCCAATTTTATTCTCGATCGCCAATGGGTGGAGGGGCGCTTTCATCGATTGAATTATGATGGTCAACCGACAGTGCTAGCTCAGTCGGAAGATTACGCCCTGTTTATTAAAGCACTATTGGATTTACAAGACTCCTCCCCTGAAGAAACTAGCTGGTTAGAAAAGGCAATTAAGGTGCAAGAGGAGTTGGATGAATTCCTCTGGAGTGTGGAGATGGGGGGATACTATAACAATGCTGCTGATGCCAGTGATGATTTGTTAGTGCGGGAGCGCAGCTATATTGATAATGCTACCCCAGCAGCCAATGGAGTGGCGATCGCCAACCTAGTTCGTCTTGCCCTACTCACCGAAAACCTAGAGTATCTCGATCGGGCAGAACAAGGACTGCAAGCTTTCAGCAGCGTGCTGGTGCAGTCTCCCCAAGCCTGTCCCAGCTTATTTACGGCTTTAGATTGGTATCGCCACGGCACCCTAGTTCGCACTACAGGGGAACAGTTGAGGGTAATTATCCCCCAGTATTTGCCCACCAGTGTTTATCGGTTAGAAACTGACCTACCCAGGGATGCAGTTGGGTTAGTCTGTCGGGGATTATCTTGCCTAGAACCTGCCCAAAATCTAGAACAGTTATTAGAGCAAATTTACCAAAGCCAATTCAAAAGAAAGGATGAAGTGTGATATTAAGTAAAATGTAACTGCTCAATAACCACTGGTGGCGAGCGGGAAACAAAGCGATCGGGGGAACAAAGGCGATCGGGAACAAATGGCGATCGGGTTGCTTCAAGGACTCTTCATCTGCTTTAATAGCAGAATGACACTTCCCAACTTCCCTATTGAGATTCCGGAGTCTGAACACACTCTCTTGGTCAACTGGTTGCTGAACCTGGTTGCTCAACAGCAGCAGCTTATTGAGAAACAGCAGCAGCTTATTGAGAAGCAGCAGAACAAAATTGCCTTTTCTTGAAGAGAGAGTCTCGAATCTCGACGAGCAACTCAAAGCTGCTAAGAAACTACAGGGAAAACCGAAAATCCGACCCAGCACTCTTAACCAAGAGGACAAGAAGCCTAAAGAAGGGGGAAAAAGAGCTGGTTCAGACAAACGCAGCAAGAAGACGAGTTTTATTGTAGATGAAGAGCGGATTATCGAGCCAGAGGAGCTACCAGAGGGAGCTATCTTCAATGGGTATCGAGAATATGACATACAGGATTTGATTCTTAAGCGACATAACATCAGATTTCTGCTAGCACAGATCGTCACAGTCGAGGGAAAAACAATAGTCGGGAAGTTACCCAGAGAATACCAAGGACATTACGGACCCACCCTGAGGTCGTTTACTCTCTATCAACATCATCAGTGTCGAGTGCCCCAGAATTTAATCTGTGAACAGCGACCGGAGTTAGGGGTGGATATTTCAACAGGTCAAGTTAACCGCCTCCTGGTAGAGGATAAAGAGTCTTTTCACATTGAGCAGAGTCAAATCTTGCAGGCAGGGTTAGAGACAGCCGATTATATACATACTGATGACACCGGAGCCAGACATCAAGGTCAGAATGGATATTGCACAGTCATCGGCAATAACCTATTTGCTCACTTCAGCAGTACCAAAAGTAAAAGTCGGGAAAACTATCTGCGGATGGGAGCGAGGCCCTCATGAAGACTTCGTCCGATGATGAATATTCCCGCAGCTATTTGGAACAGCAGCAACTGGCAGCTTGCCATCTGTCCAAACTGAAGTTTTCTTCTCAGGTCATTAGTCAAGGTGACCAAGAGTGGAGCCAATATCTAGAGGCATTGGGCATCACCAGTCAACAGGGAATCAAATTGGTAACCGAGGCTGCCTTGCTCGGGAGTGCAATTGAGCATGGACTTTCACGCCTAGATGATTATTCGAGCGTGACGGAGCCAAACAGTTTGCTATTTTAGTCCACGCTCTGTGTTGGGTTCATATAGAACGAAGTGCAACGCCCGTCTCAATGGAGTGACAGCACAGCAGCGGCAAGAGATTGAACAAGTCCAGGATACCTTGTGGGCTTACTATCGTGAACTGAAAACTTATCAAGAGCAGCCAACTCCCCAAGACAGGGAGCGATTAGAAGTGCGCTTTGATGAAATTTTTGGGCTGCGTTACCCTCATCACTACGGTCTGAACCTAGTGAT
>JBFRWF010000257.1:0-7701 GCA_051439465.1 Xenococcaceae cyanobacterium | reverse complement strand
CCCCCTGCTCCCCCTGCTCCCCCTGCTCCCCCTGCTCCCCCTGCTCCCCCTGCTCCCCCTGCTCCCCCTGCTCCCCCTCTAAGGGTGTTACCCTATTTTGAACCATGCCCCGATTGCTATATTGGGGTGGATCCCCTGATAAATTTCCACCCAGTCCCCAGTCCCCTTAAACAGAACTTCAGAACACCACAAAAAGAACAGCCAAGGATAACACAGTTCTTATAATATATTTTGCTTCTTTTGTCAATCCTTCTGGGTTATCCTGCAATTTCTGACCCCCATCTTCCGATAACTCCGGTTTAGAGTCTCCCTCCTCAATTTTCTCTCCCATATCCTCGACTTTCTCTACAACTTCCTCGGCTAAAGTCTTTGCGGTTACATCTGCCAAAATCGCGCCTATGGGTGCGCCTATTGCCGCTCCCTGACGTGGGGAAGGTGGGTTATAGGACTGCTATAGTAGTCACGTGCCCCGTTCCCCGTTCCCCGTTCCCTGATCCGAAGTTCCCTATTCAGTATAACTCTACGGTGCAAAAGCCAGTGATTCAGGGTGATAACTCTGAATCGCCTTCATATATTGTACCCGTTCAAAGGCACTTTCATCGGGACAATTAATCTGGCTCATACTGCCTTGCATTTGCTTCACGGATTCGTATTCTTGTTCCTCCATCCAGTGAATTATTTCCTGCTCAAGTTCCTTGATATGCTCAATGCCATGTCGCAACAGCACTGAACAAATCTGCGTAACTTTTGCCCCCGCCATCAGCATTTTGATGGAATCGTGCCCTCTTTGAATGCCGCTTGTGGATGCCAAATCTGCGTTAATGCGACCATATAAAATTGCAATCCAGCGCATGGGTAAACGCATCGCTTGCGGAGTACTCAAGAGGATATTCGGGCGCACGACTAACTCTTCGATGTCAAGATCCGGCTGATAGAAGCGGTTAAATAACACCAGCGCATCTGCTCCTGCTTGATCAAACTGTTTTGCCATGTTTGCTATGTTGCTGAAGAAGGGACTCAACTTCAGCGCGAGGGGGATAGTAACCTCCGATTTTACAGCACTGAGAATGTCGAGATAGTTTTGCTCGACTTGTGCACCCGTCACATTCATATCGGTGGGGATGCTGTAAATATTCAGTTCCAGCGCATTTGCACCCGCTTGCTGAATGAGTTTGGCATAGTGCGTCCAACCGCCCAGGGTAGAACCGTTGAGACTGGCAATGATGGGAATATCCACCATTTCCTTTGCCTTGCGGATGTGGTTGAGATATTCTTCAGGTCCGACGTGGAAGGTTTCGGGTTCAGGGAAGTAGGTTAATGCCTCGGCAAAACTCTCGGTGCCGTAGGTGAGGTGGTGGTGGAGTTCGTACTCCTCTTGCTGCAATTGTTCCTCAAAGACGCTGTGCAAGACAACTGCGGCTGCACCTGCATCTTCCATGCGCCGGAGGTTGTCGATGTTTTCGGTAAGGGGTGCGGCGGCGGAGGGAACCAGGGGCGATCGCAACTCTAATCCTAGATAAGTGGTAGTTAAATCCATTTCGCTGTTTTCCTCTTAATTAGTCGCTGTCATTTAACTTCAAAACAAGTGCTCCAAATCCGTCGGTTGGTAGCTGGGGAAACTGTTATATCCTTAGCAAGGGAGTTTGGTGTTTCCTCAACTACCATTTCCAACGTCAAGCTACATAAAACTCACAAAGATTCTCTGTAGCTAATGGGCTTTACTTCCGTTTCCGTTTGACAGGGTACGTGCAGCCATGTACTCGTATAGCTTCCAGCGTTCATCCACATCTTTCTGGGCTTCTTGTTGTAGCTGCTTGGCTTGGGCTGGTTTACTCTTAGTTAACATCTTGAAGCGGTTTTCAGCCGCGAACGACTCCTTAACCGACTTCTTGGGCGATCGCATATCAATTTGTAAGGGGTTCTTCCCTTCCTTGAGCAACTCAGGATTATAGCGATACAGTAACCAGCGTCCGCTTTCCACAATCTCCTTCTGATGACTCATGGCAGTCTGCATATTGATGCCGTGAGCAATGCAGTGGCTATAGGCAATAATCAGCGAAGGTCCATCATACGCCTCAGCTTCCAAGAACGCCCGGAGGGTGTGTTCATCCCGTGCGCCCATTGCAACACTGGCAACATAGACACTACCGTAGGTCATTGCCATTAAACCTAGATCTTTCTTCGGTGCAGGTTTCCCACCCGCTGCGAACTTGGCAACTGCGCCCCGTGGAGTAGCTTTGGAGGACTGACCGCCTGTGTTAGAATAAACCTCCGTATCCATCACCAGGATATTGACATTGCGACCGCTGGCGAGCACGTGATCTAAGCCACCGTAGCCGATATCATAAGCCCAACCGTCACCGCCGACGATCCAGACAGATTTCTTGACCAGATAATCAGCCAGACTCAGCAACTGCTTGGCATCGGGGGAATCCATCCCTTGCAGTTTTTGCTTCAGTTGTTCGACTCGTTCCCGTTGTTCCCAAATATCCGCCTCGGATTTTTGTTCGGCGTTGAGGAGTTCCCCAACCAGGTTATCGCCAATTTCACCGCTCAACTTGGTCAGCAATTCTGCCGCAAATTGAGCCTGTTTGTCGATGGAAACGCGGAAGCCAAAACCGAATTCGGCGTTGTCTTCAAACAAGGAATTAGACCATGCAGGACCCCGTCCATCGGCGTTTTTACTCCAAGGCGTTGTCGGTAAGTTACCGCCGTAGATAGAAGAACAACCTGTGGCGTTGGCAACCACAGCGCGATCGCCAAATAACTGTGTCAGCAGCTTAATATAGGGAGTCTCGCCACAACCCGCACAAGCACCGGAGAATTCAAACAGGGGTTCTTGCATTTGTTGTTGGCGAATTTGCCCTAATTTGAGCTGGCGACGGTCGGGATTGGGTAAGCTGAGGAAGTATTCCCAATTCTCCCGTTCTTGTTCCCGCAGAGGTAACTGAGATTCCATGTTAATCGCTTTGCGGGAGGGCATGGATTTATTCTTAGCAGGACAGACATCGACGCAAATTCCACATCCGGTACAATCTTCCGGTGCAACTTGAATGGTGAATTTCTCCCCGGCAAAGTCTTTGTCGCGGGTATCTGCTGACTTAAAGGTGGCTGGCGCATTGGCCAACTGTGCGGGTTCGTATGCCTTACCTCGGATAACCCCGTGGGGACAAACCATCACGCACTTACCACATTGAACACAGACATCTGGGTCCCAAGTGGGAATAAATTGGGCAATGTTGCGTTTTTCCCATTTGGATGTGCCTGTGGGATAAGTGCCATCGCAAGGCAGGAGGCTGACGGGTAAATCATCCCCTTCTTTAACCAGCATCTTACCTTGGACTTTCCGCACGAAGTCAGGGGCAGCAGCAGGAACAGAAGGGAGTTTGTAGATGGGACTGCTTGCCTCACCCACGTTAACTTCAAACAGGTTATCGAGGGTATTATCTACCGCTTGCAGATTCATCTGGACAATTCGTTGCCCTTTCTTGCCGAAGGTTTTTTCAATCGCTTTCTTGATCTGGGCGATCGCCTCATCCCTTGGCAAAACACCAGCCAGGGCAAAGAAACACGTCTGCATCACCGTGTTAATGCGTCCCCCCATGCCACTTTCCCGGGCAACTTTACTGGCGTTGATGACGTAGAATTTCAGCCCCTTGCGAACAATTTGTTCTTGCACCTCAATGGGTAGTTTATCCCAAACCTCATCAGCTCCATAGGGACTATTCAACAGGAAGGTTGCCCCATTTGCCGCTGACTTGAGAACATCGAGTTTTTCCAAGAATGTCCACTGGTGACAGCCGACAAAGTTCGCTTGATCAATAAGATAGGTAGAACGAATCAACTGAGGACCGAAGCGCAGGTGAGAAACTGTAACCGCCCCAGATTTCTTGGAGTCGTAAACAAAGTAACCTTGGGCATAGTTATCCGTTTCTTCCCCAATAATCTTGATCGAGTTCTTATTCGCCCCTACCGTACCATCTGAACCCAAACCATAGAACATTGCCCGCACCAAGTTATCGGGTTCGGTGCTGAAGCTGGGATCGTAGGTTAGGGAAGTATGGCTGAGGTCGTCGTTGATACCGATGGTAAAGTGATTTTTGGGCTTTTCTTGGCTCAAGTTATCGAAAATGCCCTTAATCATTGCGGGGTTGAATTCCTTGGAGGACAAGCCATAGCGTCCGCCCACGACTTTGGGCATCGTCCCTTGCCATTCTTCATGCAAAGCGTTGACAACATCCAAATATAAGGGTTCGCCCCCAGCACCGGGTTCTTTGGTACGATCCAAGACTGCGACTGCTTGTACAGTGTTGGGTAATGCCTCGGCAAACCGCTTCATATCAAAGGGACGGTATAACCGGACTTTGAGCACCCCAACTTTTTCTCCTTGGGCAGTCAGATAATCGACGGTTTCATGCACCGCCTCACAACCGGAACCCATGAGGATAATGACTCGTTCCGCATCTGGTGCGCCGTGATATTCAAACAGCTTGTAGGTGCGCCCCGTCAGTTCCTCAAACTTGTCCATCGCCTCCTGGACGATATCGGGACAAGCGTTATAGAAGGGGTTGACGCTTTCCCTTGCTTGGAAGTAAACGTCAGGGTTTTGAGCTGTTCCGCGCAATACTGGGCGATCGGGAGTCAGTCCCCGCGAACGGTGGGCAAAGACGAGATCGTCATCGATCATCGCCCTTAGATCGCTTTCTTCAAGCAGTTCCACCTTCTGAATTTCGTGGGAGGTGCGGAACCCCTCGAAGAAGTGAATAAATGGAACTCGTGTTTTTAATGTCGCTGCTTGGGCAATTAAAGCAAGATCGTGGGCTTCCTGTACCGATGCGGAACACAGCAGGGCAAACCCCGTCCCACGGACAGCCATCACATCACTCTGATCTCCAAAAATGGAGAGTGCTTGAGCTGCAAGGGAACGGGCTGCAACGTGAATGACACAGGAGGTCAATTCCCCAGCAATTTTATAGAGGTTGGGGATCATTAATAATAATCCCTGAGAGGCGGTGAAGGTAGTCGTCATTGAACCCGTCTGCAAGGAGCCATGCACAGCACCAGCAGCACCGCCCTCAGATTGCATTTCGACTACCGAGGGAACAGTACCCCAGAGGTTCGGACGACCTTCTGACATCCAGGCATCTGCCCATTCTCCCATCGGCGATGCCGGAGTAATGGGATAGATGGCGATGACTTCATTGAGTTTGTAGGCAACACGGGCAACTGCTTCGTTCCCGTCTATGGTTGCAAATGTTCTCTTACTCATGTTTTAAGCCTTTCTTAACTCCCTTGGGTATGAGTACAGGATTTTGGGCAGATTACTCCTTTGACTATGCAACTATTGTAAAAGTCTTGTCTTCTTAGTTCTTAATAACGAATTTTTGACCATTTAAACAACATCGATGTTGTTTTAAGGTTTGAGTAACACAGGCTCAAATCTTGGAATATAGGCAGTTATTCCCCCCTTTTATTACGAATTAACGCTCCCTCACACTATTACATTCATTATAAATCTATTCAAGGGATTTATCCTTGTATTTTAAGCTTTATAAATCAAGTTTTTGGAAAATATCTTATCTTAAAAAAACTAAATATTTTTTAGCAAAAATAAACCAAAGTTTCTTTTTCAATAAGCCAGGGAACAAGGGCTGGAAAGGGGAATAGGGAATAGGGAATAGGTAATGGAGAATAGGTAATGGGAAAGAAGAGCCCGAATCACCCGTCCAATCATAAGTTTTGCTTATATAGGTACTGAAAGTGCCGAGAGTACCTAATCTATAATCCCAATCGCTATCGTATAGGCGACCATCAACCCTTTGAGGTATATCGTCTCGTCAATGGGGACTATTTACTACAAGAGGATGAACCAGTCTGGATGCCTGAAATTGGTTTGGGAATTGGACGGGAAAGGGGAATTTTTGAAGGTTGGGAGCGAGAGTAGTTGTATTGATACAACGAACAAGAAGAGCGTTTTCAGAGTCCAGAAGAGTTGTTAGTACAGTATCAGCAACAATTTGGTGAACTGGCCAAGAATTAGAGCGATCGCCTTCCTCGATCAAGGTCAACCTTCGCTCTAGAATGGAAGGCAAAACTCGTGTGACTGCTTTGGAGGCGAGCTTAAATGGTACAAACAGCATCCAAACCCTTGACTAGAAGCAAACATCGAAGTAGATAACTTTGAGTCAGTTTTGTGGAGCAGGTGATGAATAGTGAATCTCAACTATTACTGCAACAGGTCAGGGTATTAGACCCAGTTTCTGGTACAGACCAGATTGCAGATGTGTTTATTGCTGATAGTGAAATTAAAGCAATTGAAACTCGTCTTACTAATCTTCCCCAGGAGATAAGAGTAATAAACACTCAAGGATTGGTACTCGGTCCAGGACTGGTAGACCTCTACAGCTATAGTGGAGAACCAGGCCATGAGGAACGGGAAACCCTTTCAACTCTAGCAGAAGCAGCAGCAGCAGGAGGCTTTACCCGCTTAGCAATTTTGCCAGATACAGTACCTCCTGTAGATAATTCCACTACCTTGGCATTGTTGCATCAGAAAGCTCAAGAAGTAAGGAACAACATATGCGAGGATGCCTACGCCACAGGGATTACCTCTACCCCATCTCCCCAGTTCCACTTCTGGGGCGCTCTTACTCTCGGTGTTGAAGGCAAACAGATGACAGAACTTGCTGAGTTAACATCAGCGGGGGCGATCGGTTTTGCTGATGGGCATCCTGTGGAAAATCTGGGCTTGCTACGACGGTTATTGGAATACCTGAAACCTTTGGGTAAACCAGTAGCATTGGTAGCTGCTAACAGTGAACTTACGGGGAATGGAGTGATGCGAGAAGGATCGGCATCAATTCGCTGGGGTTTGCCTGGAAATCCAGCGGTTTCCGAAGCTGCGGCGATCGCAGCTTTGTTGGAATTGGTAGCTACAACCGAGATGCCAGTACATTTGATGCGGGTTTCTACTCGTCGTGGAGTTGAGCTGATTGCAGATGCCAAAGCGCGGGGAGTGCCTGTGACAGCAAGTACTACCTGGATGCATTTGCTGCTGAATACTGATGCTGTTGGTAGTTACGATCCAAATTTGCGCCTAGAGCCTCCGTTGGGTAATCAGGCTGACATGGTGGCGTTGATTGAGGGGGTAAAGGAGGGAGTGATTGATGCGATCGCCGTCGATCACTCCCCTTACACTTACGAGGAGAAAACTTTGGCCTTTGCCGAAGCACCATCGGGGGCAATTGGTCTGGAGTTGGTTCTCCCTTTGCTGTGGCAGCGGTTTGTCGAAAGCGGAGAATGGTCAGGCCTTGAGTTATGGCAAGCGTTAAGTGTTGGTCCCCAATTGTGTTTACAGCAACAACCCTTATGCTGCACTTCTGGACAAACCGCTGAATTGGTGCTGTTCGATCCCCAGAAAACCTGGACGGTTGACAAGTACACTCTCAAGTCCCGTTGTGCGAATACTCCTTGGTTGGGAAAACAGCTAACTGGTCGTGTAGTCAGAATTTGGAATTCATGAACACCTGGATTGGTAATTACTCAAAAAGTGCTGTTAGGCTCAGAGACTGGGTTCCAGACGACACAATTTTGCTCCGACATTCCACAACCAGCCCTACCCTCCAGAGTCCAAAAAAGCTGAAACTCTATTCAGACAATGGTTTGAGCTCTTTAATAAATCAGGCGTGCTATTCACCCCTC
>JBFRWF010000256.1:0-32030 GCA_051439465.1 Xenococcaceae cyanobacterium | reverse complement strand
TCTAGAACACCAATTCAGTAATCCCTCACCTCCGGATAAATGTAGGGGCACGGCATCATTAACATTTGTAACTCACCCAAAACCCTCAAAACGCCGTGCCCTCTCCACCGAGATTTTATTACTGAATCGATGCTCTAGCTAGTGACAGAGCAGTATTGGAGCGGGGGTTGGGTTTCACATTCGTTCAACCCAACCTACAATCTGGAAGTTACTAGCTAACCCCTTCCATCTTGGCAATATCAAGGATTGTCTTGAGTACCGAATCAGGATTCAAGCTAATCGAATCAATTCCCAAATCCACTAGGAAGCGGGCAAACTCAGGATAGTCGCTGGGTGCTTGACCACAGATACCAATCTTGCGACCATTCTTCTTGGCTTTCTCAATCACCGTCCGCACCATCTGCTTCACAGCCTCGTTGCGTTCATCAAAGATATGGGCAACCAAGGCAGAGTCGCGATCTAAACCCAGGGTTAGCTGAGTGAGGTCATTGGAACCGATGGAGAAGCCATCAAAGATTTTGCTGTACTCATCGGCTAAAATGACGTTGCTGGGAACCTCGCACATGACATAGACTTGTAGGCCCTCATTCCCTGGTTCTGCCTGGGAACCGCCCCGCTTCAAGCCGTATTTCTCCATTTCCGCCAGCACCTGGCGACCTTCATCTGGAGTACGACAGAAGGGAATCATCGGGATAACGTTAGTTAGTCCCATCTCATCCCGCACCCGTTTCAGCGCTTTGCACTCCAAACCAAAAGCTTCGCGGTATTTATCGTCATAGTAGCGAGATGCACCCCGCCAGCCAATCATCGGGTTTTCTTCCGGGGGTTCAAACTGTTTGCCTCCCAGCAGGTTAGCATATTCGTTGCTCTTGAAGTCTGACATGCGCACGACGACGGGGTTGGGATAGAAGGCGGCGGCAATGGTGCCAATCCCGTGAGCTAGCTTATCCACGAAGAAGTCTGGTTTGTGGTCATAGAGATCCGTTAGCTGGGCGATATCCCGCTTAACCGATTCATCTTCGAGTTCATCAAAGTGCATCAATGCCAGGGGGTGCGCTTTAATATGGTTGGCAATAATAAACTCCAACCGCGCCAAGCCTACACCATCGCAGGGAATGGAAGACAGACCAAAGGCTTCCTCTGGGTTTCCCACATTCATCAAGATTTTGGTGCGGATGCGAGGCAGATTGTCTAGCTGGGTTTCTTCCACCTCAAAAGGCACCAAACCATCATAAACCTTGCCTTCTTCCCCTTCAGCACAGCACACCGTTACATCCTGACCTGTCTGCAAGTCCCCGGTGGCAGTGCCGCAGCCCACAATGGCGGGAATCCCCATCTCACGGGCAATAATTGCCGCGTGGCAGGTGCGTCCGCCTTGGTTGGTGACAATGGCGCTGGCTTTCTTCATAATCGGTTCCCAATCCGGGTCAGTTTTGTTGGTAATCAAAACTTCACCTTCTTGGAACTCATCAATCTTGTGGACATCCAGAATCACGCGAGCCTTGCCTTGACCAATCATTTCCCCGACGGCACGACCAACTGCCAAGACATTGCTAGTTCCCTTCAGTTTATAGTTGCGCAGGATATTGCCAGATTTCTGAGATTGTACAGTTTCCGGTCGGGCTTGGACGATGAACAATTCACCGCTCTGACCATCTTTTGCCCACTCGATATCCATTGGGGTATAGGTACCCCGTACTTCAGAATAGTGTTCTTCAATGATGCAAGTCCACTTGGCTAGGGTGAGAAGTTCATCATCATTGATGGCATATTTGCGCCGTTCTGATTCTGGTACGGGCACGTTTTTCGTGAGTTTGCCACCGCCCAAGTCATAGACCATTTTGATTTCTTTGCTGCCCAGGCGTTTTTCCAGGATAGGTCGGAAACTATCTCCCAGGGTTGGTTTGAAGACAAAGAATTCATCTGGGTTGACAGCCCCTTGGACAATGTTTTCCCCTAAACCGTAGGCAGCGGTAATTAAGGCGGCATTTTTAAAGCCGGTTTCCGTATCGATGGAGAATATCACCCCAGAGGAGGCCAGATCAGAGCGTACCATCTTTTGCACACCAACCGAAAGGGCGATATTAAAGTGGTCAAAGCCTTTGATGGTGCGATAGGAGATGGCGCGGTCTGTAAAAATGGAGGCGAAGCACTTATGGCACGCTTGGACAACGTTGTTGACCCCGTGGACGTTCAGGTAGGTTTCTTGCTGACCTGCAAAACTGGCATCGGGGAGGTCTTCCGCCGTTGCACTGGAGCGCACTGCTACGTCGGTATCATAGCTATACTCTTTGCACGTCTGCTGGTATTCCGCCTCGAAGCGATCGCAAAACTGCGCTTCTGCACCGTAGCGTTCGCACAATTTGAAGTAAGCAGTGGATATGGCCAATTCTAATTCTTTGGGAAAGGGGGTGTTGAGGACTAGGGCGCGGGCTTGCTTACCCCGCTGTCGCAGATTTTGCACATTATCCACATCGAGGTCAGAAAAAATCTGACGCAGCTTTACTTCTAAACCCGCTTTTTCTATAAAGTAGCGATAGGCATAGGCGGTGGTGGCAAAGCCAGTGGGTACATTGACTCCCTTGGGGGTCAGTTGTTGAATCATTTCCCCTAGGGATGCATTCTTACCTCCTACCAAGGGGATATCGTTGATGCCGACTTCCTCAAACCAAAGGACGAATGCTTTGTCTTTGGCTGGTTGAGAGCTTTTTTCTGGAGCGGTGGTGACCATAATTTAATGCCTCTCCTAATACTAACTGCTGTCGTTTAGTTTTTATCTATCGGTCGTCAGCTTTTTGGGTATCGATAAATCTCTTTTCAAGCTGACGGCATTAAATGGGATTGTGGCAGGTTCGATTAATCACATCCTCCTACTGCTCACTGGATTAACTTAATGAATTTAACTGCCACAATTCTTCCTAAGTATTTGTCCTTGGAACCATGTGCATTATAGGTTATCGTTTATCCTCCCTTATTGTTAGCAGAGAAAATAGCTTGTTTTGCTCTTTTTTATGAAATCTTTAACTTTGCTTCCAGAGCTGATGGTTAAAAACAGGCAAAAAGACTTATTTTCTATGTATTAGAGGTATTTCAACAATCTCTGACATTTATTTTTCTGTCCATTTACCTGGTTGAAATCCCTTTCATTTCATACTTAATCTCCTAGTCTCTTTTCCCGTCAGTTATCACAGCTCAGCAATCTGCTAAGATAACAGAACTTCAGGCTCCTTGTTATTCAATCTTTCTATTAATAGGTTAATCTATTACAGCCTAAGAACAAGTTAATGTTAAGAAAAAAACAACTTAGTTAACGTTATTAGATAAACAATAATTGTGTTGCTAAAAGTTCCCATAATAAGAAATTTTATAATTATAGCATATTTTTAAAATCAAATTTCGTAATTGAAGTAAAAATTAACAATTTTTGTATTTTCAGACTAGACTAGACTTCGTCCCTGCTGACGCAGCCCATTGCTGCTAGACTAGGCTAGACTAGGCTTTGCCCTTGCTCTCGCAGCGCGACGCCCTTCGGGTAAGCAGTTCAGAATTCAGAATTCCCTATCCGTGAAAATCCGCGTCATCCGTGTTATCCGTGTTCTATTCTTAGCGTATGGGTTAGGGAAGCTGTGCCTAGACTAGGCTTCGCCCCTGCTGTCGCAGCGCGGCAGCGCCCTCTGTATGAGCTGCATACTACAGATTGACATGCAGAATTTGGGATATAGTTTTAAGTGAGGCTGAAGAGAAAGTCATGTCCAAAAAAAGCCTGCCAAAAGACAGCTCTCTGGTGAGGGAATGGCGGTTAAAAATTGAAATCGCCAATCGCCATAACATTTTCTGCCATTGTCGTCGTTGTGGCTCGGAATGGGTGGACTCCTCAGAAGAGGCAGCCTGTAGGAGTTGTGGGAGTACTGACGTTCAACATATATCTTGCTGGCAGTTTCCAGATGATTAAATATTGCTAAATCCCCTTTTTCCAAGCTTTCCCCGTCTCCCCGTCTCCCCGTCTCCCCGTCAGTCTCAACCGAAAATATTTATGTCCTACTACTTACTGGGTATTGATGGGGGTGGGACAAAAACTGTCTGTCTACTTGCCTCCGAGTTTGGGACAGTAATCAGTCGAGGTGTAGGTGGAGCATCAAATCCCTATCTAGTCCCCAGTGAAAATATCAGAACTGCCCTCAGTAATGCGGTGTGGCAAGCTATCAATTCTTCTGGACTATCCCAATTCCAGCTCAAGTCGGTTTGTGCAGGGATAGCAGGTGCTAAGGCGGAAGAAAAACAAATCGAGCTCAAGAACCTAATCTGGCAGATTTTGAACGAACTTCCCACCAATTCACTGATTGGAAGTCAATTCAACTCAGATCCAAATATTTTAGTCGTTCCCGATCTAGTTATCTCTCTAGTTGCAGGAGCAGGAGTTCGACATGGGGTAGTAGTCATTTCTGGGACAGGCTCAGTAGTTTATGGCGAAACCCTTGATGGCAGAAAAGCTCAAGCAGTGGGATGGGGCAATATTTTAGGGAACGAAGGAAGTGGCTACTGGATAGGCTCAATGGCTTTAAAAGCAGTTGTTAGAGCGAATGATAGACGAGGGAGTTCAACAAGACTTCAACAACTTATTCTGGATCAATGGAATCTCTCTTCTCCCATTGAGTTAATCCACTATGTCCTCTCCGAGTGTCCCACATCATCAGATATTTCTAGCTTAGCTCTTCTAGTCAATTTAGCGGCGCAAGAAGGTGATTCAGTAGCTTTAAGGATTTTAGAAACTGCAAGTAGGGAACTGTTCTCTGGAGTGCTAGCTGTTGTTAAACAACTTGGCTTGAGTGCCTCGGAATTTCCCTTAGTTTTAAGTGGCGGGGTCTTAATCAATATAGAGCAAGTTAGGAACCAACTTGTTCAGAAAATTCAACGGCATATTCCTATTGTAAATTCCATTAACCTTTGTGATGAACCAGCTTATGGCGCGTTAATCATAGCTCAAGAAAACGCCAGTGGGAATAGGTGAGAGTAAAATTCAACTGGCTGGAGTTTTGGTTTATATTACATTTTGGGCGCAAGCCTTGCGCCCCTACATTTGGGGAATTATCCTGCTGTAGGGGCTTACGGCGTAAGCCCGCTCATTAGATAACCTCTGCTTATAACCATAGTTTGGTGCAAGTCATAACGACTCCTAATATGAAAAAGCCCGTCAAGGGATGGGATAGGCTTTTAAAAACTTTTGCGTTGCTGAGTTTTCTTGCCATCTTGGCTAACTTGGCTGTTGAACAGGTTTAGCCAATTTTGACTAAGTTTTAAGCATCGCTTGGCAGAAGGACTTAACTTGCCTCCGCTTCGACTTCCAGGCGGCTCATTTCCACATGGGTAAAACCCCTTTCATCAATGGGATAGATTTGAGTATAGGTGTCCACAATGGCATTGAGAAATTTCTCTCTTAACGGTTCGGGAAGCCGATTGATGTAAGGAAACCAGGTAGTTCTGAGCCAACCTTTTAATCCTTCTTTCCCTTGATGTTGCATATCTTTGGGAATTAACTCCACTCGGAGTGGCTTGAAGCCGGTTTCTGACAGCCATTGCCAATAGTCCTCAATGTCGTAGAAGTAATAGGGGCATGAGAAACCAAAAAAATAAGGCTTCCATTCTGGCTGATCAATCAGTTCGTTTATGACGGGAAACAAGTCCTTGACATTCCCTTTGCCACCCATCTGAAAGAGGATTTTTCCTTGGAGGTTCAGGTGACGGCGCACTCCCTCTAGCACGGCAATGTGGTTGTCAATCCAGTGCAAGGCAGCATTGGAGAAGGCGACATCGAATTTTTGCTCTAATTCCAGGTTCCTCGCATCCATCTGTTGAAAAGTCAAATTGGGATACGTCGAGTGAGAATAGCTCTGTTGAGCTAATTCAATCATGCTGCGGGAAGCATCAATCCCAACCACGAATCCCTCAGTCAGCCAACTGGCGAATTCAGCGGGAATTTTTCCCTCACCGCAACCGATATCAAGGAGCGATTCGTTGCCCTTGAGGTTCAGTTTGGTCATTAACTCTTTTGCCCACTGGAGTTGAGCCTGGGAGTTTTTCCCATAGTCGGGGGCATTCCATCCTTGTTGCGTTGAGTGACTTGCCATTGCTACAGCCTTTGGGATTTAATAGGGAATAAAGTGACAGCGATCGCTCTCTGGTCAATGTTAACCAACCCAAACCGAGTCTTAATTTTCGACACCACGATGCGGGATGGCGAATTAATGCCCGGTGTCAGGATGAACGTGACAGACAAAATTCAGCTGGCTCAACTGCTGGAAGCGATGGGGGTGGATATTATTGAAGTGAGCTATCCCGGACAGTCAGTAAAGGATTTTGAGGAAATCTCAGCCATTGCTCCTCTGATTAAACAGGCTACTGTCTGTGGATTAGCGAGTAGCAGTGAAGCAGACATTGTTCGAGTGGCTCAAGGAATTCGAGCAGCCGCCAGAGGGAGAATCCACACTTATACTAATGTTGGTCTGAAGGCAAAAGATCCCTTGAGCCAAGGGCAAACTCTAGAGACGCTCCGAGCCAGTGTAGCTCTGGCCAGAAATTACTGCGATGATGTGGAGTGGAGTGCCTTTGATGCTACTCGCAGCGATCCAGATTTCTTATGTCAAACGGTTGAAACTGCGATCGCCTGTGGAGCGACTACGGTGAATATTCCAGATAGTCTGGGGAAAGCTACCCCTGAAGAATTTGCCCAACTGATTGATCTGATTTTTAATCGAGTCCCCAATCTGGAGCGAGCAGTGGTTTCCGTTCACTGTCACGATGACTTGGGAATGGCAGTGGCTAATTCTCTGGCGGCTTTAGAGGCTGGGGCGAGGCAAATTGAATGTTCTATTAATGGTCTGGGAGCCAGAAAAGGAAATGCCGCTTTGGAGCGGATAGTGCCGGAAATTTTCAAACAGAAACAGTATCAAATTAATCTCAATCCTTCTCTGCTTGAGCAAGCGTCAGAATTGGTGGGCGAAATAACTCTTTTTGGCGAATAAATTCAGATTTATTTGACAAACTTGGACATGAGAGAATAAAACTAGGAGATAGAGAGGGGGAGGCAGCTATGACGCAGATTCAGCTTAAGATGGCTTCACTGTATGAGCGCCTGTCAGAACTGGGATTTTCTCGTCCCTTTATCCGACACAAAGCCTTGCCGGAGTGGTGGGATGAGGAAATGGAAGCGACTCCTGGGGCTGAAGTGGAAGCGGCTGCCTACATTTCCCGGCGCTTAAATCTGGACGTGCTTTCGCTGCTCAAACCAGGGGGGACGGCGAATTTAAAGCCGTCTTGTCAAGCGAAGTTTAAGACCAAGCAGGGAACGACAACCAATCAGCTTTTTGTTGCCCAGTGCATGGCGGCGCGGATTGGAGAAATGGTTGCCTATGCCTGTACTCAACAGATGAAGACTTTACCAACCTCAGCCCAAGTGGTTTGGGATGAGATTCTGAAAACTCAAGGTTTTGTCAATTTAGAGGGCTTACTCAATTGGTGTTGGAGTTATGGGCTGCCAGTAGTACATTTTGATGGCTTTCCTAAAGCTAAGGGACTCCACAAGTTTCATGGCATGGCAGCTTATTTCTACAATCGCCCAGTGATAATTATTGGTCTGAAAGACCGATTGTCTGCTCGTTTACTATTTATTTTAGCCCATGAGTTAGGACATATTAGTCAAGGTCATGTTAAGGGAACTGTCCTTGTAGATGAGGATGTTCTCCAAGAAGATTTAGACCTTGAAGAAATGGAAGCAAATCAGTTTGCTACGGAACTGTTGCTAGGCCAACCTGACATGATGTATTACACCTTCCAAAAATTGACAGGTGAAAAATTAGCGAGTTATGCACAATATATTTCCGAAAGAGATAAAGTTGACCCAGGAGTAGTTATTCTAAATTATGCTTGGTTTCAAGCTAATTTTATCAAGACAGAATCTGAAAACCCCATCATCTGGGCAACGGCTAACAAGGCTCTGAAAATTATTGATAAAAATTCCGATGCTCCGAAACTTATTAATAGCTACACAAGACAATATTTAGATTTAGAACGGCTGGATGAAGACAGTCAAGAGTATCTGGAATTAGTGATGGGAGGTTAGGGATTGCCGACCGTCTGTTTTCTGGACAATGACGCTATCCTCAAGTTATTGGTGACGGGAGATAAACGCTGTTTGATCCTCCTCACCAAATCTTACTTAAATCTAAGACAAATCCTGGTAAGATATCCTCGCCTGACAGCTTTGTCGGAGATTGCAATATCTCTACTTTTTGCCCTTGGCGATAGATTTCAACTCGCTGATTTTCTTGGTCAATCAACCAACCTAACTGAGCATCATTCTCCATATACTCCTGCATTTTTGCTTGCGTTTTTTTGAGGGAGTCGCTAGGAGAACGTAACTCAACGACAAAATCAGGACATAAGGGAGGAAATTTACGTTTTTGTTCAGGGGTAAGTGCTTCCCAGCGTTCTTTTTTCACCCAAGAAGCATCAGGAGAGCGATGGGCACTATTAGGAAGTTTGAAACCTGTGGAGGAGTCGAAGGCAATTCCTACGTTATTCTGACGACTCCAAGCTTGAAGTTGAAATGATAATTCAATATTACGGTTGCCTGTTTCTCCTCCAGTAGGGGGCATGATAATTAATTCTCCTGATGCTGTGCGCTCAAATCTTAAATCGGGGTGATTTTGACAGAGCTGAAAGAATTGTTCATCGGTTAACTGGATGATGGGATTTAAGTCTAAAGTGATAGTTTTCATAGCAATTTTTCCGTTACCTTATCTCCTATTTTTACCAAATCTGACTTAAATCTAAGACAAAATCTGGTAAAATATTCTCTCCTAAAAGCTTTGTAGGAGACTGCAATATCTCTACTTTTTGCCCTTGACGATAGATTTCAACTCGCTGATTTTCTTGGTCAATCAACCAACCTAACTGAGCATCATTCTCCATATACTCCTGCATTTTTGCTTGTGTTTTTTTGAGGGAATCACTAGGAGAACGTAACTCAAGGACAAAATCAGGACACAAGGGAGGAAATTTACGTTTTTGTTCAGGGGTAAGTGCTTCCCAGCGTTCTTTTTTCACCCAAGAAGCATCAGGAGAGCGATGGGCACTATTGGGAAGTTTGAAACCTGTGGAGGAGTCAAAAGCAATTCCTAGTTGATGCCGTTTATTCCAGATACCCAATTGAACGGTAATTTCAAAGTTCCGCTTGCCTGTTTCTCCTCCAGTAGGAGGCATGATAATTAATTCTCCTGATGCTGTGCGCTCAAATTTTAGATCGGGGTGATTTTGGCAAATCTGAAAGAACTGTTCATCAGTTAACTGGATGATGGTATTTAAGTCTAAGGTAATAGTTTCCATTTTTATAATCTATTTCAGTTCGTAACTGATTAACCAGTTATGGTGTTCAGTCTAGCTGGATTAGTGTTAAGTCTATTGTAGAGGTGATGAAAAGAAATAGCGCTTGTTGGGTTTTGTTCCTCAATCCAACCTATGGACTGTTGGGAGAGCGATCGCCTGTGGAGCGACTGCGGTGAATATTCCGGATAGTCTGGGGAAGCTGACTCCTGAAGAATTTGCAGAATAGGATGTAGTATAATAAGCGAATCCTCTGTCTCACGGAATAACTGGTTTAATCAAGGTAAATTCCTCTTGGCGAAGACTACTGTTCCATAATTGCAATAAAGCCGAGTATGAGCCATTTAGTCCCTATCAATCCCTATATCGCTTACATGGCAAGCCGTCTTTACCGCGAGCAAAAAATACTCTTTTCCACAACCTGGCAAGTTTGGTCTCCAGCCACACGCAAGGCATTTACTACGGTTGCCTTGGCTCATATCAGTAATCTCCTTCCCCAACGGTCTTTTTGGGTAGATGGGTTGATCAAAGATTTAAGAGATTTAGGACCCGAATTAAAAGATTTGAAGGCGACTGGCTTGATTGCTCGTAATGAGAAGGTAGAGGGTGGCTGGCAAGTGGAACCGCAGGTGATGTTGTGGTGGTGTGCCGATGAATTGGTACGAGTCGTCCGAGCCGATACCCCCTTTGAAGATTGGCTGCGTGCCCAGGAATTAGACCATTTACTAACTCACAAAGAGCGAGAAAACTTGTCTCAAATGGCAGGATGGGTTGCAGAAGTGCTTCAACAGGGAGCCAGCAAGCTAGTCGAATCATTTGCTTCAGGTATGGGTAAAGCCCTTCAAGGAAAGCTTTAACCTTAAGCTAAGCGACAACTAGAGCGCCGATCCATTAAATACTCTTTCCATATTAAAGGGCGAAGCATTTGGACATAAAAATAAGGGTTTCAGCTCTCACTTGTCCCCCAAATGCTTCGCCCCTACAAGAAATTTTGATTACTGGACCGGCGCTCTAGGGGATATCTGGAAAATTCTTTCTTTCTAACTGGAGAATAACACAATGTCGTCAGTGACCATTGAAGTTGACCTCAAAGAAGCCTTAGACCAAATCAATCAGAAGTTAGACAACCTTCAAAAAGACGTTACGGATTTGAGGGTAGGACAAGCCCGATTAGAGGAGAAAGTAGACGGATTAAGCAAGCGCGTTGAGTCTCAAGAGTTTGTCAGTCGAGGGGTTCTCATTGGACTAATCCTTGCCATCCTTGGGGGCGCAGCTAAGTTGTTTGGTTTCGTGGGCAATCCCTAATCTAAGTTTTGTAGTTTTGTAGGGTGGGCATTGGGGTGCCAATTGGAAGATTTACCCAAAGAGTCACAATCGGCAATGCCCACCAGACTCAACCCTTCACCCTGGAATGGTGGGCATTGCCACCAAAAATTCACTCTTTGGGCACTGACAATCCCTTACTGCAATGCCCACCCTACCCAATACTAATGGTGTCTAAAGCTGATGGGATCATCCCCAAAGCAACCATCGATGAGTCAGAGTCTCTTGAGATTGATCATAAGTTGGCAATTTTGTCAAGAATATGTTAACATAATTTATATAAATTTAGTGTAATGTAAACTTACCAACCCGCAGCCGGTAGTAGCTCATGGCTTAGCTCAACTCGTCTTGGTGGTTGTTCTCTCCTCGCAATGACACTGTTGAGAAATTGTGCCCGAAGACAGTTACTCCGGCAAACGTCAAGACACTGATTTGCGTTTACTAGGAGGTTCAGCCATGTTACCGAAACTGCCCGATTTCTCGTTAAGCCTAGAGCAGCAGTTTGACTTGCGTAAGTATCAGCAGCTAGTCAAAAATATCCCGCGTCATGAATTGGAGAACTTATTGATTCAGGCGATTCGCCTCAAAATGGCTCAGGAAAATCTGGCCAAGGGAGTGATCAAGCATTGCTTGATGAAAGAGGCCCCGAGTTTTTCGGGGCCTTAACAGGAGTTTTTTCTTGCCTGTGTAACCGGATGCTCCGAGCAATTCCCAATTCCCTTTGCGATCACGCTTTATTTACCAGCATGAAGAGATGAATCCTCCCCACCTATAGCCTAAGCTTAGGTGGGGTTTCCAATCTGCTATCGTAGATATTAACGATCCGATCCTTGAGGATTGCGACTTTCGAGGCGATGATGCCCCTTTTCCAGCTGTTGGTCATGACTACCTAAATCAAAGATTATAGATAGGGAATGCGCTCAAGCATTCTGTTCAAAAGATGCTGGCTGGTTTCATCGCGATGTTTTTTCAGGTACTGCATGAACGGTGTGCCCCCCGTGCCAATTTCGGTGTCGTTGTTGGTCTTGGTAGTCTGTTGGTTGATATAGCGGGAGGCAAACTCCAAGTGCTTGGTACGGAATTTTTCTATGAGAGACACACAGTCATTATATAAATCCCTCAGTTTCGGCACTCGCTCCATGGAGTTTTTGACGAAATCCCGCAGCGTCGAGCGTTTTTCCACTTCTCCCACAAAGACGCGGTGTTTCGGCGGCATATAATCCCGCATTTCCATCAGGTATTCCCGCAAGGGGTCATGTTTGTGGGCGATGTTGAACAGAGCATCCATGGTGGGTACGATGGCGCTCTGCGCGCCTGTCTCGCCCCGGAACTGCTGGGGTTTTTCGTCGTAAGCCTCTACCCCTTCATAAATGAGCCCTTCCGGCAGTGCCGGGTTGTTTTTCCAGCCGTGAAGGTAAGGTCGCACCCGATTGTAGTAAATGTAGGGGTCGCAGGCTTCCGGCATCCGGTTCATGGTGGCGTTGATCTTAGTCCAGGCTTTCTTGATCTCCTCCAGAGCGCTACTCACTACGGTGACGTTGCCTTGCTCAATGCCCTCCAGAATAGTAGAAATTGCCGCTAGGGCGGGCGCAGCTTTGGCTTCGATGTCGATGTGAATGAGGACAAACCAGTCTTCATCCAGCCCGCCCAGGAAGTTCTGCGATAGCATGATATTGCCAATGGCGATGGATTCATTTTCATTAATGCGCACCCAGTTGTCCAGGGCATAGGAAGCATAGGATAGCACTGGCGGTCGGTCCATTGGTTGAGCAATCTTGTAAAACGGTACGGCAATGTTGCGGGGTAGCACTTTGGCGGGGGTTGGTTCGCCCCAGACGTAGGCATGAGTCAGGTAGGAATATGCCTGCATTGCCCGACGCAACTGCATTTCATCTAATTTTTCTTTGTCCACGTCAACTTCGAGCAAGCTCTCGATCGCCTGGCGAATCTTGCCGATAGTAAGCCACTTAGGTAGCAGGGCAGCAGTTTCTTGCAGTTGCCGGAAGACCTCCGGCAATTGAGCAGAAGCAGGAGAACTCGTCGGTAAAAAGCCGCATTTCCGGCTTACGTCGTAATCTTCGAGTTTGAAGTCGATCACAATTGGTTTCTATGATAAGCCGTGCAGAGCGCGTCTACAAACACTGCAGTGATCGCATATAGGAACCATTCTGCCTTAGCCTCAAACAGGTGTTGAATCCACTTGTCTTAGGGATACTCTGCTTGGCTATCGTTTCAAGTTTTAACTTTATGTTTACTTATTAATATTTTATCTAAATAAACCGAACTTCTGCCTTGACTGAAATAACCTAATATGGTAAATATCAATTCCTCTTATCTAGCTTTGTCTAGGATTTAGAAATTAGAGAACAAAGTGTATAAACATTACTATCGCCACTTCCTATCTCAACACCCGGGTCTACTGCACTTTGCCTGTCACAGTCACCACTTTTGGCCGGATGTTAGTCGAGATGCCCACCTTCGCTATTGGGATGACAGTGCGCGTCTGGCAGATGAGAAGTGGGAATTAATCTTTTCCGAGCAGATCCCCCAGGCACGGCTGCATATCACGCGGCAGCTGAAGCTCGCTCATCCAGAACGGATCGTTTTTGCCCCCAATACCCACGAACTGATTTTTCGCCTGTTTTCCTGCCTGCCTTTTATCGAAGGTCGCGCGACCCGGATCCTAACCAGTGACAGCGAGTTCCATAGCTGTCGCCGCCAGTTGCTCAGATTACAGGAGCTGGAGCATGTGGAAGTGGTGATGATCGCTAGTGAGCCGTTTGCCAGCTTTAGCGAGCGGTTTTGCCAACAGCTTGAAAAGCAAAGCTATGATCTCGTGTTCCTTAGTCGGGTCTTTTTCAATTCGGGCGTACATGTTCCCGATTGGGAAAAAGTACTGGATAGTGTATGTGCAAATGGAAGCATAGTGGTTATCGACGACTATCACGGCTTCTTCGCGATACTGATCGATCTGTCGGCGTACCAAGACCAAATCTACTACGTGGCGGGAAACTACAAATACGCTCAGGGAGGCGAAGGCGCCTGCTTCCTCTACTCACCACCCAATAGCCGACTCCGTCCCTTGTACACTGGTTGGTTTGCCGACTTCGCTGGACTGGAACAGCCCGTCCAGGGGCGAGTTGATTACGATCATACAGGTATGCGATTTGCTGGTGCCACCATGGACTGTACCGCCATCTACCGCTTTAATGCGGTCGCTAACTGGCTCAAACAAATGAAGCTGGATGTTTCGGCAATTCACGCCTATGTACAACAGTTACAACGGGCGTTTATTTGCCAGATGGAGCTACATAATCATCCGCTGATCAATAGGGATAACTTCATCTATCACGACCTGAACCAGCATGGTCACTTTTTCACCTTTTCCCTGACCAATCAGCAACAGGCACAAAACCTACTCAAAGAACTGAGGAAGCATCAGGTGATGGCAGATGCCAGAGATAATCGGCTAAGGTTCGGCTTTGGTCTCTACCAGGACAAAATCGATATAGAGGAGCTGTTCAGGTGCCTGACGAAAGTTAAGTTACCTTAAGCCGTGCAGGAGGCTCCAGACTTTAGGAGGAATAGGCGGCAGTAATTTTTGGTGCAAGTAGGTGCTGGCTACATTCATCCCGATGTTTTTTCAGATACAGCATGAAAGGCGTGCCGCCCGTGCCAATTCCAGTGTTTTTGTTGACCTTGGCGGCTTGTTGGTTGATGTAGCGGGCAGCAAACTTCAGGTGCTGGGTACGGAATTTTTCTATGAGAGACACGCAGTCATTATATAAATCCCTCAGTTTTGGCAACTGGTTCATGCGGTTTTTGACGAAATTGCGCAGGGTTGAGTGCTTTTCCACTGCTTCCACAAAGGCGCAGTGTTTCGGCGGCATATAATCCCGCATTTCCATCAGGTACTCCCGGAAGGGATTGGATTCGTGGGCGATATTGAGCAGAGCGTCCATGGTGGGAACAATCGCGCCCTGTGCGCCGGTCGCACCGAGGAATTTCTGTGGTTTTTCGCCGTAAGCCGCTACGCCTTTGTAAATAAGTCCCTCTGGCAGTGCTTGGTTATTTTTCCAGCCGTTAAGGTAGGGTCGAATTCGGTTGTAGTAAATGTAAGGGTCGCAGCCTTCTGGCATTCGCTTCATGATGGCGTTAATGTTTGTCCAGGCATTCTTGATGTCCTTCAGAGCGCTTGTTACTGTGCTAACATCGTCTCTCTCAATCCCCTCTAGAATAGTGGGAATCGCTGCCAGCGAGGGCGCAGCTTTGGCCTCGATGTCAACGTGAATGAGAACAAACCAGTTTTCATCAAACCCGCCCAGGAAGTTTTGTGAAATCATGATGTTGCCGCTTGCGATCGGTTCTTTGTCATTAATGCGCACCCAGTTGTCCAGGACATAGGACGCATAAGACAATATCGGTGGTCTGCCCATTTTTTGAGAAATCCGGTAAAAGGGCACGGCAATGTTGCATGGTAGGATTGTGGCGGGCGTTGGTTCGCCCCAGACATAGGCATGGGTCAGGAAGGAATACAGCAGCATGAGCCGCCGCAACTGCATTTCGTCCAAGATTTTTTTCTCCACGCCCACTTGGGGCAGGTTCTCGATCGCCTGACGAACCCTGCGAGTGGTCAGCCACTTGGGCAGTAGGGCAGCAGTTTCCAGCAGTTGCCGGAAGGTCTGCGGCAATTGAGCAGAAGTAGGAGAACTCGTTGGTAAAAAGCCACATTCCTGGCTCACGTCGTAATCTTCAAGTTTGAGGGTAGTCATAATCATTCCCCCTGGAATCGTCGTGTTAGAGTACAGGATTTGGTCCGATCAGCCGCGAACTCGAACAGATGCCCTACCTTGTAATAGTTTGGGAGATCTTTGTGCTTACTTGCCGTTCCTGTGGGTGAAGCTTCTGAGCAGCTACAAACGACAGACCGCGCTCCGTTAGAGCTCGCGCCGTTCTGTTGACCGCATCGAATTTGTCCAGGAAGTTTAGGGTCAGGTACTCCCAGTCCCCGGAAGCAATAATCTCCTCCTGGTCGCGGAAATAATCCAGGATGTCTGAGGGGTGCTCGCGGGTTTGCTCAACTTCCGGATCTCCACCCTCGTGCTTAGCTGAGATGTTAGGCACGTGGTCGGCAATTTCCATCAGCTCGTCTCGGCGGTTGTAAGGTTGCCGCACAATACTCTTCCAGGTCTCGGTGATGTGGTGTTCGAACCGGACAACATCCTCGAAGCCCAGATCCCTCCGGAACTGAGCCGCAATCTCCATCGTCTTGCTGTTTGTCGAGTTGCTCCAGTTGAAACCGATTAGAGGAGAGCTGCCGTCGTCTCTTGAAAATAGCTTGGCGCCGAGCAGGGTCCACAGAGCTGCATAGGGATTGTCATTTCCCATAAACACCGATATCTTGAACTCGATGTCAACACCGAGGCGGTGGAGGAGATAGCCAAGCAGCACTGTTCCGGGATTGATATTCAGCACCTGTCGGATTCCGTAGTTGGTGTAGTAGTACAGGTATTCGTCAAGCCATCGCAGAGCGTGCTCATTTGGCTGACCGACGCCACCGAAGTAGCCGGTGATGGTCTCAGGTCCGCCGAGGTGTACGTTCGAGCCATCGGTTCCTCTGGTATCGAGGGTCTCGACGAAACTCGCGCCGATGATCTCCATGGCCGCAGCAACTGCAGGCAGGTCGCCATCGATCTCCTGCTCCTTCATATTGCGCACCCGGATGAAGCGTCCCGGCATGAGATAGCCGTGTTCGATGGCGCGCTTGGCGGCAGCGATCACCCACGGGAAATACTGACAGGCGCTAATCTCGAGGGTAACGGCAAAATCATCGGCAAACGTCAGGCTATTGGCTCTGTCCCCCAGCACCTTGCTTCGGTACTCTGCAATGCTGATGAAGCTGCCCTTGTCTACCTGTTCCCTTAGCCACTGCAGGTCTGCCAGATACTCTGGTCGAGTGCGTTCGACACGCTGAAGCAGTGCCGGAAGCTCCATGGATTGTTTGGCCTTGGCGTTGATCTCCTCGGGAGTTCCGTACTTGGAGACGACATCAAGAAAATCGCTGACCACACCCATGTCAGGATCCGTCAGGATAGTGTTGATGGCATCCAGCCTTTCGGGCGGTATTCTTATTCTTTCTCGGATGTTCTCACTCATAAAAAATCACGGCTGGAGATTCACCCCTTTCTAGGGTAAGAAAGCCGCGCCTCCAATTAAATAGCCTTTTTTTGGAATCAGCTTAGCGTTCTTTAGTATTTGCCCAACTTCTCGAATCACGTTCTCAGGAAGTCGCATTCCAGCATGTAGCATTGGCGGTGGCACCTGTTCAGCTTCTGAACCATATGCCATGAAATGATCCGTGGCTTTATTTGCGTTTGTGAACGGATTCCCCTGGGGCAAGTTACTGACCAGCCCAAATATCGAATCTACCAATTGGGTCAGCTGATCGGATAAATTCTTAGCTTCTTTGCTTTTTCCCTCTTGCAGCATAGCGAAGATTGCTCTGAACTGAGCTGAAAAGCAATTGGCGGTACTGAGGAGCAAGCCGTGATAGGAACCACCTGATTCCCGCAACCATTCCGCGTAATGCCCCTCCGCCCCCCGCACTAGGAAAACGCCGCTCCGTCCCCTATCTTCAAGAGCAACGCGATCGCTCCCGCTAGTGTCTTTGAACAGAACGAAATTTGCGTAACCCTGGGCCAATTGCGCAATCAGTGCCGGGGACATCTCGTTTCCCGTCACCTGAGGTAGCTGGTAAATTGCTGTGGGCAAGCCTAGTTCCAGAATAGTTTCCAGATCTGCCTGAATCTGAGCCTGAGTCAAGTCGGCACCACGGGGAGGACAGACGGTGAAACCGCACACCTTAGTTTGTTTTAGCACCTTTGTGGGCTCTTTCACTCCCGTCTTCTGCTTCAACATAGCCATGGTTTCTGAGATCGCTTCACCCATGGAAGAAACGTCGGTCTTCAGGACTCCAACCAGGAGAAGAGTATCAAGCTTTCCGGCGAGTTCGATGGCGAAATCGAGCAGCGTCTTGATTTCATCGTCACTCATCTCCCATCCATCTCCGGTCGATCCAGGCACGAGAAAAGCGCGAACGTTGGGAAGCATGGAAGCCCAGTGTGCTGCCATTCGCTCTTTATCTAACGCGCCGTCCGATGTGTAATGTGTCAGCGGCGGACACCACAGTCTTGGTATTTCCCCACCGACTAATTCTCTCAAAAGATTCTTTCGCTTTTCTGATATTTCTTTGTGAGCCATGGATAAGAAAGTAAATTAAGTTCGGTTATAAAACGGTAATCACGTTTATTTTTGCTGAGTAAAGATATATCAATAACTAGTACTGATGCTGCGATGAAAGCGTCTGAATTAATAAACTATGGCATGGTTCCCGAAATTTAACATTCTCAATTCGCTTTTGTTTTCCAAATAGGCGATCGCTACTGTTTGCGATCGCCTAGACATCAGTTCAGAGGAGGCAACAATCTCCTTAAAGCCTTTCATCGCTGCTCTGGAGGCATTAAGCCTGGACAAGTGAGAACAAAAACGTCCCTGATTCCCTTCTCCTCAGAAGATATGGCTCTGACGGTCGAAGTAAAGTGAAAGAACTGGTGGTCATTGCTGTGTGGGAACTTGACTAAGCGACGATCGATCAGATAATTTGAAGCGAGATAACCCTCTGAAGCGATAGTTTCCCTCTATATAGGAATCGGCAGGTAGATCGCCAAAGAAATACTCAATTTTATCTAGATTTACAGAATTAAGTCTTTCCAAGGCATAGTCGGTAATACAATTAAAGTCTTGTGTTTTTAGTGATTGCAACATTATCCTTATTTCCCTCGCTTTGATTGACCTCAAATCTTTTTTGTATTTTTGACGTGTAATTGCAAGGTTGCGCGGTAGTATTTTGGCAAGGCGTTGGTTCCTCCCAGACATAGGCATGGGTCAGGAAAGAATACAGCAGCATGAGCCGGCAAAACTGCATCTCGTCCAATGTTTCTTGAGCCACATCCACTTCGGGCAGGTTCTTGCTCACCTGGCGAATCTTGTCGGTGGTTAGCCACTTGGGCAGCAGGACAGCAGTCTCCTGCAGTTGCCGGAAAACCTCCGGCAATTGAGCCTCGCTAGGAGAACTCGTCGGTAAAAAGCCGCATTCCGGGCTCATGTCGTAATCTTTAAGTTTGAGGGCGATCATAATTTGCAGAGGATGTCCTTGCCCTTGATCCAATGATGAATTGATGCGTGGGGGGAAATGATTGAGAGAATTATGGTCTATTGATGGATTTGCCTACTGTGAGTTTTGCCGTTTCTGAGAAGGGTCTGGCTTGTTTGAGCGGTTTAAGCTGGGCGGTGAAATGACGCAATAGTTTGGGAGCATAGGTTAGCCGATAGCCAGGAATTTGTTCGCGTCGTGCAGCAGTTTCTTCGATTATCTCAGCCACGTAGTCTAAGTGGCTCTGGGTGTAAACTCGCCGAGGCAATGCCAGACGAACCAATTCTAATTGGGGATAGACCATCTGACCCGTTTCTGGGTCAGGATAAGCAAATGCCAGTGAGCCGAGTTCTACTGTGCGGATTCCACCTTCCAGATAAAGTTGCACTGCTAAGGCTTGACCAGGAAATTGGTCTCTCCGGATGTGGGGTAATAGGGACCCAGCATCGATATACACCGCATGGGCTCCTGGTGGCTCAACGATGGGAATCTTTAATTCCAGCAGGCGCTCAGCCAGATAAGTAGTTTGTCCCAAGCGATAGCGCAGATAGTCTTCCTGAAGGACTTCCCGCAAGCCAATAGCGATCGCCTCTAAGTCTCGACCCGCCAATCCGCCGTAGGTGGGAAATCCCTCCCGCAAGATTAACTCATTGCGTGCCTGCTCAAACAGGGCTTTATCATTCATGGCAATAAAGCCACCAATATTCACCAAGCCATCCTTTTTGGCACTCACAGTCACGCCGTCAGCTAAGGCAAACATTGCGCGACTAATTTCCAGTGGACTTTTATCGACATAACCTGGCTCCCGTAACTTGATGAAGTAGGCATTTTCAGCAAAGCGACAAGCATCAATGAAAAATGGAATTCCGAATTCCCTGTAAGTTTCAGAAACGGCTCGTAGGTTTTCCAGGGAAACAGGTTGACCACCTCCAGCATTGTTTGTCACTGTAATCATGCCCAAGGGAATCTGCTCTACTCCGACCTTTTCGATGAACTTTCGCAGCTTGTGAATGTCCATGTTTCCTTTGAAAGGATGGCGTGACTTCGGAGCATAAGCCTCGTCTATAACTAAGTTGATGGGATGTCCTCCTCGGGCACGGATATTGGCATCGGTGGTATCGAAGTGTGTATTCGAGGGAATGTACTGACCAGGTTTAACCAAACAGGTACTTAAGATATGCTCGGCTGCTCGTCCTTGGTGACAGGGCAAAAAATAGGAAAAGCCGAAAATTTCCTGTATCACTTCTGCTAGCCGAAAATACGAGCGGGCCCCCGCATAGGATTCATCACCTTGGAGCAGAGCTGACCATTGGGTTTGGCTCATGGCGTTAGTCCCAGAGTCAGTTAGCAAGTCGATGAAGATTTCCTCTGAACGCAAACCGAACAAGTTGTAACCCGCGCGGCGGATCGCTGCCTCACGGGCACGGCGATCGAGAAGTTTGATAGGTTCAACCATCTTGATCCGAAAGGGTTCTGGCGGATGAATAGCCATTTTTTTCCCTCCCAAATGGTAGGTACTATTCTTGAGTCCCACTAATTGATAGGACAATTTCCCTTGTCTGTTTGTTGGATGGAATTAAAGAACGATTGACACTACTTAATATTTTATCTCATAAGCAGATCCTGCTATTGACAAAAATGTCATAATCTGATAAAAGAAACAAATTGCGACTGATGCCAAAGAGTCACGCTGACAAGACAGGAATTCCATAAGCTGCGTGCCGATGTTAAATTTGGCGTTTCATCGCGGATCTGGGGGTAGTAATCCCGGACAAGTCAAAACAAAAACGTCTCTGATTCCCTTCTCCTGAGAAGATATGGCTTTGATGACAGAAGTAAAGTGAAAGAACTGATGGTCATTAAAGACTAACAGCTCACCGGGATTGAGAATTTTGGTGAAAATCGGGTTGCCGTCCTTAGATTTGTACAGGTAGGTTTCTCCACCTTCAATCCTTTCTCGGTTCACGCAGAATATTCCAACCAGATCTACACCATCTCTGTGGATGCCTTCAGGTGCTGGCTGACCAACTTCCTGAGGAGAAGCGACAATTCTAATCTGGTGAACGCCAACCTCCTGAGAGGCTGAGCACAGCTTACAGAACTCGAAAAATTCCAAGACGATTTTTTGAAAGTCTTCGAGTTCGATCAGGGCATCATCCAGTTCTGAATACTCTCTGACAACGTCACCCAGCAATGGATTATATTCTTTACTTTGAAAGAAGAGGCTGTGTGGGAACTTGACTAAGCGATGATCAGATAATTTGAAGCGAGATAACCCTCTGAAGCGATAGTTTCCCTCTAGATAGGGATCGGCAGGTAGATCGCTAAAGAAATACTCAATTTTATCTAGATTTACAGAATTGAGCGTTTCCAAGGCATAGTCGGTAATACAATTGAACTCTTGTGTTGTTAATGATTGCAGCATTATCCTTACCTCCCTAACTTTGACTGACCTCAGCTGTTCTGAGCCAATGATGCAACGAGCTGAGAGAAGCTGCGGCGATCGCATCTGAACTCCGTTCCGCCTGAGCCCTAAACGGTTGGTGGTTCCGCTTGTCTTAGGGATACTCTGGCTGAGTTTTCGATAATTCTTGAAATTTATTCACATCAAATTAGAATTTTATGATTATTTAGAGGCTACTGAAAAAATCGAAATCCTTGTTATACGGTGATTTCAGGCTTGTTGAGCACTGGTTAAGTGCAAGTTTTTTTGGCGTTTTCTGCGATTTTCCTTGCACTTAACCAGCCTTCGATACCTCTGAAATCTAGACTTAACAGTAGTTCCAGACTTTTTCAGCAAGCCCTACTTGAAAACGACATTGAGGAAATCATTGACCACACACATTTCTGGATCTGTCAGAACGGCGTTTATGGCGTCCAACCTCTCGGGCAGTATCCTCATTCTTTCTCGGATGGTCCAGTCACTGCAGGTTTCCTCCTTGACAATCCCTAGGTACTGGGCTTACCGCTACCCTAGTGAAGTTTTCGGAAAGATTATGGATTGCTATAGAAAACTATGAACGAGCCTAAACACTAGCATAAACCTCCGTTTCTTTCAGGTAGCCACGCCTGAACTGATCTACTTCTAAGGCTTCGAATAGAGTCTTGACGTTTCCTTCTCCAAACCCTTGAAAGTTTCTTCGGTCAATAAACTCAAAAAACAATGGATCAAGTTCAGGTTCTCTAGTCGTAAAGATCTGCAGAAGATATCCTTCATCATCACCGTCGATGAGGATTCTGTTTTCCCGAAGGCTTTCAAGATCTTCTCCATATTTCAGGATCTGCTTCTCTGCTGAGTTATAGTACTTATCAGGAATAGGGAGAAATTCTTGACCTTGAGCACGCATATATTTCACGGCATCGCAGAGGTTTGCCGAATTGAAGGCTATATGATTCACACCCTCATTCTGAACTTTTTCTAGATACTCTGTAACCCAGGATCTTCCCTTAGATGACTCGCCAATGGGAATAGCCATACTGCCACATGGGGAAGCCATAACTTTGAAAACACTTCCAGTGACATTAACTTTGATATCGTAGTACTCTACCTCCCTGAAGTTGAAGACTGTTTCGTAAAATTCAGCCCAGTATTGCGTTCGACCTGGATAAACCATATGGTCAAGGTGATCGATAAATTGTCGGCTGGCTGGGTTACTATCGACATAATCCGGGTCAGTAACAAATAGCTGATTGTAAAGCTGCTTGCTCCCTTGTTTGTCAACAAAATAGATCAGACTATCCCCAACACCATAGATTGCTGGAAGACCAAGCCCAGCGTTTTGACCTTCGAAGGGTTTCGCACCACGGCGAACAGTTTCCCGAAAAGCAAATTCGGCGTCTTTAACACGCCATCCTATGGCAGACAAAGCAGGACCGTGTTTTTTGTCAAATCCTGTAGCATAGCCTTCTGGCTTGTTGTTAATAATCAGGTTAATACCACCCTGCGCATACCAAGATATGGTGTGGCTGTCGTTATATCCCTTGCGATAGAAACCGAAACGCTTGAAGACAGTGGTCAGTTCCCTAGGGCTAGGGGTTGCGAACTCAAGAAAGCTAAATCCATCAATACCGATGGGGTTTTCAAAGGGTTCCCAAACTTTAACTGTGTAATTCATAGATTTAACCCTCATATACATTCAATATCTACGACTTGTGGTATGAAAGCAGAGCTTTGACATTCAGGCAGTCAGTTGCAAGCTGGATACATGTAGCCTGTTCCGGTATGCCATAGTCTTTCGTATCCGTTGTTCAGCCAGTTCAATCGCAACCTGCCGTGGTAGCATTCCCGTATGCACTGCTTTCTCCAAAACTAGGGCAGTATTGTGGCGGAGCTTTTCCTCGATTGTTTGGAAGGCGATCGCCTGAGTGCCACCGCTATATTCAATCGCACCGCAGATGACACCACCTGCATTGGCGATGAAATCGGGCACCACAAGAATATTTCGGTCATGACAGATCTGTTCTGCCTCTGCCGTGAAGGGAATGTTAGCACCCTGGACAACAAGCTTGGCTTGCAAACGAGCGGCATTGTCGGCGCGAACCACGTCGGGTCTTGCTGCAGGGATCCAGATATCACATTCGATGTCGATCGCAGCGTCGCGGTCTAGTTTTTCCCCCTCGGAATAATCAATGACGCTCTTGAGTGCGCTTTTGAGCTCAATCAACTGGTAAACATCAATGCCCCTAGGATTAAACAGGGTTCCCTGGGAATCTGTTGCTCCAATGAGTATGGCTCCCTTAGCCGCTAGAAAGCGAGCAGCATGTTTGCCGACTGAGCCAAAACCCTGAATGACGAATCGAGCACCTTCTAGATCGAGGTCGCAAAACTCACTGGCGACCTGCACAGCAATGCTGAGGCCAAAGCCAGTGGCACCAATTTCATCCAGGGGGATACCCCCAATCTCAGACGGCAATCCAATGGCACGGCCAATCTCATCCTTGACCCAGGCCATACACTCTTCGTCGGTACCCATATCAGGACCAGGGATGTACTCGGTGATGTCTTTGATCGCGAAGGCAAAGGCACGGATCAACTGTTCCTTATCTGTCAGGGGTATTTTCGGATCGGCTAAGATTGCTGATTTTCCACCGCCGTGGGGCAGCTCGGCAGCAGCATTTTTCAGGGTCATGGCTCGCGCCAGCCGGAAGACTTCTTCCGTACTGACATTAGGTGCCATCCGGACTCCACCAATTGCTGGTCCACAGGCAACATTGTCAACGACGAGAATTGCTTTTAAACTATTCGAGAGGTTGTATATATGGACGATTTTGGCTGGTCCCAGGTGGTCACTAAACTGAAAAATACTTTCCATTTGCAGATATCTCCTGTTGTAGTTTTCTCTGACTGTCTTAACTAACAAGTTTCTATTAGAGACAGGTTTTGAACTTTTTGTGCCTGCTCGATGCAGGCTTTCAGTTGTTCTGCGAGGACTTGGATGTTGGGTTCAGTCATCATCGTGAAATGGTTACCCGAAAGAAAATGGACATCCACAGGTTCCTTGGAAAACCGACCCCAGCCCCAAGCTAGATTCTTGGAAACCGCCACTGGAACTCCAAACTCATCGCGATCAGCTTCGCTTGTCCGGAAGAAGGTCATTCGACGTGAATAGCCCCCCCGTGGCAGATAATTCAGCATGGACTAGAGCACTAGTCTTGATTACTTGCACAATGCCGCGAACTTGCGTTATCTCACTCTCAGGCGGCAAGGGGTTCACCCTTTCCAAACATTCTTTGAGGTAGTTCAACCCCCAGAGCTTGCAGGTAGTATGCTAACTGAGTTGATGGGTGCGGACATTCAACTCCTGGTAGGTTATTTGTTTGTCTACTCTACGAGAAGCTGCGCAGAGCACATCTACAAAAACTACGGCGATCACCTCTGGGGTTCGTTCCGCCTGAGCCTCAAACAGTTGATGGATACACTTATCTTAGGGATACTCTGCCTGGCTGTCGTTCCACTCTACCAGCAACTGATATCCTTCAACTTTGGTCAGGAGGAGAAATACTGAATCCACATTCGGCACATATGCTTGAGTTTTCGATAGTTCTTGTAATTTCCTCATAAGAGTCTTGCGCGGCGGAAATCCCGTCGCCTTGTGGGCGGGTTTGTTGACATCAAGTTATACTTTTATGTTCAATTATTAATATTTTATCACAAAAATCCGAATTTGCCCTTGACGGAAAAACAGCAATGTGGTATCGAGAAAGTCAACAGATTTTCAGTCAATTCCAACTAGTGCATGATGGTTGTTTGAAATCTGCCAGATGCGATCGCGGGAGCTTTTCATTAGGTGTTGACGCGATCGCCACCCCACAGCGCCCGAACCAGGGTGTTAGTCAATTCTGAACCAAAAATCTGCACCACTAACTTGTTGGCTGGATCGCGTTCAGCAACGGTACGGCGCACCAACAAGTCGCGCTCTGCCAGAGCAGCACGCTCCAAAACGGGCACAGGCTTAGCCTCGTTTACCCAGATCAACCAGCGATCCAGCATCTCGTGGGCAACGGTGCGAATCAGGTTGAGGGAGTCTTCTGTAGTGGTGCAGGTGTAGCACAGGCTGGTCGCCGATTGAACCTGTCGTATATACAAGTTCTTGCTGATAAATGACGACAGATGCGGATCGGCCTGCAACGCCAGGTATGTTGCGTTGATCGGCTCGTAATAGCGGTCCAGGTACTCCAGGTCAGTCGAAAGATCAGTCCGGGGGATGTAATCCATATAGAAGAAAGTTTCCGGAATCGTACCCAACGCAAATGCTAGATGGGGAACTTGGATATGCGGCTCCAGCCAGATGGTCAGATGCATATTGCTAAAGCTAGACTTAGGGTTGCGAATCCAAGAATGCACCAGCCAGTCAACCTCTGATCCAGAAAAAGTGTTGAGAGATCCTTTGGTCTCACCATCGGGTGCAGAGTAGGTCTTTAACTTCTCTGTAGAGGGATTTGGATGCAGCTCGAAACGAGCATCCAGCTTCTGGCGGAGTTCGCCTAAAATATCCCATAGCCGCGTAAATATACTTGTGTTGTCAATGCCTGGTTGCGGAGCAATCATTGTTATAAACCCTCCACCACCTGGTTTTTCAGAATCTCACGGATGCGGGCGCTTGCTTCTGGTCCGATCAGGGAGTCCACCTTCCCCCAAACCGGATCGACCTCTGGGTTGAAAAGTGCCTGCCGATTTAGCTGGTCTCGCTGAGCCAAGCTGGCTGGGTCAATTCCGGATGTAGCCTCAGCCGATATCCTCCTTTCCACAAGTTCAAACCAGTGTTCCAGATAAACATTCACTGGCTTGTTAATCTGCATAAAGGCTACTTCACTGGCCCGATAAGCTAACATCCACGGCGACATCAGCGCATACTGTCGAGGTGACAGATGGGCTGGTGTCAGACCTTCAATAGTTTTGGCCGCTTCAAATTCAGCAGTCAGTGATTGCAGAGTTGCATTGATGTACTGCAAGTTAGCACCCAGATCCACGCGGGGGATTAAGTCCAGATGAAACGCGAAGTGCGACCCAGTCTGTATTGAATCGAGGGTGAAGTGCGGCACGGGGCTATCGGCTTGAGTGAAAGCAAACAGCATGTGCGAGTCTAGCCCGATGGACGACAAGGTCAGCCCAACATAGACCAACTTTTGGATGGGGTTGTCCGCGAACAGGCGCACCATGCCCACAGGGGTTGAATTCTTTAGACTAGTCAAGGTCATATAAGATTTGCCATCCGCATTCTGAATCTCCTGCAGGGCAAAGCGCTGCTGAATTTTCTCCAGCGTATTTTGGGACAATGTTTTTGCGGCAGACATCAGTTATAGACTCCTTTGTGCATTAGAACTTCCTTCCTCTCCCAGGCTTTAGTCAGTTCCGGTACCTGACGACGGACAGGGGATGGAATAATAACCCCTTGGACACCAGAGCTGTCTGATTGAATGCGGTGGCTATCAATCCCCCAGCCCATGTCCAGGCATTTCTGATGCAGCTTGCGATAGGCAATTTGCAGAGCATCAGAGCAGACAGGCAACTCGGAGGGCAGCAACTCCGGGCGTAGGGCTTCAACTATTCGCTGATCTTGCAAAAATGTCTTCAAATTTCGTCTGCGCGCATCACCATCAAACCAGGGATGGGTTAAGAAGTTGCGCAGCTGAATCCATTTGGTAACGGTGGTGTTGCCGTCAATGGGAAGGTGGGCACTAAAGATGATGAACTTAAAGGTACCGAAATCAACATCCAGCCGAGTCACGTTAGGCATGTAAAAGGTGACCTTTGTCTGTATATCCGGGCGGTCTTTGTGACGGAGGATGTATTTCCAAATGCCTCTTTGGGAGGGCGGCTTGATCTTAAGAGAGGCACTTCCGCTCCAGTCTTCTAAATGAAGGTCATAAATCTCATTGCGGGGGTCGAATCGGCTTCCGAAAGAATTCCCATGGACAAAAGGGGGATGGGAGATGTCGATACTGTTTTCAACCACACGGGTGTAGGGGGCGTTCCACTTGAACTCGCCATAAATAGCCCTCCAGGCAGAATCGCCAAACTCAAGCAGTGGAGGGAATGGCGGGCGCTCTGAAGAGGGGAGGTCGCCTAGGAATAGCCAGATCCAACCATATTTTTCCTGGACTGGGTAAGCATCGACGCGGGCTTGCTTGGGGATGGTTGCACCAGGTTGGTTGCTAGGAATTTCGATACAAGCACCGTCAGACTGATATTTCCAACCATGGTAGGGACAGCAAATACAGTCGTCCTCTACCCACCCGTCGGACAGCGCACCGCCACGATGGGGGCACAGGTTACTGAGAGCTGCAACCTGGCCTTTGGTGTCGCGGTAGAGGACAAATTCCTGGCCCAGCATAGTGATGCGCTTGGGCTTGTTTGTGATGGCTGAGCTGTGCTCAGAGACATACCAGAAGTTTTTTAAGGCCATGGCACTAGGACACTATAAGTAGTAGGACATAAATATTTTCGGTTGAGACATCAGGGGAGAGGGGGAGAGGGGGAGAGGGGGAGCAGGGGGAGCAGGGGAAGCAGGGGGAGCAGGGGGAGCAGGGGGAGCAGGGGAAGCAGGGGGAGCAGGGGGAGAAAAAGCTTATTTTTTCGTTTCTGCGATCATCCTGACTCACCCTTTTGTTAAAAACCTACCCTTGTGAGGAGGGCTATCCTTTATCCACAACTTCTGAAACTGGTTTCTAGAGAGGCTTTTAGCCTCCGAAATTCAGGTCTATTTTCGGCGATCGCCCTCTCTTTTTAGTGATCGCCTCGAATTGGTTCGACCGAACCTCTATCTTTGGGTAAATTTACTCCACATCACTCTTTCTCCCCATCTCCCCGTCTCCCCCTCTCCCCGTCTCCACAAGAGTTTTAGAACTTATGGGTAATGATTAGGTGAGGAGAGCTTGTCGGTTGGGCAAAAGAGCGGAGCCATCTTTGTCTTAATTTTTCTTAACACAGAGATGTTTATTTTTGTCCGACTACTTACAATCATGATGCTACCGGACTTGATATCATACTGAATCCGGGTCTAAAACCCCCTTGATCAATTTTCTATATTTTTCTTCCCCTGCTCCCTGTTCCCCTTTCCCCGTTCCCTGATCCAAAGTTCCCTGATCCGAAGTTCCCTGCTTCCAGAAAAAAGGGGGTAGTTAACCCGGATTTGGTATCACAGGGCAGCAACCTTATCCCTTGAGCATCTTCGCGAACAAATCACTCAACCGTTGCAAGGCGGGGGACACATCGTCTGGTGAGATGTGAACGTCGAGGACGCTGAAGGTGTCACTCTCCTGTGCCAGGCGCAACGCCTGCCGAAGTTCTTCGCTCGTTTCAACCACAAAGCCACGCCCCCCCAGCACGGCGGCAAGCTGTCCGTAGTCGATGCTGGAGATATTGACAAAGTCAGCTTCCTGATGACCCATAGCCCGCAGAGAGGTAAATGCGCCGTTGTTGACGACAATCACGATCGGGTTCAGATCCAATCCCTTGGCCGTAAGCAACTCCATGCCGGTCATCTGGAACGCTCCGTCACCAACTAACGCGATCGCCCTTCGGAATGGATCAGCCAACTGCGCGCCAATGGCACCGGGTACGCCGAACCCCATGCTGGCGTAGAACGCCGGGCACAAAAATGACGTGCCTTCCTTCATTTGAATGTCATCAGCGGCGAACAGTACATCCCCGACATCAGTCACCAGCAGCGTGTTGCTGTCAATGAACTGATTCAGTTCGTAAAGCAGTCCGCCCATGGAAAGCTTGCCATTGGATGGTGCAACGCGGGATCTCATTGGCGTAATGCCGGACGGGTCGTGATGGGGCAGGTTCCTGCTGGTACACAACGCCGTAATGAAATCCTCAAACAGCACATTGGGGTATTCGTGATGCTTGATGGCAATGCGTTCAGAGGTCGCGTAGACCGTGCGGGCAGGATCTAGGTGGGCGGTGAACATACCCAGATTAATGTCCGTCATAAACGCGCCCAGCATCAGCAGACAGTCTGATTCTTCAACGACATTGCGCACGTAGGGGTCCCCCGCTTCGCCGTTGTAGATGCCGATATATTGCGGATGTCCTTCGGGGAAAACAGACTTCCCTAACATCGTGGAGCAGACAGGCACGCCTAATTTCTCAGCAAGGGCCACGATTTTCTCCTGCAATCCAAAGCGGTGAACCTCAACGCAGGCGAGAATCACTGGCGATGCGGCCCGGTTCAGCATTTCCAGGGTTTCAGCGACGGCTTCCACTAATGTGTCTCGATCCGTGCGCTTCACAGGCGGCGGACGATGCTCGGCCTCCTCGATGTCCGCATAAACCATGTCGCGAGGGATTTCTAGGTAGACGGGACGCTTGAATGTCATCGCGTAGTCGAGGGCACGATGGATTTGGTCATCGGCAGTTATTGGATTGTTGAGCGTCGCAGCGTAGATGGTGACTTCTTCGTAAACTCGTCGCTGCGTATCGAAAGTTTTCACCTTATGGTGCAGTAGTTTCCGCTCCTGGCGTTCCCGCACGCCCGGTCCGCCGCTCAAGATAACTAGTGGCGATTTCTCGGCATAGGCACCTGCCACGGCGTTCACCATGTTCAACCCACCGACGCTGTAGGTGACGACGGCTAAACCCAAGCCTCGGATGCGGGAGTAGGCATCAGCAGCAAAGCCAACGCAGGGTTCGTGGGTCATTACAATCGGTTCAATCTTGCTCTGGGCCAGGGCGTCGTATAGGGTTAAGGCAAAGTCACCAGGGATGCCAAACGAATGTTGCACACCTTGTTCATGCAATAGTTCAAAGATATGTGGTGCTAGTTGCGGCATTTCACTCACCTCCCCGAATGCTCTGGTGCGACTGAGTCGCAGGTTTACTTGCTCAAAGGCAACGAACTCGATTTAAGAGGGTGACCAGGGAATTTTGAACCGCCAACGGAGCGCAGCAGAGTGCGCTGAAGTCTGAACTGCTTACCCGAAGGGCGTCGCGCTGCGACAGCAGGGGCGTGCTGCGTCAGCAGGGACGAAGTCTAGTCTAGTCTGAAAGTATTAAAGAAAAATTAGCGAAGCATTTGTATAGAAAAATCTCGGTATTTTGATCCGCGTACTGCGTAGCAGCGTCGCGCTGCGTCAGCAGGGATGCGCTGCGACAGCAGGGGCGAAGCCTAGTCTAGACTAGCGGCTGACGTGAGTTCCCCAAATGTTTCACCCCTATAGGCCCCCCGGTAGTTATTCCCCATAACGAGGACATCGCCTACTCTTTCGGAGAAGTAAGCTACGTGGGGGGCTTCTAACCAAGACCTCACACTTCTATTTTGAACGAATTAATAAAAAAATGTATTCTTTTTGAAAAAAAAAGTAACTTTTCTGATATATGGAGTTAACCCCTAAAATCAGGTGACAGTACCTGCGGATCTTGCTTCTCTAAGAGAGCATGTTTGAAAAGTCTAAAGTAAGATACAAAATTCTGGGAAGATCCCCCTAAATCCCCCTTCAAAAGGGGGACTTTGAGCTAACTCCCCCCTTTTTCAAGGGGGGCTGGGGGGGATCAAACAATATTTAAACATTCCCTCTAAGTACCCGGACAAAAATAAAAATTGCTGGTTGAGAAAGGCAGGAGGCAGAAGGCAGGAGGCTGAGAAGGGATTTACAGCTAATTTACAATTCTTTACACAGTAGCCTTTATTCTGAAACCCCGCGCACCCGGATTGGAATACCAACCAGATGTGGTGGTTCTGAATCGGGAAGTTATTGCAGACGAACCCCTCTTCATACTTTTACTCTTTATCGCCAAAACTCAATAAGTAGTCGGTCAAATTAATTAGAAAATGGTTGAGAGAGGAAACAGGGAACAGGAAATGCTGCCTCCCGCACTCGCTCCGCGAGCCCGCAGTTTTGGGGTGGCGATACTCGCTTCGCTGCGGGAGCGCACGCTTACAAGCAGTCATTAGACCTGTTTTAAAGTTACTAAAAAACTACGAAGTTGTCATTATAGGGGATCGGGAATTTCATGGTGTAGAACTTGCCTACTGGCTGAAAACCAGACTTGCCAGAAAAAAGTCTATTTCGCTTTTAGACAAAAACAAGGTACTCACTTCAAAAAAAGAAGCAGCGATTACCTACAACTTAGAACTTTAGCCGATTCTCTCGGAGTAAAGTTGTTCTTGTCGGAAATAAATATTACTAAAATAAAGGGTTTTAGCAAATTTAATTTGGCTGCCTACTGGAAGCAGAAGCATAAAGGAAAACAAGAAAAAGAGCCATGGTTTATTATAACTAATCTAGATAGTCTAGAAGAAGTCTTGAAAGTTTATGCGAGCCGCAGTGGAATCGAGGCAATGTTTAAAGACTGTGTTTATTGTAAGCAAATGAAAAATTGTTCGCGAACGTAACACGCGAATCCCCTCTCAAATTTAACAATATTAATCTAGCCCAGTGCTGTAGAGGACTGGGAAAATCGCCCCCCAGATGGGAAGCAGAGAGTTTTTCAGGCAGCGATCGCTGGCTTGCGATCCCTTTTTGACCCTTTTTTGATAACTTCTGGAGTTTAGACTATGACAAAACGCCTCAGCACTGAAAAATTAGCTGAGACTCCCGTAAATTAAGTCAAAATTTTGTCTAATCTTGAGGTAGCGATACTCGCTTCGCTGCGTCCGCTTCGCTAACG
>JBFRWF010000255.1:0-14199 GCA_051439465.1 Xenococcaceae cyanobacterium | reverse complement strand
ATTCCTCATTCCCCATTACCTATTCCCCATTACCTATTCCCCATTACCTATTCTCCATTCCCTATTCCCCATTACCTATTCCCTATTCCCTATTCCCTATTCCCTATTCCCTATTCCCTATTCCCTGATCCGAAGTTCCCTGATCCGAAGTTCCCTACTCCATAGTGTCCCGCCTTAAGTTGGTAGCCGAAAGCATAGCACCTTCGCTAGCTGCAATCGCAGTACTTACCCTGCTCGATAGCCTGTTCCCGATGGCAGTACTTACCTTGCTCGATAGCCTGTTCCCGATCGCCTGATCGCTCTCCTGAACGGTTACTAACTACAGGATTTCATAAGTGAGTGGCGAATTTACAAAGGCGATCGCAGGAACTCTCCCCTTGAGTTCCTTTGTGATGTGTAGTTACTTTTCACAAATAGTTCTAGAATGTCTAACTATACCTGACTATATTAAGAGCATCAGTAACGGCGATCGCCTGCACTCAACCCAACCAGATGAATCTCCCTTTGGCACGAGTTGTAGCGAGATTGCCCAGCAGTTAATCACACTGGGAATCGTAGTGTCTATCACCACAGCAACAGTATGGCGTTGGTTAAAAGCAGCAGATGATAAAGCCTTGGCGATTTCGGTCTTGGATTCATTCGATGGATGAGCTTCTGGAGCAGAAGATCTAGAAGTAGCTTTTGGAGTTTTTGAGAAATCTGTCGCTTTGTGATGTATTACTACACATCACAGAAGCAGACTCAAGGGTCAAGTGCCTGCGATCGCCGGAGTCAATGAGCCACTCACTTATGAAATCCTGTACTAATGACCTTGACCATTGCTATCCCTTAATGGTAGCCCAACTTCCGCCGCCCTGTACTATAGCGCTACGCGCTATGGTTAGGACACTGTTGAAGGCTGAAGTCCATGTGCAGTAAACTGTTGCCTGTTGCCTGTTGCCTGTTGCCTTGCGCGTAGCGCTATAGGAGGATTAATAGGAGAAAGTGAGAGAAAAAACTTGACTCAAATGGCTGATAACGCTGTTGGAGTGGTTTATAGAACCCATTTGGGATCTAGGCGATCGCCCTCTTCCCCCAACAAAGGTTAATCTCAGCTTTAGGGAAAAGTTTTCTAGAAGCCTCATCAGTCGGTTGTTTGAGCCAGGGAGACTGAACCGCTGAAAGACCCTGTCGAATCTACCTTGTGGGAATCGTGCTGCGATCGAGAAGCGATCGCACTCATAGAATGATCGCTCTCAGACTGGACAAAAGTATCGGCCCAAACTCTCATTCTCTCGTCAACTTACAATTTCCATCTATTTTCGTGTCTGATGGAGTTCTTTGATTTAGCGATCGCTCTTTTTAGTCTAAGCAGGATGAGATAGTTCAGTTCATATAAAATACTGTGCCGAGGAGGTAATCATGATGGCAGAAAGGGATCAGAACACAATGGAAGTTGCCCAGCGGGCATTTGGACACTTTACTCATGGTCTAGCCACAGGGGAATGGCAACCGTTTTTGGATATGCTTACCGATGATTTCTGGTTCTGGTTTCCAGTAGGAAAATTCCACGGTTTGAATTTGGGGAAAGAAAAAGCAAAAGAATTTTTTCAGTATGTGTCTGAAGCCTACAGCGAAGGGCTTTCGGTAACGCTAGATCGCGTCACCAGCAATGAGACGACCGTAGTTTTCGAGTTTCGGGACGAGGGACCTATGTGGGGAGAACCTTACAAAAATAGAGTAGCAGTTTCCTTTGATGTTCGTGGAGACAAAATTTGTGCTTATCGGGAATATTTGGGCAGCGATGGTAAATCGAATTAGAATTCACGGCTCTTCCAACACTTATTATGGAGAGCATAATTAAGCTTCTAAGGCTTTATCCCACTCTAACTGATGAACTAAACCATACTTGATAAAGTCTTCTATTTTAGCTTTATCGCTTTGACCAAAAACACCTAAGCTGTAAGGATTATCTTGCAGGCGTTGTGTGACTAACTCTTTTTCAAATTGTATCACTTCCTCTCTAGGTTTATCAGTTTTAAAAAAGTCTACAATCAAGACGGTTCTATCATAATTGGTGTAATTATGCGGACAGTGTGGATAGCTGTGATCTAAAATCATAAATTCGCCTTCATGCCAATAAAGCTTATCATGGCATATTTTCATGGCCACATCCCCCTCTGGCACGATCAATCCTAGATAGCCACGATTCATATGAGGGTTATAGTTCACATGCAGCTTGATATCCAAGCCTGGATGAAATGTACCAAAATACACATTTCTGATGATATCATCATTGATAAAGTTCACTTTTTCTATCACTTTAGCCAAATTTGGGAAATATTTCTCTCTTAATGCAAGTGCTTTTTCTGATGCATCATATGGCCCATAATGAGGATACTGTATTTGATGCACTTGAATATATTCTTCAATAAACATACATTGAAAAAATATCCCAAAAGCACTGTATTTCGCATTTTTTTTAGTTTTAATCGTTTTACTTTTAGGACCCATAATATCATAAGTTAATTTCAACTCCTCATGAGATGAATGTTTAATAAAGCCTGTAAACTCATCTCTAATCACTTGCCAGTTATCTTGGAAGCTTTTGAGAAAAGGAAATTGCTTTGGATCCATATGATACTCACTATAACTTTCCATGGTCTTTTCTCCTTAAGATGATTGAATAAAAAACTTAGACTAAATCGAAATCAAAAAATTGATACTCTAGATAGAATATTATAACTAATTTTTACAGAAAGCGGCGAGAAAGCGCAGTGTCTTCAGACTTGGGATGAATCGCCGCGCTTTAACGAGCTATCCATTACCCATAAGTCTTGAAACCGTCTCCAGAACTCGTTCCCAGGCGGAGCCGGGGAACGCGATACCGAGGCTCTATCTCAACCAAATTGATTGGGAAATCTAAAAACTAAGCTAAGCTTAGTTACAATACTGCATTGCTGTGTTGTTCGGTGAAGATGATGAAGGTGAGTAGGATGTAAAAGGCTCCTCAAGAAAATCTAGGTTTAACGCTTTGGCTAAAGCGTATTACTTCAACTGCTGCGATTACCACTAGGGCAAATAGACAGCGCACTGCCGAAGATTGTACTTGACGAAAAATCAGAATAACTAAAGACCGAGCTGTTGTTTTAAGGCTTCTGGGATATTGCGTGCTGTCTCCCATCCCTCTACATTGTTCCAGTTCGTTTGCTCATTCCAAGAAATGTTTCTGAGGTCAGCGCCGTCGAGGTTAGCGCCCCAGAGCTTAGCGCCTATGAGGTGAGCGCCTATGAGCTTAGCGCCTATGAGGTGAGCACCTATCAGGTGAGCGCGGGAGAGGTTAGCACGGGAGAGGTTAGCGCCTCTGAGGTTAGCGCGGTCAAGGATAGCGCCGTCGAGGTGAGCACCTATGAGGTTAGCGCCTCTGAGGTTAGCGCGGGAGAGGTTAGCGCCTCTGAGGTTAGCGCGGGAGAGGTGAGCACGGGAGAGGTTAGCGCCTATGAGGTGAGCACGGGAGAGGTTAGCGCCGGAGAGGTGAGCGCCTATGAGGTATGCGCGGGAGAGGTTAGCGCGGGAGAGGTTAGCGTGGTCGAGGTCAGCACGGGAGAGGTGAGCGCCTCTGAGGTGAGCACCTCTGAGGTGAGCGCGGGAGAAGTCAGCGCCGGATAGGTTAGCTCGTTCGAGTTTAGCGTCGTCGAGAATAGCGCGGTTGAGGTCAGCACCGTAGAGGTTAGCGCGGTCGAGGTGAGCGCCAGAGAGGTTAGCGCCGGAGAGGTCAGCGCCGGGTAGGTTAGCTCGTTCGAGTTTAGCATCGTCGAGGTGAGCGCCGGAGAGGTTAGCGCCGTAGAGGTTAGCGCCTCTGAGGTTAACATTTCTGAGGTTAGTTCGGGAGAGGTCAGGAGAGAGGTCAGCGAATCTGAGGTAAGCGCCGTAGAGGTTAACGCCGGAGAGGTCAGCGCCTCTGAGATCAGCGCCTCTGAGATCAGTGCCGGACAGGTTAACGCCGGACAGGTTAGCGTCTCTGAGAAAAAGTCCAACTGTATTAAGAAAGGCCGAAGCACCAATACAACTACTATAACCAATCAGGCGCAATAACAGCGTTTCATCCTCAGGTTCACCTTCAGCCTTAGGTTTACCGCAGGGATAAAAAGTTAATTGTTTTTTGATTTCATCTTCTAAATCATCACTGGATTGACCATATCGATGCAACTCTAACAAGAGAATCATTACATTTAGTCCAGTATAGACATCTACCTGTCGCTGTCCCAAGTACGCCTTGGGTTCTGGCAGTTGCTCTTTCAGCTCTCGCATCTTATCCTGGGGTAAAGTTGTTCCCGCAGCATCAATAAATTTTCCCTTACACCAAAGCTTATAGAATCTTTCCAGACGATCAAACAGTTTCACTGGACGAAACTTATCGCTCTTTAGTAGTAATCCCATTAGATATTCCACTATTTCTGGAGTTAGGGGTCCGTAGCCTAGCAGATCGTAAATTTCCTTAGCTAGTTGAGCGTCGTCCTTCGAGAAAGATTCTTCTCCGTACTCGATTTCCGTTTTCGTCCATTTTTCTAAACTTTTCTTCAACCGCTTGGCACATAAAAACTCACTAAAACTTTTGTGATAAAATTCAACGCCACCTCCCCTTTCTCCGGCTGCAGGTCTGAGATAAAATGTGCAGAGAGCATTAGTTAGCCCCTTTTCCTTGTGTTCCTCTCTGAGCTTGGGAATAATTTGTGCAGCACTCGAAGCGTCTTTCTTCAACCGTGACTCAATCATCTTTACCTTGGCATACTCGCCGCCAGATTGCACGACACATAATCCAGCTTCAGTGAGAATGCGACGCAGAGCGTCGATGTTCAATCCGATGATTTGGTGTTGCAACCATTCCTGGCGTTGTTCTGTTAATACCCATTCTAAGGACTTCTCATAAATCAGGATTTTGGCTTGAGTACCACTGGCTTGCTGGAAATCATCCTCTTTGATTTTTTTATCGCGGTGCATTGCTGCCAGCAAATACAACAGCAAAGGCTCTCTTGCCAACTCCTTTTTCACTTCCTCTGGACATTTATCTGCTTGGAGAAACTCTTTAAAAGCTTGAGTTTTGGCTTCAGCTTGGATTGGATCTGAATCAACGACTTGCTGCCATTTGCCTAACCACTGTTGCTGAAGTTCATCATCCATTTCTAGCAGCTTTACTCTTTCCAAGTTGGGTGGGGGATAACTAAGTCCTTGTAACGCCAAAGTACGACCAGTCAGAATCACCCGATGTCCTGTTTCTGAAGATTGCGATCGCTCTTGAAATCTACCTACTTGTTCAATAAACCGCCCAATGCCACCGCGAGATCTCCCCTCCATGCGCAGTTCATCGAAACCGTCCAGCAGAAATAAATATTTGGTATTACGGTCTGTCAGCCACCCTGAATCGGTGCTAACAAAATCGACATTGCTAAGGGCATCCCGCAAAGTTTCCTCAAAACTCTGCTCAAAGGTTTCAATATCTCTCAGTCGAATTAAAATCGGCGTCAATTTTGGATGTAAATGCAGTCTAACCCAATCGGCAAACATCCGACAAAATACGCTTTTCCCCCGTCCGGGTCCGGCTTGGATAAAGAGCACTTGGTTTCCCTTGTCATAATCTGCCAAAATCTGCTTTGCCCAGTCCTCTAAAATAAACGGTTTTTCTCCCTTGACTTCCTTGCCGTTGGCATCCACAGGGACCGCCTTAAGCGGCACATAAATATCTTTGAAGCTAAACTTTTCCTTGAAGACTGGGTCGTTCGGTAAAGACTTAATTGTCTCCTCTAGATAAGTGTTAATGCTTAGATATTTCTCAAAGACTTTCCTTCCACCAAGGCGTTCCCATTCTACTAATCGCTTGACTCCATCGCCTGCTTCTGCCAAGGCTTGATAGATATACTTATTGGTATTCAGCGCCACCCTTTCTACCCAAGTTTGAGCATCACTGATATTTGCCTCTTGTAATCGTGCTAACAATACTTCATTAAAAGCTTTAGCCAACTCAGATTCATGAAAATAAACCAAGGCTTTTCTTGCTTCTTGGTCTTCCAGCTCTAAGTCTCCCAGCTTAGTAATCTGCTTGCATACAGCATCAGAAGCCGCACTGCTATTTCCTTCTAATAAATCCCGCTCCGTCGCTAAGGTAGCCTTGAAACTTTCTAGATAAGCCGCTTGGGTGACAATGGCTACGCAATGTGCTATTGTTGGCTCTTCGGATGTGAAATCTAAGTAAAACTTTAATAGTCCTGTAGCGATAGAAACAAAAGGTAAAGAAGAACTAACAACTTGACCAAGCGGTGAATTAAGAGCATCCAATAAAGTTGAAATTTTGTCAACTAATGAGGCAATCTCCTTACTATCCTTCTTTTGGGAGTCTAAAGTTTTTGCTAAGGCAAACACGGCTTTTGCCGAGTCAACTCCACCTTTGACCGTTTCGGCGGAAAACATCTCGCCAACGGGAGTATTCATGAATTTCCAGAGCCGACTCAGTGGAGCTGCCATATTTTCTCAGGTAAGACTATTGATCTTTAACGTGTCTGCAAAGTCCAAAATCTTATGTAGGGGCGAAGCATTTGGGGGACAAATTATGCCTCAATCCCAGGTTTTTATGTCCAAATGCTACTCTTCGAGAAGGCTTCGCCTACGCCCTCCCCAGAGTTTGCAGACAGACTCTAGTCTGGGGAACTTTTAGAACCTTGTCCCGGAGTCCGGAGTCTCCCCATCTCCGAAGTCTCCCCGTCTCCGGAGTCTCTAATGTTACTCTGTTTTGAACCATGCCGATTTATGTGGGGTTGCTCAAGCCAATGATAACACGAAGCATCCTTATTTGTTTGGGTCTATCTGAGTTAGAATATTTGGGTAGAGATATCAAAACTCAGCGGCAAAGATCGGGTAACATTCGGAGATCGGCGCTAAGTACTGGTTTTATAAACTCGATGGCTGGAAGGCTGCTGGGGTGAGCATGGGTAAAAAGTCCCATGACACACCGAGAATCCCGGTAACAGTCGCAACCCTGTTGGATCTCATCGTTAAGATCACAATAGCAGATTGGAAACCCCACCTACAGCCTAAGCTTAGGTGGGGAGGATTCATACTACAGTTATGGACAAAATTATCAAAAACGTGCGCGTGGTTCGTCCCAACCAGCAATCCGTTGAGCGACTCGACCTAGGAATTAAGGATGGCAAATTTGCCCGAATTGCGCCGGAAATCAGCCCTGACCAGGCAAAAGATGTGTTTGACGCCCAGAATCTGCTGGGATTTCCAGGGGTTATTGACGGGCACATGCATATTGGCATCTACCAACCCCTTGACCAAGATGCCATCACCGAAAGCAAGGCAGCGGCGATGGGTGGCGTTACCACTAGCCTGAATTATATCCGTACAGGTCAGTATTACCTGAATAAAGGCGGCCCTTATAAAGATTTTTTCCCAGAGGTACTGGCGCTGTCAGAGGGCAATTTTTTCGTCGATTACGGCTATCATATAGCGCCGATCGCCTCCCAGCACATCGACGAAATGCAGTGGCTCTTCGATGAGCATGGCATCTCATCGTTTAAAATCTTTATGTTTTACGGCGGTTACGGTTTGCATGGTCTCTCCGATCAGCAAAATCTGTTCCTGATGATTAATAAGGAGGAACGGTATGACTTTGCCCATTTTGAATTCATTATGCGGGGTCTGACCCGGTTGATGGAGCGCTACCATGAAGTAAGGGAGTACATTAGCCTCAGCCTGCACTGCGAAGTTGCCGAGATCCTGAGTGCCTACACCAAAATTGTGCAGCGCGATCGCAACCTAACTGGTTTAAGAGCCTACAGTGCTGCCCGTCCGCCTCATTCAGAGGGGCTGGCAATTTGTATAGCTTCCTATCTCGCCCACGAAACCAACTGTTTGAACATTAATCTGCTGCACCTGAGTTCCCGCAAAGCAGTGGAAGCTGCCCTCATCATGCAGACTGCCTTTCCCCATATTAATTTCCGACGGGAAGTGACCGTCGGACACCTGCTGCTGGATGTGGATGCACCAACAGGCAAATGGGCAAAGGTCAACCCTCCCATCCGTACCCGCGAGGATGTAGAATACTTGTGGCAGACAGTGCTAAACCGCCAGGTTGATTGGATCGTCAGCGATCATGCCTGCTGTTCAGCAGAAAAGAAAGCCAGTCTCAAAGATCCGGACAATATCTGGCTGGCAAAATCCGGCTTCGGCGGGACGGAATATCTGCTCTCTGGCGTGTTTAGCGAAGGCAGCAAGCGCGGGATGTCCTATAATCAGATGGCTGAGTTATTGTGTTGGAACCCAGCCCAGCGCTTTGGTTTGTTAGAAAAAGGTGACATTGCAGTTGGTTATGATGCTGACTTGGTACTTTTAGACCCCAATGAAACCTTTGTTGTCCGCGCAGCATCATCGGAGTCGCAGCAAGGCTATACACCGTTTGAAGGTGTGGAGTTGACTGGGCGGGTTAAGAGTACGTTTTTGCGTGGCAACTTGATTTACGATAAAGGGCAAGTTCTCGGTTCTCCTTTGGGACGATATATAAAACGCCCCTATGGAAAAGCGCCGAAAGCATTGGAGAAGTAGCAAAACTCATACCAAATCCGGGTTAACTACCCCCTTTTTGAAGGAAGCAGGGAACTTAGGAATCACTTCCCAACCAGAAAGGATTAATCCCTTTCTCTGCAAAGAGCATCCACGCAGTGGCTCCTACATATAATCTATGAAAATAGTACCGTTGTTCGCCATTAGGTAGCCCTAAACCTGTTGTAAGACCATCTCGCGCAGCAGCATATATCCCACCTGAAGAATCCTGTACAGATTTCAATTGCGCGAGTAAGTTATTAGCCTTATCTATCTCATCTGCAATTTGATAGGCTACGGCCATCTGGGCTGTTCCTTCATTCCAGACCCCATCTCGGTCTTGGTTATAGTCAAAGCCATTACCTACTCTCAGGTATTCCTCGGCATATCTAAGACAGCCCCAGTAAGGTTTTCCCCCATCCCTCAACGCTAGAACTGCCAGAGTTTGACTATCTAAGGTAACTGGATTCCGAAGAATTGTAATCTTATCAGGGGTAGTGCCTATCCAGAACTTACTTTCTTCTTCATCCCAGAGTGCTAGAACAAACTCCCTCGCGTGCTTTGCTCGCTCTTGCCATACTGGATTACCTGTAATTAAATATAGTCGCTCAAAGGCAGCATAAACATCCAGATTGTGCTCTCCTGATTTATAAGTTAATCGGCTTAAGTTGTTTTCCCAACCAGTCAAACCACCTGTATAGCCACCAGAACCTTGATTGTCTCTACAGTTAGCCTCTATCCAAATGCCTATCCTCTCAGCTGCCGCGAGATACTGCTTCCCACCATAGGTTTCATAGTATGCTAGTAAAGCTAGCATCACCCAAGCAAGGTCGCCAGTGTGGGTGCTTACTATGAACTCGTCTTCTACCCATTGTCCGGTTTCAGGAGCTACCCATCCTGGTATTGGGATGCTTTCCTGGCGAGAGTTTATCTTCCCACTTCGGTAGCCATTTCTAAGCCGACCATCTTGATAAAAACGGTCGTGGTTCTGTGCAAAGATAAAGGTATCAACAATCTGTTTAGCGCGTATTTTATCACCAGAGGCAATGAAAGCGATCGCTGCAAGGGAATTGTCGTAGATTAGTCCGGCGTTACGCAGTACTGTATCGGAGTCAACAGTAGTAGAATCTATCGTTTCATAGCTCGTTAAAAAACCCATATCAACACTACCCCGCGACTCGTCTGCCAATCTAGCAAGATAATCATAAGCAGAATTAGTCTTGGACAAGACAGAATACAAAGGATTTGAACATGCTATAGCAACAGTTATTAGAAAAATGAAGAAAAACAGTTGAAACCTTTTTTTTATCAACATGGTGCATATATTTTCTCGATTGTTCATTTTTACCGAGTTTCAGTTAAGGGATATAAACGGAATATAGAAAGGAAAAAAGCCCAGAGAGAACGCATTTCTGAAACCCTTTCTGTTTCCCATTGACCGGGACGACAAAATAGAAATTCAATCAGTTGTCTTTGTTGAGACACAGAGAGTTGAGCAAACTCTATACTCAACTCCACAGTTTCCTGTTTCTGCTCCTGTCTAACCACTCTCACGGGAACTTCTACTAAGCCGATTTCTGGAATACTCAACGATCCTACCTCATCAACGAGGGCAGGAAGAAATGACCGATGAAACTCTAACAGGGAACCTCCTTCAGAGAGATTAATCGTTTTACTAGGAATCTCTTCTTCTCCGAGACGTAACTCGCAGTCCAGATAATGGCTAAATCGAAGATATTGTCGCTCTTGAGGAATATCAATTGCGGCTTGGATACTAACAATCAACAAGAAAAAATTATACACAGCCCAAGTTAGGTTAATGAATAATTCTCCTGGAGTATAAGTGTCCACAGCAGTTACTGTTAGTCCCATAAAGATTGCTATCAAGCACAATATAGCTGTTATGATTAGGGGATTAGCTACTTGCCAATTCACCTTGATACCTGTCAAAGACAAGCCTTTAGGCGTTACATGAAAACTTTTACCAAACGGTTTAATAATCGTTTGGACAATAGTCAAAGCTAGGGGAAAGCAAATTAAAGCCTGATATACCTCTGACCAAGATCTAGAGCGAGTACCGCCATTAAGACAGTCAGTAGTTAAAACGCTAAAGAGGTAGTAGGGAAGCCAATAGCTTAGGATACTGACTACAGTAGTTCTAAAAGCCCTCCAACCGATTAAAATATAGAAGATGGGCATTAGTAAGAAAACTGTCCGAGAAGCAGCGGAAAACCAGTATATGATACAGGATAAACTGTGTAGACGCTGCATAAAAGTCATCCTTGGCAAAGTTAAAGGATTGATGGTCGGACAAAAGAGTCCCTGTAATACGGCTTTGCCCCAACGCAATCTCTGTCCAACGAAAGCATCAATACTTTCTGGTGCAGCACCTGCTGAAAGGTTTTCATTCAGATAGATTAATTTATAGCCTGCTGATTGTAATTTAATTGATAAATATATATCTTCAACAGCAGCTTCGGTAGGAAAACCGCCAATCTCCTTTACAACATCGCGTCGCACTACATAGGAAGTACCGTGGCACATGATAGAATTTGTAGCATCCCGACTGGGTAGAATGTATTTATAGAAGACATCCTCTTCCGAGGTAAGAGATTGGGGAATGCCTAAGTTGAATTTAATTGCTTCTTCATTGTAAAAGTGTTTGGGTGTTTGAACCAGAGCAATTCCAGGCTGTTGGTAGAAAAATACCACTACACGGTTGAGAAAGTTTTTAGTGGGAACAAAATCTGCGTCAAAAACTGCAATTAATTCCCCTTCAGTATCTGCTAGTGTATAGTTGAGATTGCCAGCTTTCTTCCCTTCATTATCTGGACGCTTGCGGTAGATACATTCCAACTCTTTTGCTAGTTCTTCCATCTTAGGTCTGCGGTTGTCATCGAGAAGATAGACTCGCTTATTCTCATAATCCATTGCTTGACAACCAATAATGGTACGTCGAAGTATATCGACTGATTCGTTATAGGTGGGAACGAATACATCCACCCATGGCTGGTAGATATCCTGAGCAATCGCTTCAGAAAGTTTATCTGCTTGTGCGGAACGATTTCTGAATCCATATGGCCAGAATATAGATTGGAATAGTAAGATAACATCGTTAGTAAAGTTAACGAGTTCTGCTGAAAAAAAGATTAGAGTTAAAGTACCAGTAAAGATATTGGTTAAATTTAAGGTGGCGAATAATCGCCACCCCATGTAGCGCAAACCCGCAAATAGGGAAAATGTTGCTAAGAGCGACAGTTGCCAAATATGAGAGCTGGGGGATGATAATCCAGGTAACAAAAACTGGAAGAAAAGAGCTAATAAGATACTGAAAGCTGCTGGTAAAAGGCTGGACTGCCAATAATAACTGATCCAAATGGGGGAAAAAGTCACTTGAAACCACTGCCAAACATTAACTACTATAATGGCGATTTCTGTACAGTTAATTTCCTGAAACAGAGCAATCAATAAGATAAATGAAGCTAAGTATAATACAAAATTTTCTAGTAAATTTTCTATTTTCATCTTTACTTATTATGAGCAAAAGCAAATTTTCTTGGTAAACTAACCTCAATATTCCGTCCGACATAACAAAGTTTTTGAGGATTTGGGAGTTCTGACCAATTCACGGCGACGCGGACAGCTACTTGGCGGGGTGCTAATCCTGGTGGCGGAATTGCAACATCTTCTCCACTTGTAACCACTTGTCCGGCTCCTCCTCTAATAGCTTGGATGGTTCCTTCTACTAGCAGTTGACGATTGGAATCTAATAGTTTGACTTCAACTGATGCACCAGGCACCAGGTTTTGAATATCTTTTTCTGAGAAGAAAGCATCAACCCAACTGTTTTTACAATTTAGTACTTCGACAATTGAGGTTCCTGGGGTTAAATATTCACCTGTTTTGGAATCAACAGACCAAACAACTCCATCAAAAGGCATTTTAATTTCTTCTGCATTGTGTTGTTTTAGCTGACGAGTCACAAAGGCTAGCTCTTCCTTAGCTGATCCGATTTGTGTTCGCATAACTGCAGCTTGGTTTTGCAAATCTTCAATTTCTGTGAGAAGGAGTCGTTTACGAATCTCTGAATCACTCAAGGTCTGGGAACTCTCTATCGGCAATCCGGCGAGTGCCGTTTCAAGTTGTATTTCAGCTTGAGCTAAACGCGCTCGAGCCGCCTCAACATTAGCCTCTGCTTGTTTTGACCTTGACATGTCCCGTTCTGCTGCTGATTTAGAGAGTGCACCTTCCTTGAACAGGAATAAACTGCGTTCAGCATCAGTTTTAGCTGTTTGCGCTGCATACTCATTTTCTTTTAATTGATGTTGTGCTTCTATAACCCGTTCTTTTGCGGTTTTGATGTCTAGATTATTTCCCAGCTGGTTTTCTTCAGAAAATTGTTCTACTTGTTTTTGTCGCTTAATAACACTTTGTTCGATGCTTTCTAATACTTTCTGATTGACTTTAAGTTGAGATTGCAACTCTTGTCGTTTGTTCCCTAGAAGAAGGCTGTTTGAAGAGCGCTGATTATTAATCCTCCCCAGCACTGTCTCAGCTGATAAGGGCAGGCCAGGTCGCAGGTTTTGTTTTAATTCCAAGAGTCCTCCAATCGATGTACTAATCTTGGTAATAGGAGCATTAACAAAGGCGCGATGGCTTTTAACTTGCATGTAGTTTTTCAAGACTATACCTGTCGAGCCAGCGGCTATAGTGATGGCTAAGATGTAACGCAAAGTTCGGAATGATATTTTTGGAAATGGCATCTTTACTTTTTACTTTATCCCTCCTTGCAACTTCTATTCCTAGGGCGTGTCTGCAAACTGCTAAACTGAGTAAAACTACTCAAGTAAGTCTATGGCAGCTGATTGACTGACAAAAGGACTGAAAGCCTTATGCTGTGGTTTTATCGTTGGCGAAAAGCGAGCATTTGGGAGGAGATTTTGGCAGGTCTTCAGCAACAAGCTCCCGCGCTCGGGTCGAATAGATTGGGAAGTTCATATGGGAGATAGTACACCAGGGCAATCGCACTTATTTTGTATCAATTGTACTTGACAAATCAGCCATTGCATGAAATGGCAATCGCAGCTAAATCCAACTAGTGGTCTGTCCATCTAGCTTTGAGGAGTTGTCGGTCTATGGGTATTCTAAACAGAGCGATCGCCCTTGACCCAAAATGCTCTCAGACCGACTCAATGAACAAAAAATACATAGTGGGACTTAAACATTTTTCCCGTTGCTAAAACTGCGATCGGCAATCTAGCAGCACCTGGTTGACTGACAAAACTCAACAAGCATAGTCAAAAGACCTTACCGTGAACTCCAGCCGATACCTCTTCTGCTCATCCTGTTTTCGAGAAGCGGTCTCGCGTAGCGAGTGCCTAGTCTTCGACGCTGCTCCGCAGAACGGCAGCGCCGGATCAGGGTCGGGTTTCCCACTTAAAATTAGGGTTTCAAACAACTCCCAACCTTGGGTGAGGGCAGTCTTAACCCATGACCGAATGCCACGAAGATAAGCCGAATGGTAGGGATGGTGAGGAGTGGGAGAGTGGGGGAGTGGGAGAGGGGGAGAGAGGGAGAGAAATATTTCCAATGAGTCGTAAGCCAATTAAAACTCACCAAGAC
>JBFRWF010000254.1:0-6751 GCA_051439465.1 Xenococcaceae cyanobacterium | reverse complement strand
AGCCGTGCTTCGCTTCCAAGAAGGCTGAACAGCATTACTATGACCGAATCTGGTTTACCCGTATTCGCTCCTTGCACTGCACCCCTTGATGGAAGGCCATTCACCAAGATGTGTCAGGCAGTCAGGGGAATAGGGAATAGGGAATAGGGAATAGAGAATAGGTAATGGGGAATAGGTAAGGGGAAATAGGTAATGGGGAATATAGTAGTCCATTATGAGTCGTGGCAAATCAAAACATATATAAACTGTCCCGGCTTAAGTGGATAGCCCTTTTTTGTGCTATAATTATAATCCATTTTGCCCACCCTACAAGAGCTTAATTTCGAATTTCAACCCGGTTCACTACTGGGAGTCTCTCGGCTACTGGTTTTTAACCCGCTGTGACGATGTTGAAGCAGCGCACCCAGATGAGCGTCTGAGTGCCGATGTTTAAGGGGTTTGACTCACTACCTGTCAGATTCTGACTGTATTGGTTGAATTGTTTTTGTTAAATTGATATAAGTAGGGCGATCGCAGGCGATGTCTAACTACTACTATTCCCGACGCACCTTCCTTAAGCAACTAGGTTGGGCAGCAGTAGGCACTCTCGCGGCTTGTAATCTCACCAATTCAGACAAAAGCCAACCAGTAAGGGTTGGGGCGATGTATCTTTTAACTGGTGGCTTTGCTACCTACGGTGAATTTGCTCGCGATGGCATTAATCTGGCTCAAGAAGAGATTAACGCTGGTGGCGGGATTAATGGACGACCTGTTGAGGTAATCTTTGAAGATGAAGGGGAACCTGTACAGACGGCGCGACGGCTAGTGTTACAAGAAAAGGTAGATTTTTTGTTGGGAATTGATAGTTCTGGGAATGCAGAGGCGCTGGTGCCTACTATTCCTGAGTTAGAACGGGTATTGATGGTAACTCATGCTGCAAGTCCAAAAATAACGGGGGATTTGTGCAATAAATATGTGTTTCGTTGCAGTGTAAATGGTGCCCAAAACTCCGCCGCAGGAGCTGAGATTGCGGCTAAAGAAGCTTATAAGAAATGGACAACCATAGGGCCCGATTATGCCTTTGGTCGCCAGAGCTGGGAATTCTTCCAAAAAGCTCTGCAAGAAAGAAAAGAAGGAGTTGAGTTTCTCAAAAAAACTGCTTTTCCCAAGCTAGGAGCCCAAGATTACAATAGTTTCATAACTACTCTACAAAATTCTGGGCCTGATGCCATTTGGTGCAGTCTTTGGGGTAACGATCTGGTTAATTTTATTCGCCAGGCAAACGACTTCGGCTTGTTCGCTCAATTTCCAGTTTATCTGGAATTGGGGGCAGCGATGGAAGTTTTGACGGCGTTAGGAGAGCAGATGCCTACAGGGCAATGGGTGGGGACGCGCTACTGGTGGCAAATACCAGATACACAGGTAAATCATAACTTTGTGCAGAAGTATCGGCAGCGTTACAATACCTACCCGAGCTACAACACCCAAAATGCTTACGTGGGCTTACATTTACTGGCTGCTGCTGCTAATGATGCGGGGACGACGGATACTGAAGCTGTAATTGAGGCATTAGAAGGGCGTCAGTACTCTGCACCGATGGGGAAATTGACATTACGAGCCCAAGATCACCAAGCCCTCGTCGATGTCACCTGGGGCAAAACAGTTGCTAGTGATGACTACGATTTTCGAGTATTGGAGCCGATTAAGGTAGTCAAGGGCGAGTCGGTGACGAGATCGCCGTCATTAACCGGTTGTCAGATGGCTTGAACTCATGCCAATTGCCACCCTTGTTCTCTTCTTTCTCAATGGCTTAGCTAACGGCATGTTGCTGTTTTTAATTGCCGCTGGTTTAACTCTTATTTTTGGTGTCATGGGAGTACTCAACTTTGCTCATGGCAGTTTATATATGCTGGGTGCTTACCTCACATTTTGGCTGGCAGTACCCGGACAGCTAAATTTTTGGGTCGCATTGCTGGTAGCACCCGTAATCGTTGCTCTTGTCGGTGGAGCAATAGAAATTTGTTGTTTGCGTCGCATCTACGGGCAGGATGTCAGTTTCCAATTGCTACTGACTTTTGCCTTTGTGCTGCTGATTAACGACATGGTGCGCCTGCTGTGGGGGAGTGCGCCGTTGACTACTTCTAGTCCCCAGCTATTGAGAGGAACGGTACAGTTATTAGGTCACACCTATCCAGCTTACAATCTTTTCATTATCTTAATAGCTCCCTTAGTAGGAATGGGGCTGTGGATGTTTTTAAAGGGCACTCGCTGGGGGAAGCTCATGCGGGCGGCGGCTCAAGATCGGATCGTGGCTGGGGCGTTGGGTATTAATGTACCGCGTCTATTTACTATGGTGTTTATGTTAGGGGCTTGGTTAGCGGGGGTGGCGGGAGTGCTGGCGGCTCCCCTACGCACCATTAGTCCGGCCATGGGAGACAATGTGATTATCGAGAGTTTTATTGTGGCAGTAATTGGGGGATTGGGAAGTTTACCTGGTTCTTTAGTAGGAGCATTGATAATTGGGCAGTTGAATTCCTTTGGGATTTTGATTGCTCCTCGCGCTCAGGTAGCATTTCCGTTTATTTTAATGGCGATCGCTCTGTTGTTTCTACCAAGCGGGGGAGATGTCAATTAATTGGTTTTATGAGGAATGGCATGAAGTGGATTGTGCCGATAGTAGGTCTAGTGATACTGTTGTTGCTGCCCCTAATGCTATCGCCGTTTTATCTAGTCTTGCTGACGGAGATTCTGTTGATGGGCTTATTTGCCCTCAGCTTCAATCTGCTGTTTGGCTATACTGGTTTGCTCAGTTTTGGTCATGCTGCCTATTTTGCTACTGGTGCTTATGTTTGTGCCTATTTAATCAAAATCTCCATCCCTTTTATTCTGGCGGTTGGAGCTGGAGTAATGGCGGCATTGGTGGTGGCGGCGGTGCTGGGCTATTTCAGCGTGGGCTTAGATGAAATTTACTTTGCCATGCTCACCCTGGCTTTTGGCATGATGGTGTACACTATTGTCTTTCAATGGCGGGAGGTAACCGGAGGAAGTGATGGGATTACAGGGGCGATCGCGAAGGAGCTGGGCATCCCTGGTTTGTCTGTAAAGATTCAGGGTTTTACTAATTACTACTATCTTTGCGCCATCGCCTTTATTGTCGCTACATATCTACTCTGGCGGATCGCATTGAGTCCTTTTGGGGAATTGCTGCAAGCTAGTCGAGAAAATGCAGAACGCTTAATATTTATTGGAGTAGATCTTCGCCGCCTGCGCTGGATAGCTTTTACTATTGCGGGAGGTTTTGCTGGGTTGGCAGGGGCCTTGTGGGCACCGTTTCAACGAGTAGCCAACCCTGAGATGGCTCATTGGACATTTAGTGCTATGCCAGTGTTAATGACTATTTTAGGTGGCGCTCGTAGTTTTTCGGGCCCTGTTGTGGGTGCGACTGTCTTTCTGTTATTGGAACAGGTTATTCAGTCAAATCAGCGCTATTTTTGGCAATGGTTAGGGAGTTTGCCCCTGTTTCCAGCTAGTTTAGCCTCACGTCAACTAGATTTGTGGCATTTCTTCTTGGGTTTGTTATTGATTCCCCTAATTCTAGGTTTTCGGGGCGGTCTGATGGCTTATATTGAGAAAATAGCGGGAATGTGGAACAGGCTGTTGAAAATTAAGGGGTGACGGTAAATTAGATCAGCGCCATGGCACCGGAAACTATACTACAAGTTACCAACCTAGTTAAAGACTTTAGCGGGATCCGTGCTGTCAATAGCGTTAGCTTTACGCTCTCAACTGGTACTATTACCGCTGTTATCGGGCCTAATGGTGCTGGCAAAACTACCCTTTACCACCTCATCAGCGGACAACTTGCCCCTACATCTGGCCAAGTCTTGCTCAAGGGAAAGAAAATTACAGGCTTAGCGCCCCATAAAATTGTCAAAGCTGGTATTGGACGCAGTTTTCAGATTACTAGCGTTTTCCCGTCCCTAACCGTAGAACAGAACGTGCGTGCTGCACTCATCAGCCGGATGGGGCGACAGTTCGATTTTTGGCACTGTGTAGAAGGCGATCGCTCCCTCAACCAAGCCGTTCACCAAATCCTCCCACTGGTTGGCATCCAACATCTAGCTTCAAAGCCTGTTCGTATCCTCAGCCACGGCGATCGCGCACTGGTGGAAATGGCGATTGTACTTGCCTGTAAACCGCGCTTGATCCTTCTAGACGAACCCACTGCCGGCATGAGTCGAGAAGAAACCAGCCGTATGGTGCAACTAATTCGCCACCTACAACAGAAAACCGGATGCACCTTCCTAATTACTGAGCACGATCTCGAAGTCGTCTTCAACCTAGCCGAGAATATAATTGTGATGTGTCAGGGTAGAATTCTAGCTATGGGCCAATCAGATGAGATCCGCACAAACCCAGATGTTCGCCGCGCTTACTTAGGAACAGTCGGGAGTTGAACAATCCCTTACTCAAAGTTGATGCTATCCATACCTACTACGGTGACAGCCACATCCTCCAAGGGGTGAGCTTAGAAATATATTCAAAAGAAGTGGTAGTGCTTGTGGGCAGGCAAGGTGCTGGGAAGACAACAACAATACTCACTATCACGGGCATTCAACCACCCAGACGAGGCAGTATTCTGCTCAATAGAGAAGAAATTTCTGGTTTGCCCAGCTGGGAAATTGCCCGCCGAGGCATTGGTTTGGTTCCGGAGAATCGGCGCCTGTTCCCCGATCTTACTGTTGAGGAAAACCTGGAAGTAGGGATTAAATTCAAATCTGACGGCTATACCTTGTCAGAGGCTTACAATGATTTTCCTGAACTGGTAAATCTTCGCTATCAACGGGCAGGCAATCTCTCCGGTGGAGAGCAACAAATGCTGACCATTGCCCGTACCCTGATGGGAAATCCTCAACTGCTGCTGATGGATGAACCTATTGAGGGATTGGCACCATTTTTGGTACAGCGAATAGGGGAGGTAATTGAGCGCTTGGTTAGTCGAGGTCAAACGCTTTTAATCACCGGTCAAAACATTACTTTTGCCCAAGAGCTAGCCAATCGAGTTTACATACTTGATACTGGAACAGTTAAATGGTCTGGGGAGATGAAACAGTTGCGAGGGCAACCAGAAATCCTAGGGAGCTACCTAGCCTTCTGAATTATGTCCGACTACTTATTGTGGTAGTTTGACTGTAGCTAAGAGCTTATCTACCCGACTAGTCAGTTCCTGCAATTGCCGCTGCAGGTTTTTTAGTTGTTGTACCCAGTAGTCAAACTCGATTAAAGTTAGTGAAGGTTTATTGGGAATGAGACCCAACCTACTAGATCAGCGATCGCACTACTCAGGTTAACATCAAAATACTTTCTGTTTCACTATTATAAAATTCAAGAATAATTGAAAAATTATCTCTTAAAATGCAGCAAAAGCTAAACAAGCTTTGATATCCTCGCTGGTTAATTCTGAAAAATCTTCAAGAATTTCCTCTTCTGTCATCCCACCTGCCAAATATTCTAATATGTCGTACACAGTTATACGCATCCCCCGAATGCAGGGTTTTCCACTTCGCTTTCCCGGTTCAATAGTAATAATATTTTGGTAATTCATAATGGCTTTATGATTGATAGCGTGTTTGATTATATTCCACTTCCCAAAATTATACTAGATTCTGAGGGTATGAGTGGTATCTGTCCTAAGAATGCTGACTCCCTTGGCTTTTTGTCAATTCCCTCAATCCTTCATCCGACAAGTGTTTGAAGACGCAAAGCTTTCACTTTTGTCAGTCAATCAGATAGCGGGCGAGCTTATCTACCCGACTAGTCAGTTCCTGCAATTGCTGCTGCAGGTTTTTTAGTTGTTGTACCCAGTAGTCAAACTGGAGTGAAGTTAGTGAAGGTTTATTAGGATAGCCTGCGGTTAAACCTTCACTAACTGAATCTGCTTCCTGGCTGAGCTTTTCGGAATATAGTGCCTGGAGCTTTTCATATTGTTTTTCTAGTCGCTGAAGCTTATTCCTTCGGGCGATGGCGGCGCGGTATCGCTTGTGCAGGCGACTTCCTAATTTGCCTAGATATAGCTTTATCTTGCCCTGAATCTTGCCTGTTTTGGATTTTCTTGTGCAAGCTTCCATTAAGCGGTAGTAAACGTACTTTGCTCCGTTCTTCTTCGGGACAACAAACTTTTGGATCCAGGTGTTGGCGGGTGCGACTTCACCGGAATTTCTGATTGAAGAGATTTGGCTGTGAAGTAGATTTAGGCGCTTCTGGAGAAAGTCTGTGCTCATTTTCTTGTTAGTGAAGGTCTACCTACAATTCTAGGATAACACCTTCACTAACTTTAATCAAGTTAATACTGTTTGGATCTCGTTTGCAAGCCTCATCGAAGAAGTAAGCCGTTGACAAGGTCAGCCACCCGACAAAGAAACCTGCGCCGCCACAAATCATGGAGCCACCGTCGCCACCGCGTGTGATATCCGGTGAGGCAGTCAATTCATATTTGTAGGGATCCGAGGCGATGAAGATCCCAAAGGCATTGGGACGTCGGTGAAGGTCCCAGTCGGATGAAAAGGACTAATTTTAGTAACAACTCGGCGCTGGCGATCGCTCCCGATGAGCCCAGAGCACATAAATGATACCAAGTCAAGAAAATTTAGATGCGTTTGCCCTGCACTCAATCCCACGATTTAGTCTTGGCGATCGCTCAGAGCCTGAAGCAGCATGACAGCATCGCAGCTACAAAGGTGCATAGGATTTTAACGGAATTTTTACGAAGATA
>JBFRWF010000253.1:0-2885 GCA_051439465.1 Xenococcaceae cyanobacterium | reverse complement strand
TTCTGATCTCGAAGGTCAGGATTTTTTGCCCAGTAAAATGAATTCAAGGTTAAACCCATGTCTCTTCAAAAAATCGGGATTCTTCGGGAAACCAAACCTTATGAATCTAGAGTCCCCTTGGTTCCTCAAGATCTGGCGGAAATTTTGCAACAATCTTGGGCTAAATCCCTAGAGTTTCTGGTACAGCCCTCACCGACTCGTGCTTATGCTGATGGAGATTTTGCAGCGGTAGGTGCCTTAATTGAGCAGGATTTATCGGAATGTCAGCTGATCATGGGCATCAAAGAAGTTCCCGTCGAATGGCTAATTGCGAATAAAACCTATATCTGTTTTTCCCATGTAATTAAGGGGCAGAAGCAAAATATGCCTCTATTGCAGGCTCTTCTTCAGCAGCATATTACACTCATTGATTATGAAGTGATTACTGATGCTAAGGGGAAGCGGTTGGTGTTTTTTGGACGTTCGGCTGGTCACGCAGGAATGGTTGAAACCCTCAGAGCTTTCGGTCTGCGACTAAAAGCTCAAGAGAAAGCTTGTATTTTCCAAGAATTGAAACCCATTTATGACTATCGAAATTTAGCAGCAGCCAAAGAGCAGGTACGTTATCTAGGTCAAGAAATAGAACAGAATCCCGCTCTCTTAGGGATGGAAGAGATTCCTCTGGTTTTCGCTTTTACTGGGTTAGGCAATGTAGGAAAGGGAGCATTAGAAATTTTCGACTTACTCCCCGTCCAGGAAATCAGGCCTGAAGAACTGCCGATGCTATTTCAAAGGTCTGAACAAGCTAGAGGGGGATTATACAAAGTTCTTTTTGAGCAGGAAGACACGTTGAGAAATCAACAAGGGAGATTTGACGTCCAGGAATATGCAGCCCATCCCCAAAACTATCACAGCATTTTTGTCCAGTACCTGCCCTACATTTCGGTGCTAGTGAACTGTGTTTACTGGCAACCAGGACAGCCCCGATTATTATCAGTAGAGGATTTGCAGGGAGCTGAGGCCAGTCAAAAATCCTGTTTACAAGTAGTTGGCGACATTAGCTGTGACCCTCCAGATGGCTCAGTAGGCTGTACAGTCAAGGCGGTTGATTTACATCATCCTCTCTATACTTACTATCCGATTCAGGGCATAACTTCTGATAGCATCGAGCCATCTGGAATTACTGTTTTGGGAGTTTCTAATTTACCAGCGGGGATTCCCCAAGATGCTTCAGAAGCCTTTAGCCAAATGCTGAAACCTTGGGTTAAAGATTTGTTGGAGGCTGATTATCGTAATCCTGATTTATCAAAGGAATTACCTCCTGCTCTAGCTAAGGCAGTGATTACCCATCAGGGAAGTTTGATGAAAGACTACCAAGAGCTGAGGCATTATTTGTTCGAGAGAGAATAAGCCTGAAATAAGAACCTGGGAGTTAAATCTGCATCACTGTTTAAGTCTGGTTAAATTAATTGGTCGTGACAAAATGTACACCAGATTGAAGCATCTTTTTCCTGGCTTTCTCGCTGCCTGGGACAGATATTGGTCGAGTGCCATCCGAAATGAGTGTAACCTCAAAACCTTCTCGACAGCCATCAAGTACAGTGGCGAGTACACATACATCCTCTGCTAAACCACCGACTAACAAACGCTTAATCCCTTTTTTGCGTAAATCTTCGGCCAGACCAGTCTCATCGAAGACAGAGTTTTGATCTCGGTCAAATCTAGTGCCCTTGGTCACCTTGACCACAGATTTAGGTAACTTCAAATTGGCATGAAAGCCAGCACCATCGCTGTCCTGAATGCAGTGAGGAGGCCAGGGGCCACCGCGCTCCTTGAAACTGATATGTCCAACGGGATGCCAATCACGGGAAGCATAGATCGGCAAGCTCTTGACCACAGCAGCAGCAATCCAACGATTGAGAATGGGTACTACTTTATCCCCATCCTGGATTGGCAGTGCGCCCCCTGGGCAAAAGTCCTTCTGGACATCAACAATGAGCAGTGCATCCCCCCGTCGTAAACTTTCCTCAATGTTGTTCATATCATACCTTTTTCAGATCTGGTCATGGTTGTAAGTTTGAGCAACCGTGATTCAACTGGTGGCAACTTGCTCTTTGACTTTTTTCTGAAACAGAGACAACTCTTGGCTGACCACAACTGGATAGGGTGACCTAGCTTGGGTAATGGCGCACAGCTCAGTGGGCAGGAGAGCAATCTGCTGCTGTGCATACTTTCGGCTCGATTCAAGGTCAACGCACCCAGTTTTTAACCGCTCACCGTGGTGCATTACAGGTACGAGTAAAGCTCGACCAGCCAGTTTTTCATCGGCTCGTGCGATTACGTCACCCACATTACGCTCATTTTCCGTCATGCGGAAGACTTGTTTGCGACCTGGTAATACTGGCTTGCCAGTAGAAAGCTTTAATCTTCCTTGACCAGCGTACTCGCAGAGTTTGTAAGCAATATCTAAAACAGGTGCATCACTTGATACTCCCATACTGCTGCCGACACCAAAACCATCGATGGGTGCACCTGCCGATAGGAGTTCTGCAATCTGCTTTTCATCAAGTCCTCCACTAGCGAAGAGCTCAACTCTCCTAAGATCTGCCTGATCCAGCAACCGACGGGCTTCCCTTGAAAGGTAGAGCAAATCTCCAGAGTCAAGACGCACTGCCTTGACCTTAAAATCGGGACCCAGGTTCTTGGCTAGATTGATGACGGGTGCGCTCAAAAGTAGTTGCTGCTCCAGAAAGGCGATCTCGAAGAGAACGCTTCGCGGTCGCGCTAAAGTAGCCAAACTAAACCGTCTAGTTTGATAGCGGACAAGAGAATTTTCATTAGGGTTTACTTGATATTTAAAAGTAGAAAACTAAGACTTTAGTATACATAAAAATAGAGCAGTTTTT
>JBFRWF010000252.1:0-8660 GCA_051439465.1 Xenococcaceae cyanobacterium | reverse complement strand
ATCACTAGGTTCAGACCGTAGTGATGAGGGTAACGCAGCCCAAAAATTTCATCAAAGCGCACTTCTAATCGCTCCCTGTCTTGGGGAGTTGGCTGCTCTTGATAAGTTTTCAGTTCACGATAGTAAGTCCACAAGGTATCCTGGACTTGTTCAATCTCTTGCCGCTGCTGTGCTGTCACTCCATTGAGACGGCGAAGACTTCGTTCCATATGAACCCAACACAGAGCGTGGACTAAAATAGCAAACTGTTTGGCTCCGTCACTGAGAATAATCATCTCTGGTGAAAGTCCATGCTCAATTGCACTCCCGAGCAAGGCTGCTTCTGTTACCAGTTTGATTCCCTGTTGGCTGGTAATGCCTTTTGCCTCTAGATATTGGCTCCACTCTTGGTCTCCTTCACTAATGACCATAGAGAGTAAACGACCTCAGGGTGGGTCCGTAATGTCCTTGGTATTCTCTGGGTAACTTCCCGACTATTGTTTTTCCCTCGACTGTGACGTACTCAGCTAGCAGAAATCTGATGTTATGTCGCTTGAGAATCAAATCCTGTATGTCATATTCTCTATAGCCATTGAAGGTAGATCCGAATGGTAGCTCCTCTGGCTCAATTATCCTTTCTTCGTCTACAACAAAGCTGAGCTTCTTACTGCGTTTGTCTGACCCAGCTCTTTTTCCACTCTCTTTGGGCTTCCTTTCGTCTTGATTGAGAGTGCTGGGTCGGATTTTCGGGAAAGCCCTTCAGTTTCTTGGCCGCTTTGAGTTGCTCGTCGAGACGACTGACTTTCTCCTCTAGCGCGGGCTAGATGTCTTGCTGGTTCTCGATTACCTGCTGCTGTTGAGCAACCAGGTTCAACAACCAGTCCACCAACGGTGTACGTTCTGCCTTTGGAATCTCAATAGGGAGCTTAGGAAGTGTCATTCTGCTATTAAAGCAGATGGAGAGTCAAGGAAGCAACCCCATCGCCTTTGTTCCCGATCACCTTTGTTCCCGATCACCTTTGTTCCTGATCGTCTTTGTTCCCGATCGCCTTTGTTCCCCGATCGCCACCAGTGGTTATTGAGCAGTTACCTCATTCTCACTAAACAGGCATCAGCAAATGACATGGGAACGGATTGATAACGTTGCATTAACTCTCGGATGACTTTGACTTCATCATGGAAACGAAAATCAATTTGAACGGTTCCCCGCTCAATTAATGCCATGATTGCATCTTTACTTCCATAAACATCTTGTAAAATAAAACAAGATTCAGTAATCACTGCTTCACAGGTTAATAAAGGCTTGGCAATCTTTTCCCATTCTTTTATCGCCCAATTGTGATAATTATCGCTTTTATCAAGAACAGCGACTAATCCCCCCGTATCTAAGATTACCTTTCTGAGCATATTATTCTAGATTCTTCTTTTTAAATTCCTTCTTTTTTAAGGATAAATCTCCTTGGCCACTGTCAAGACACCCCACTAATTCTCCAGCAGATTTTAAGGCAGAAATCTGTCCTTCTTTCCCTTCATAAATTGCCGTCTTATCTGCTTTAAATTGCAAAAATTAAATAAAGTCAATTACTTCTTGTTGTTGTTGTTGTGGAGTGAGGGTTTGCAGTTTTTCTAAAATGGTTTGTGAGTGGGTAGTTGCGGGTGTCATAGAAATCAGTCTCCTTATCTGGGTTACTATGATAATTTCCGATGTTTGGATTGCTTTAATGATGCAGAATATCGGGTTAATTAGGAAATTGAATGTTGAGAGCTTTCTCCAGAATAGTTTTGAGTTCAATTATAGGTAAGGGTTGTTGCCGATTAGCCCCGATCAATTGATGCGTAACTCCATAAAAGACATTTGTTGTCGTATCCTTTTCCTGTAGTATGTCTCCCTGATCTGTGCTAAGTTTATCTCTTTCGTCATAGTTAGTTGACCAGCAGATCAATAGATCAATATGACTAATATCTTTTTTGTTTTGATCTATGTCCTTATAAATCCCCTGTAGTTCTTTTTTGAATTCTACTAGAATATCCTTTTTCAGAGTTCCACTTTGGCGAGTAAATATGCTCTGATGTATTCCCAATGGATTATCTTCAGAATATATGGTACTATCATCTGATTTTAAATAATATTCATAAAGTCCATCATAAACTTGATAGCCAGAAACAACTTTAATATTGTATCCTTTTAGAATACCTTGACATATTAATTCTGTAAAAATAATAATAACTTCTTGTTCTTCAACAGGAGGAAAACATCGAAAATTTAGATGGCCTTCAATAAATTCTTTAGCTTCTAGTTTTTCTCGCAATTCCTGTTTAGGGTCATAGAAAGGGTCGCTTATTCTAGTATCTGTTCCTCCAACAACATACCTACGATACTTAATAAAATTATTATTTTTCAGAAGTTCAAATGCTTTCTTGACAATCTGTCGCTTTTATAATTGGTTCATAGTCTTGTATTGAGTAAATCATACTATCACTTTTCACAACCTCTTTGACAATCTCTCTAGTAGTTAAATAGCCGGTTGACAATTCAATAAGTTTGTTATCTACATAAAGCTCAAAGCTGAAAGATTTGTCACTTCCAAACACTGAGTCTAGCAGTCCTACTACAGACCTTGTTCGCAGAACGGCTTTTACTAAATTTTCTTGCTCGGCAATCCTAAATGTTGCAGCAAGTGCCTCTTGTACACATTCATTCGGAAAATCTTTAGGAAACTTGAGCTTTATTTTAGTTCCATTGTATTCATCAACCTTAATACTTGTGTTAATCCCATTATTTTCTTCTTCAGAATTGGGAATCTCATTATTTGAGTAAACAAATTGATATAAATTTTGATAGGTTTTTGTCGATTTTATATTATTTTTAATACTTTCATTTTTTAAATATTCACTTTGAAAAGCTACGAAGGTAAATCCATAGCCCATAAAACCAAACTTACCCTTTTTTCTTTCTCTTTTAAGGGATTTTCCAGTAACTAAAATCTTGGATATTTCATCTTCTTGAATTCCTATTCCATTGTCAGTTATAGTTATCTCCCGTTCCCGAATATCTATTTCTAACTTAATAAAGCCTTGATTAAGATTATCCTGTCCGAATTGTTCAATAATAGCATCAGCACTATTTTGTAGAAGTTCAGTGTAAATATCCCAAACATGACGATAGCTTGAGATAATTCTTTCAATATTAGATCGAACTTGTTCTTCTTCTAGTTTGGAAAGCTCTTCTTTTAAACTGTTTGGCATCTCGACGCAATCCCTAAACTACATTTGGACTCAATACTAGCTTATTGATGCTCCTCAATCCTCCACATCCTTGAGGACATCATCCAACAGTATCCGCACGATATCCGCCTTAGTCCTGCCTATTCTAGCACTGAAGTTCCCCCTAAGCGAATTAACACGAAGCCTTAGCTAGAGCAACTTTCAGGAATTTTTTGAGTCCCCGTTACTGGGTACATCTTCTAAAGGGGCTTCTGATCCGGATTTTGAGGCGATCGCCGAATGGCACGCTCCTTAAGCTGAAAGCCCTATGGTGGAACCATTGTAGCATCATCCGGGTCGTTGCGCGATCAGCGTAACGCACCGCCCCCCCTGATTGCCTCTTATTTCAGTGCCAATCCCCATAGGTTAGTTTTCTCATTGGGAAAGATTTCTGATTAAAATTAAAGCATGATTCGCGGTATCATGCGCCGTGATAAGCGTCCTCAGCGCAACTACGAACAAATAACCCCTGGCTAATGGAACGACAAACGACAAATGAAAAATAACAACTGGTCACTTTTGTGGGAAATACCTCTGGCTTTTTTATCTTTTTTGTTTTACAAAGCCATGAAATTTGTCATTGGCAATCTCTTTACTGTGTATCTTACTCTCAATAAGGAAAAAGCCTCTCAATGGCGAGTATTATCGGCGGAAACTTTAAAATCCCCCCTTACTCTACCAGTATTGATGACTAAGGGACCGCGCTGGAATACTCATGCTATTATTGGTACTCTCGGACCATTTGCTGTTAAACAATCAATCGCTTTAGATGTAGAATCAGCTAATAATTCAGCTAAATCATGGATAGCTGTTGTTTACAGTTTCCCTGACTACAAAACCATAGCTAGTATAGAATCTGGCAAGTCTGAATTCGAAGATAGATGGGCATCTTTACAACTTCAGCCTGGAAAATACACCCTAGGCTTACGATATTATAACTGGTCTGAACAAGTTGATTTGCCTGCTGTTAAAGTAGATGGTGGAGAATTCGTAAATTCCCAAGCTGTCCCCTCTGATATTAATGAATTTTATCGCGATTTAATCCAATGTAAAAATTGGTTTTATTTAGGACTTCATTACTATATTTTTACCCTATTGCGCTTAAGAAAATGGCTGCCAGAGTCATTGATACAAAGTGAATATTTGCCCGTAGGTGCTCCAGATACTAAATTTTTCTATGGCTACTTAAAGCGGGGTCAATCTTTGCAAGTTGAAGTTCATTCCTTAATTATCACTAATTATGATATCTATTTAACTGTATATGACCGCTCAAGCCTTCCAATAAGTTGGTGTCAGATAAAAGAAGAAAAGCAGATAACACAAGCTATTGAAAATAATGGCTTTTATCTAATTCGGATCCGCCAAAAGTCACCATTGCCAAAAAACTTGGTCAGTGACTTGCCTCTTGAATGCCAATTGAATAACGAGGATAATTTAACTTATGTCTCGATCCAAAGTGTTTGTCACTCGCCATATTCCTGATGTCGGACTAGAGCCGCTGCGCCCCTATGCCGAAGTAGAAGTCTGGCCAGAGCGTCAGCCGCCTCCCTACGAGGTGTTGCTGGACAAAATCAAGCTGATAGATGGCTTACTATGCCTGTTGACTGATCGCATTGACAAGCAACTGATAGAAGCAGGCGCATCCCTGAAGGCAATCAGCCAGATGGCAGTTGGGTACGATAACATTGACATCCCTGCTGCTACAGCACGAGGCATCCCAGTGGGTCACACCCCTGGTGTCTTAACTGAAGCTACTGCTGACTTAGCTTGGGCGTTGCTGATGGCGGCGGCGCGTCGGGTAGTGGAGGCAGATAAGTTTGTGCGTGCTGGTTATTGGCAAACTTGGGAACCAACCTTATTGCTGGGGTCGGATTTCACTGAGTCTACCTTAGGGATTGTTGGTTTAGGGCGCATTGGTCAGGCAGTTGCCCGTCGCGCTCAAGGTTTTGACATGAGGATTCTGTATTACAGTAGGCATCGGCACGACTCGAAATGGGAACAATCAATGGGTGTCGAGTATGCAGAATTCGATATCTTGTTAGGAGAGTCGGACTTTGTGACTATCCACACTTCCTTATCTGAGGACACCTATCATCTCTTCAGCGATCGCCAGTTTGAGCTAATGAAGCCATCGGCTATCCTCATTAACACAGCGCGAGGAGCGGTAGTAGACCCAGAGGCATTGTACAGAGCACTTACGAGGGGTGAAATCGCGGGTGCTGCCCTAGACGTGACTGAGCCAGAACCCCTTTCCCTGGATAGCCCCTTATTAAGCTTAAATAATCTGATTGTTACCCCTCACATTGGCAGTGCCAGCCACCAGACGCGATCAAAAATGGCAATGATGGCAGCTAATAATCTGGTAGCTGGACTATTGGGCGATCGCTTGCCTTACTGCGTCAATCCCGAAGTCTATAGCAGTCCTAAGTAGGTGGTCAAATTAATTAGAAAACGGCCCTTAGCCAGGACAATAATAACCGTAGGGTGGGCATTGCCGACCAAAAATTTGTAACTCACGTACACAGAGAATTCTGGGCAATGCCCACCTGACAATTTAGCATTAACTTATCGAAAAAAAAGCAGCGATAGCTTTGCAAAACCTTTGAATGAACTGTAGCCTAATAACCGTAGGGTGGGCATTACCGACCAAAAATTTGTAACTCACGTACACAGAGAATTCTGGGCAATGCCCACCTGACAATTTAGCATTAACTTATCGAAAAAAAAGCAGCGATCCCTTTCGCAAAACCTTGGAATGAACTGCAGCCTAATAACCGTAGGGTGGGCATTGCCGACCCAAAAATTGTAACTCACACACACAGAGAAATATGGGCAATGCCCACCTGACAATTTAGCATTAACTTATCGAAAAAAAGCAGCGATCGCTTTCGCAAAACCTTTGAATGAACTGTAGTCTTTTGAGACAATAGAGACCTTTACCCCCAACTTTTTCGCATTGGCAGCTGTATAAGGACCAAAACAAGCAACAACACAATGCTCATAATCCCTTTTCGAGTTGAGCATTTGCAGAAAACTTTCCACTTCCGCCGTGCTACTAAAAGCAATCACGTCTATCAAGCCTTGACGAATCAGGTTCAATTCAACGTCATAGATATTTTTGTCCAAACACCGCGTCGTATAAGTAGGCACTGGAGTAACTTTCATGCCCAATTTCTTCAAACTGGAAACAAAGAGAGGAACGATATTAGGCTCTGGTACACCGACAACTTCTGGAACAGGGACTAGCACGGTTTTATCATGAATGCCTGGCATTTTTGACAATTCGGCAACGATTCCTTCAGGACTGGGTTCTATCGGAATCAAATCTACCTTCAACCCGAAAGAGAACAATCTTTCCGCGTCTTTTCCCAAGGCACACAAGTGACAATTTTTAAGCACAGATGTCGGTAGTCCCAAACAATTCATTCGATAAAAAAAGGCGTCGATTCCGTTTCTACTGGTAAAGGCGATCCAATCAAATTCATCTATATGTCTCAGAGTTGTATCTAACGCCGTGTAGTTTTCAAGCAGACAGGTTTCGATGGTTGGCATGAGGATCGGGAGACCGCCTTGATTGATAATTTGTTGGGACAACCGATCGGCATAGTTTCTAGGTGCTGTCACTATAATTCTCTTGCCGTATAGAGGTAATTGGAGGGATGGAGTTAGCATGGTAGGGTTAGCGCCTAGATAATGTCAAGTTAACCTATATGCTGTTACTGGGATTGGGCGACACTTCTCAAAACGGTCATGGGACCGTGATCTTTCAGAATCTTCATTTGCTGCTCGTTTCCGACTAGGAGGGCACCCGCGAATCCCAATGAGTTCACGGAGATTGACTGAAAACACGCCTGCGATCGCGGTACAATCAACATCCATTGCCGCGTAGCGAGAAGATTGTAGGCACCCGATTGCTTATTTCCGCTCACCCTGGCGTAGGGCAAGTCCACTGCGCGAAGTAGAGTGCGATAGCACTTGAGCGTTGCTTTCGCCGCTTCCAAGGGAGATTTCGCCCAACAGGGATCTAGCTGGGCGATGGCGTGCATGAAAGGAAAGCTTGGTATAGTCCCAACGGAGCCCTGAAATCTGACAGATGGGAGCACGGGTTCGATGGGGATCTTCGGCCCCCTGGGTGCGAGGGAAAGTGGGATAATTTGCAAGTGCTTGTGTCGCTGGCTAGCACCGGCAGTCTTCCCGGCATTGTAGAATGCCAAGCCCTCGAATTCGGCCAGGCATGCCCACATAGCCTCAAAATCTCGCAAGGTGAGCCAGGTTTCCTGTTCCTCGAAGGTGCGCGTGACGATGATCAGATGATGATCAACGACGTTGAATTTGTTCAACAGACACAGGTGCGTGTCGGAAATGTCCGCAACGAACAGGTCTTCATCATAGGGGAGAAACGGGTTGAACTCTTTCGGTGAGGTGGCGTTTTCTTTGTCCTGCTTCTTCTTAGCCTCGTCCTTGCGTGCGAGGTTGGACAAGATCCGAACGAGGAAACTGATGCCACCCTGCTCCACGAACTCGTACTCTGTCGGTATCGACTGGAGTGCTCCGCATCGGAGTGCATGATCAGTCCGTTCCATGACCCTTGCCCACAAAGTGCCGGGCTCCAGTGCCAGTGTCAATTGTGCAATTGGTTTTCCCTCGAACATGGTCAAATCTTGTATCAGTAGGTAGAATGTGCCTTCCCTGCGGGACGCTACGCGAACGACAGCGTAACGCACCAACACATCTAATATCGCACTTTTGCTAGTCGGTGAGTTCATACCGCGTTGCAGCTCAATTTTGGAATTTTGTTATATATAAGTAGGTCGGTTCAAGGACTGCTATAGAGGGATACAATTAAGAAATAATTGCTAGAATTTCCCCTGATGTTATGGTTTCTCCACTGCAATCACCAAGTCAATCAGAAATCATTTACCCAGAAAGCGACGGCAAGCCAATGGCGGAGAATACGAAGCAGTTTCGCTGGATTGTAGTAATTGAGCAAAACTTGGACTGGATGTATGCCGATAACCCAAATGTGTTTGTGGCAGGGGATTTGTTTTGGTATCCAGTAGAAGGACGCAAGGGGATTGTCAATGCCCCCGATGTGATGGTTGTGTTTGGTAGGCCGAAAGGAGATCGGGGTTCTTACCAACAGTGGAAGGAAGAAGGAATTGCCCCGCAAGTGGTGTTTGAAATCCTTTCACCGGGGAATTCTCAGGTGGAAATGGATAAGAAGTTGCTGTTTTATGAGCGCTACGGGGTTGAAGAGTATTATATTTATAATCCGGAGAATAATAACTTGTCCGGATGGCTAAGGACTCAAGAGGGTTTGGATGCGATCTCCCAGATGGCAGATTGGGTGAGTCCTCGCTTAGGCATTCGCTTTGATTTATCAGGAGAGGAGTTAGAGATTTACCGTCCCGATGGCA
>JBFRWF010000251.1:0-35862 GCA_051439465.1 Xenococcaceae cyanobacterium | reverse complement strand
CGAGAACAGGTGAGAGAAGCAGCAGAGAAGTAGCTGGAAGAATCCCTCTATGATAATTCTGATTCACCTGGGTTTAGGAGCGAAGGATTAGTCTCAGGGGTTAGAGGAGAGGTTAACAGGCGATCGCCGAATGGCACGCTCAATAAGAGGCAATTAGCCAGCGGAAGTCTATAATTTTCAAGGTTTTCGGCGATTTCTGTAGGGTGCGTCCTTGGGATTAATAGAGACGATCTTAGTCTATAAGTTGCCACAAAGCAGTCGTCAGGAGATAGAGGCAATGTTTAGTTTGAGTGATTTAAAGCAAACTAAAGTGTATCAGGAAGCTTTAGAGGAAGGTAAGCTAGAAGGGAAATTAGAAGGCAAATTAGAAGGCAAATTAGAAGGCAAATTAGAATCAGTTCCTCGTTTATTGGCTCTAGGGTTAAGTGTGGAACAGGTAGCAGAGGCGTTAGATTTAACTCTAGAACAGGTGAGAGAAACAGCAGAGAAGTAGCTGGAAGAATCCCTCTATGATAATTCTGATTCACCTGGGTTTAGGAGCGAAGGATTAGTCTCAGGGGTTAGAGGAGAGGTTAACAGGCGATCGCGCTCTAGAATGTAGATGCCCACCTTACTCGTAGAAGAAAAACTGATTATGTCTGAGCAAAGTTAATTAGCGATCGTGCCGAAAATAATGTAAGCAGTGATTCCCCAAAAGTATCAATAACCGAGCTATTACAAGAGATTCAAGCAACATCCAGAGAATACTCATTTGTGACAACTTAAGGTTGTATGCTAGATGTCAAGAGGGTTTTAGGACAAGGTTGAACCCAAAAATGCGTGGGAGAGAGAACAAAGTGGTTAGCGGACAAAGTACGCTAACTAAGCAAGACTGTTCGATTAGCGATCGCAAGCTGGTTTTATCTCACGAATTTATAGGGTTTGAGAGCGAATTGGTAAGCACGTGCGCGATCGATACGTCATAGCTCAAATTCTACTCGTAAAACAGCAAGGCAAAGAATTAGTGACATTCTCCCACGCTTATGCTGACGCATTTTGTACGCCTAACCCTGTGCTGCACCGGACGGCTTGGCGATCTCTTGGTTCTTGCTCGAAAGATCCGCGCTGCCAGTCGGGTAGGTTATAATCATGGCATGAAGTTTTCTTGGGATGAAGCAAAGCGCAGGAGCAATCTCCAAAAGCATGGTATTGACTTTATCGATGCTGAAAATGTTTTTGAGGGGCCAACCTTCACTTATGAAGACGATCATTTCGTCTACGTGAGCAACGTTTCGTAACACTAGGTTTACTTCAAGGTATTCCCGTTTCTGTTGTACACACTGAAACCAATGAAGAAATCCGCATTATCTCCTTCCGCAAAGCAACCAAACGAGAAACAGAAATCCTCTTCCAAAATATCTGAAACAAACTGGGATCGCCTCGCATCAATGGAAGATGATGAGATTCAACTCACCCCAGAACATCCAGAAACAGATGTTAAGCATATAGTTAACGGCATCGTACGGCATGGTTTGCAACGTAATCAATAATGATAATTAGTGCGAGGCCAGCTCACCATCTGGTTGACTGACAAAACTCGTATGACCTTTATGTAATCTGCCTTTTAACGATTCTAAGTTGAGATGGCCAGAACTACTTTCTGGCAAGGGTTAGAGTAACCTTAGTATTTGAGCTAATCACGGTCTGCGGTCACGCCTTGGTGCGCCTGCGGCGAGCGCCTTGAAAAGGGTAAATCGTAAAAAGCATACAGGATAAGAGTTTCAGACACTTTTGTCAGTCAACCAGAAGCAAGACTGTTCGGTTAGCGATCGCAAGCTGGTTTTATCTCACGAATTTATAGGGTTTGAGAGCGAATTGGCAAGCACGTGCGCGATCGATATGTCATACGTCAAAGAATTTGCTATCCTAATTTTAGTGCTGGTGTAGCTCAGTGGTAGAGCAGCTGATTTGTAATCAGCCGGTCGCAGGTTCAAATCCTGTCACCAGCTTCCGGCAACTTCAGTATTTGGGCTGATTTAGGGCATTGATACTATCCTTAAATGTCCTAAGATGTTCTTAAATACCCTAAAATTTTAGGGAAGATTTTACGCGAGGTCCCCAGTCTCTATGCAGTCTCCTTGATTCAAGAAGGAAGGAGTAAAAGATGAAAGATTTAGATTATTGTAAAGATGGGAATAGAGTTAAATGGGAAAATAAAAATCAGTTTAACTATAAGAAGTCAGAGGAACTGCTAGACAATGTAAACTCGGAGACTCTGGTTCAGGTTTTTCGGGCTGGATCTGTCGCAAAAATCAGAAACAATGTGCTCGGGCCAGCATTCGACAAGGTTAGTCTAGCATACATAAAGCAGAGTTGGGGCGAGGTTCCAATTTTTACGCACCTAGGACAAACTCTCCCGATCCGAACCTTTATCGACAGGCTGCTGCAAGAAAAACAAGACAAAGAAGTTACAATCAATACATGGTACGATTACTGCGATAGTAGCTTGATCGACAGGCTGCTGCAAGCCAAACAAGACAAAGAAGTTACAATCAATAAATGGGACGATCTCTACGACAGTCGAACAACATCGGTCGTGAGGTTCCTCGATCTTTATGGTGTCGTCAATCTTAGAAGACTGGATGCTCTATTCGGGCAAATACCTTTCGAGCTCTTTGCAGATTGGTCAATGACCTTCTTGTTCATGTGGATGGGGTACTCAGTGGGCGGACTTCACTACGACGAATTTGATAACGTCTTATTCCAAGTAAATGGGACAAAAAAAGTGTTAATTTTTCCGCGAAAGTATACAGATGTCATTGATGGCAGACATTATCCAAGGCGAGTAACTCCAATAGGTTTTCTCAGTCCTACAGTCTTAAAAGAGCATCCTTGGATGGCAAATATTCCATATTATGAGGTGGATCTCAATCCAGGCGATGCTGTTACAATCCCAGCCTACACTTACCATGCTCCATTAGCATTATGTCACGACTCCATATCTATTAATGCCTTTCTAGTGCCCCATCCCAAGAGATTAGATTTAATACCCGACACTAAGCAGTTTACAGTCAAAAAAAAGAATCCGCATAATTTGATAGATTTCCTTATGTGTAAGGCTTCCTCTTGGTGTTATACTGTCACTGGCAAGCCATTGTTAAGAGAAAGAATATACGAAGTTTTCTGAGCCTGCATCCAGATGTAAACATTCGTAACTGCTCAATAACCACTCTCTGGCGGTCTGCGCGGAGCGCAGTGCCGGAGGCAGCGGGAAAGACGGCTTCGACAGGTTCGAGAACCTTTGCCCCTGTTCGCGTCTTTCCTTTTTCTTTAAAATTGGTTTCTAGAATCGAAGTAGAAGCGGGAGAGAATGGGTAAATTGACTGCTGTTAATGATGATTTTTCTGTTTTTGAGGGGGAATGGAAAACTTTAGGAGACATACTCCGCTACCGGGGACAACACCAGTCAAACAAAACTGCTTATGTTTTTCTGCAAGATGGAGAGACAGAGTCTGGGAGCCTGACTTATGGAGAGTTGGATAGACAGGCGCGAGCGATCGCCTCTCACCTCCAATCTATCTATCAATCGGGAGTACGCGCCTTACTCATCTATCCCCCAGGACTGGAATTCATCGCTGCTTTTTTCGGATGTTTGTATGCAGGGGTGTTGGCAGTTCCCGCTTATCCTCCTAGAAAAAATCAAAAACTGTTGCGGTTGCAGGCAATTGTAGCAGATGCCCAAGCTGCGGTAGTGCTGACAACTAATTCTCTTTTATCTAATCTAGAGGAGGGTTTTCCCCAGAATAATGAGTTAGCTCGGTTGCACTGGGTGGCAAGCGATCGCCTCTCCCTCGACTTGGCTTCGCGGTGGCAGAACCCAGAATTAAACAGGGATAATCTAGCTTTTGTACAATATACTTCCGGTTCGACGGGAACGCCAAAGGGAGTGATGGTGACTCATGGAAATCTGATGCACAACCAGCAGATGATTACGGAAGCTTTTGGTCATAGCGAGCAGAGCATTGTTGTGGGTTGGTTGCCTCTGTTCCATGATATGGGACTAATTGGTAATGTATTGCAACCAATTTTTCTGGGAATTCCTAGTATTCTCATGTCACCTGTGGCGTTTCTACAAAAGCCAATTCGTTGGTTAAAGGCAATTTCTAGATATGAAGCAACCACCAGTGGCGGACCGAATTTTGCCTATGACTTCTGCGTGGGGAAGATTAAGCCAGAGGATTTAGCTGCTATTAACTTGAGTAGTTGGGAAGTGGCTTTTAATGGGGCGGAACCTGTCAGAGCAGAAACTTTGGCGCAGTTTGCCGAAAAATTTGCTCTCTGCGGTTTCAAAAGCAGTGCTTTCTATCCTTGTTATGGGATGGCGGAGGCGACTCTATTTATTACTGGAGGAGTGAAAAGCATTGAACCTGTGGTACGGGTGGTAGATGGGACAGCTTTGGAGCCAAATAAAGTTGTATTTAGTAGTAAGTCGAAAACAGTAAGTCGAAAACTGGTAGGATGCGGTAGCCCTTGGTTAGAGACAAAAGTAATTATTGTAGATAGGTCAAATAAGAAAGCAGTAGGGGAAGGAGAAGTAGGCGAGATTTGGGTGAGTGGTAGTACTGTAGCAGCAGGGTATTGGAATCGACCTGAAGAAACTCAAGCAACTTTTGGTGCCTATCTGGCGGATACGGGAGCAGGACCGTTTTTACGCACTGGGGATTTGGGATTTTTGCTCCACGAGCAGTTATATGTGACGGGAAGAATCAAGGATGTAATAATTATCCGCGGACGGAATTATTATCCTCAAGATATTGAATTAACCGTAGAAAAGAGTCATCGGGGGATTAGAAGGGGGTGTAGTGCGGCTTTTTCTCTGGAAGTTGCAGGAGAGGAAAGGTTGGCGATCGCTTGCGAGGTGGAGCGGACTTCCCGACGGAATTTGAACATTCAAGAGGTGGTAGCTGCGGTTCGTCATGGAGTTTGGATGGAGCACGATTTAAAAATATACAAAATATTACTACTGAAGACTGGGAGTATCCCTAAGACTTCAAGCGGCAAAATTCAGCGGCGTGCAAGTCGTCAAGGTTGGCTAGATAAGCAACTACATTTGGTGGGGGAGTGGACGGAAGGAGAATTAGTGGAACAAATAAATATCGAGGGACCCCCCACGATGCAAAATTTAAGTAACGAAGGCGACCCCTCTCCTACCCAAGAGAGAGCTAGTCAAACCCGTGCAGATGAAATATTGACATGGTTGCGTCAATATGCACGAGAAAGAATTAACTCCCGTTTGATTGATGAAAGACGTTGCATTCCACCTTATATTGTCCTCGATTTTGGTAATGAGGGGCTTTTGGGTTTGCAAGTACCGTTAGAGTATGGAGGGTTAGGGCTAAACAATCAAGATACATTGAGAGTTTTGGAGCAGTTGGGGGCGATCGACCAAACCTTGGGTTTGTTTGTCGGCAATCATAATATACTGGGAGTTAACCCGATTATGAAATATGCCTCAGACCGGGTGAAACAGCAGCTACTCCCTCAATTAGCTACGGGTCGGAAAATAGCAGCCTTTGCCTTGACTGAACCGGGAGCTGGATCTAATCCCAGAGCTATTTCTGCTCGAGCCATCCCGAATGCCTCCGAAGGGTGGTTATTGCAAGGAACTAAAATCTGGAGTGGTTCTGCGGCGTGGGCGAGTGCTATTAATATTTTTGTTCGACACCTCGATCGCAAGGGTCAACCGATGGGAATCAGCGCCTTTGTAGTAGAGCAGGGCGCAAAAGGCTTGCAACAAGGACCGGAAGCCCTGACGATGGGGATGCGGGGTATGGTTCAAAATAAAATATTTTTGCAGGGAGTATCGGTAAGTTCAGAGCAACTTTTAGGGGAGGCAGGTGCTGGACTCAAGGTTGCTCTCGATGCGATGATGTATGGTAGATTGGGATTAGCAGCAGGATGTATTGGTGGGATGAAACGCTGCGCCCAGTTGATGCTTCGTTATGGTTCTCGTCGTGCTGTTTCTAACGGTTCCTTACTGGAGAATCCGGTTACATTAGTTCGGCTCGGAGATTTAACAGCAGCAATTACAACTTTGGAAACTTTGGTGTTTACGATCGCTCGGTTGTTGGATCTCGGATGTGAGGTTCCCGAAGAAGCTTATACTGCTTGTAAGACATCCGGTCCGGAGTTTTTCTGGCAAGCAGCAGACAATTTGGTTCAGTTACTGGGAGGTCGCGGTTATATTGAGACTAATATAGCTCCGCAAATTCTACGGGATGCTAGGGTGCTGCGGATTTTTGAAGGTCCCACTGAAACCCTAAATATGTTCTTGGGGTCTCGTGTAATTCAGAAAGGGGAGGAACTTTACCAATTTTTATCAGCAACATTGGGAGTACCGGAAATAAGCGATCGCCTGAAAGCTGCTGTAGAACAAATCGGCGATCGCTTGACTAGTTCTCCCACATTTTCCGAACATCATACAGCTTTACGATGGGTTTACGTTTGTACTGGGGAACTAGCAACTTGGGCTATTCTACTAGCAGCAGTAAAAGGCGATCGGAAACAATCGGGTTCTGAACCCTTGCACCGTGCTGTTGCTTGGACGGAATTACAGTTTGAACAAAAACTCCAGCAGGTGCTGAGGGTAACGCCGGGAGAAATGGTGAGATCTGATGTTGATTCTGTCAGTTCAGAAATAAGTGATTACGCGGAAACAATAGGCGATATAGAACAAACTATGGCTGGTGAAGACCGCGAATTAGATGAATTTCTGTGTCAAACACCTAAAGTAGAAGCTCTGCATAATTCAGAGTTTTTTTTAGAGTTTAATTCTCATAATGAGCCAGAAGATGTAATAATAGAGAAGCAAGTAACTAAGCTAGGAGAAGAGCGGAAATTACATAATATAGATATAATAGAAAGTTGGATAGAAACATGGTTAGCCAAACAACCAGAGATTAAAGCAAAGGCTATTAAACGTCAAACATCTTTTGCAGATTATGGCATGGATTCAGTTCTGGCAGTGGAGTTAATAGAAGCCTTAGAGAACTGGCTAGAAATAACCTTAGAGCCAACTATTCTCTGGAATTTCCCCACAATAGAGTCCTTAGCTCAATACCTGGAAAGTGAAATGCCAACCAAGGAGGAGAAGGAGGAACTCTCTGCTGTAATTAACTCCTCAGACAAAGAGGAGTTTAAACCTTCAGAAACTGAACTACAGACATCCATTGTTACAGAATTGACTGCATTAGAAAACTTATTAGGTAATGGGTAAGAAAAAAACAACTACCCAACCGCCCAACGACCCAACGACCCAACCATCAAATGACCAAAGACCAATTCCCCATTACCAAAGAAGAATCACCAGTAACCTCAAAAAGATTACTAGATGCTCTCAAAGGGGCACGGAGTCAATTAGAAGAAATACAAAGGCAAAAGAGGGAACCAATTGCCATTGTCGGTATGGGTTGTCGGTTTCCAGGAGGGGTGAAAGACCCGTTGAGTTTTTGGCAATTCTTAAAAGATGGAGGAGATGGGATTAGCGAAATTCCAGCATCGCGATGGGATGTAGAGCATTACTATGACCCAGATCCTGACGTTCCCGGAAAAATGTATACCCGCTATGGCGGCTTTTTGCAGGAGGTGGATGGGTTCGATGCGGAGTTTTTTGGGATTTCTCCCCGAGAAGCGGTGGCGATGGACCCTCAGCAAAGATTGCTGTTAGAAGTGAGTTGGGAAGCACTGGAAAATGCCGGGTTGGCAGCAGAAAAACTCTCTGGTAGCCAAACAGGAGCATTTCTGGGGATCTGCTTTGAGGATTATTCCCGCTTTAGCCTCAACTCAGGAGATGCAACGCAAATAGATGCTTACAGCAGTTTGGGAAATACTCGCAGTATTGCAGCCGGACGTTTAGCCTATATTTTGGGGTTACAAGGTCCTGCTTTCTTTCTAGATACCAGTTGTTCTTCGTCTCTTTTGGCAGTTCACCTCGCTTGTCAGAGTTTACGGTTGGGGGAGTGCAATCTCGCTTTGGCTGGTGGAGTAAACCTGATGCTTTCCCCGGAAGTAACAATTGGTTTCTGCAAGCTCAAAGCTCTGGCAGCTGATGGTCGTTGCAAGACTTTTGATGCTAGTGCTGATGGTTATGTCAGGGGAGAGGGGTGTGGCATTGTCATACTCAAACGTTTATCGGATGCTGTGGCTGATGGGGACAACATTTTGGCAGTAATTCGAGGTTCGGCAGTAAATCATGATGGCAAAAGTAACGGACTGACAGCCCCAAATGGCTCGGCTCAAGAGGCTTTACTAGAACAAGCCCTGAAAAATGCCGGGGTGAAGCCCAACGAAATTCAATATGTGGAAGCTCACGGAACTGGCACATCTCTGGGAGATCCAATTGAGGTGTTAGCTTTGGGAAAAGTGTTGGGTCAAAATCGGTCAACAAATGAGTTTTTGAAGATTGGTTCAGTTAAGACTAATTTTGGTCATCTTGAGGGTGCAGCGGGGGTAGCTGGTCTGATGAAGGTAGTTCTTGCCTTACAATATCAGCAGATTCCTCCCCATCTTCACTTGACAAATCCAAATCCTTATATTCCCTGGGAAAAATTGCCGATCGCCGTGCCTACCCAATTGACTCCTTTTCCATCTGGGAAAAAAAGACGGTTGGCTGGGGTGAGTTCCTTTGGCATGAGTGGAACTAATGTACATATCATTTTAGAAGAATCCTCTTTACAGTTCAAAAATCAAAATCGCGTAGCGTTGCGAGGAACGAAGCAATCTCAATTCAAAAGTCCTCTACATATTTTAACTCTTTCGGCTCAAACTTCTTCGGCTCTCTCTGAATTAGCAAGCAGCTATCAAACTTATCTGGAAAATAACCCGGAATTAGAGCTGGCGGATATTTGTTATACTGCCAGTATCGGCAGGAATCACTTTGACCATCGACTAGCTGCGATCGCCTCGGAGTCCGCAGAATTAGCTGAAAAACTAAGCACGGGGGAAGTATGGCGCGATCATCTGTCAAACAAAAAGCCAAAGGTAGCCTTCCTGTTTACCGGTCAGGGTTCCCAGTATCTTAACATGGGACGGGAATTGTATGAAACACAGTCGGTTTTTCGCGAAGCGATTGAAGAGTGCGATCGCTTTCTGGTTTCCTATCTAGAACCTCCCCTATTAGAAGTTATATATCCGACAAATACAGAGGCACAAAATAACTCTCTACTCGACAATACAGCATATACTCAACCTGCTCTATTTGCTATAGAATATGCTCTGGTTCAGTTATGGCAGTCTTGGGGAATTAAACCTAATGCGGTGATGGGTCACAGTGTGGGAGAATATGTGGCGGCTTGTGTGGCAGGAGTGTTTAGTTTAGAAGATGGGTTAAGATTAATTGCTCATCGAGGAATGTTAATGCAGCAGTTGCCTCAAAATGGGGAAATGGTGGCTGTAATGGCTTCTTTGGATCGGGTAACAAGAGTGTTATCAGACAGAAAAAAAATATCAATTGCTGCTATCAATGGACCGAGAAATATCGTAATTTCCGGGGAAAGGGAGGAAGTAGGGCAAGTAAAAACAGTGCTGGAAGCAGAGGGAGTAAAGACGAAAAAACTAAATGTATCTTTAGCTTTCCATTCTCCCTTGATGGAGCGGATGGTAGCAGATTTTGCGGCGGAGGCTAAGACTGTAACCTACTACCCGCCAAAACTGCAAATAGTCTCTAATGTAACGGGAAAACTGGCTGCAAAAGAAATCGCAAGTCCAGAATATTGGGTGGAACAGATCTTGCGTCCGGTGAGATTTGCTGATAGTATAGATACCCTCGAGGAAATTGGGAGTAACATATTAATTGAAGTGGGTCCGGCCCCAACTCTCTTGGGAATGGCTCGTCAATGTTTGCCAGAAGCAGAAGATTTGATTTACTTACCAAGTTTGCGCCCGCGCCAAGAGGATTGGCAGCAACTTATGTCAAGTATAGGTGAGTTATATGTCAAGGGTGGTTCAATCAATTGGTCGGGATTTTACCGCGATGCTCCCGGAAAAAAAATCGGGTTACCGACTTATCCTTTCCAAAGAAAAAGTTATTGGTTGGAGACATCGAGGAAATTACGGGAAAGTAAAAAACATCCGCTTCTGGGAAATCGGATTTATTCGGCAGCTTTCAGAAAGGGCGAGATTCAGTTTGAATCTTATTTAAACAAAAACAACCCGGCTTATCTAGAAGATCATCGCGTTTTCTCGTCGGTAGTATTACCAGGTGCGGGATATCTAGAAATGGCTCTTGCAGCAGGTAGGGAAATTTTCAAAACAGATAATCTGGTATTGGCAGAATTTACGATTCAACAGCCTTTGGTATTAGAGCAGGAAGTAAAAGTACAACTAATTTTGACTCCAGCCGGGGAGGGATATACGGTTGAAATTTTTAGCTGTCACCAGTCAGCAGCAGAGCCGAGCTGGCAATTACACGCAATTGGAAAAGTACTCAAGGGAGATACAGAGAAGTCGTCATCTCAGACAGATATATCAACTCTCAAAACAGGGCATGAGGAAAAATACCTAGATTACCAAGAATTCTGGGAGCGGGGAATAGAATTAGGGGAAAAATTCCAAGCAATAGAGAAAATATGGCAGCGGGAAGACAAGGCGATCGCAGAGATAAAATTACCATTAGGTTTGGAGATACAAAACTATCTACTGCATCCGGTGTTATTAGATAGCGGCTTCCAGGTTTTGGGAACAATAATAAAAGAGAAAAGCATGGAGACATTCCTCCCAGCAGGGGTAAAACGCTTAGAAGTTTACCGGAATCCGGGAAAACGGATGTTGAGCCATGTTAAACTCTTAGAAATACAGGGGAAAGAAATAACAGCGGAGTTAGAATTATATACTCCGGATGGAAGGGCGAGCGCTTCCATAAAAGGACTGCGCCTCCTGAAAACCAGTCCCCCCGCAGCTAACTGCCTCTATCAGGTAGAATGGCAACCGAAAGTACGGGCAGGAAAACAAGGAAATGCCGATTATATTCCGACAACAGAAGAGATAGCAAGCCGCCTCAAACAAGGGTTATCTCAGTTAAACAAAGAAGAGTACAACCGGATATTAAATCAACTGGAACAACTAAGCCTAGCTTACATCCTCAAAGCATTCCGAGAAATGGGAGAAGTATTTGAATTGGGAGCAAACTTCTCGACTGAAGCAGTAAAAGAACACCAAAAGCTGCATCGGCGCTTGTTAGAGATTTTAACAGAAGCAGAAATCTTAGCCAAAGACGGACAGCAATGGCAAGTTATCCGCGTACCCCAGCAGCAAGATACCCGGAAAATAAAGAGGATTTTAACGGAACAATATCCCAGCGCTGCTGCGCCATTAAACCTACTCGCTCGTTGTGGCGAAAAACTAGCAGAAGTACTGCAAGGAAAATGGGACCCCCTGCAATTATTATTCCCAGAAGGAGACTTCAGTGCAATTACTGCTGTTTATCAAGACTCCCCCTTCGCCAAGTTAATGAATGGGCTAGTCCAACAAGCAGTAACTGCAGCAGTGGAGCGATTACCATTGGGGCGCAAGCTGCGCATTCTGGAAATAGGAGCGGGAACCGGAGGGACGACCAACTATATTTTACCCCATTTAAATCCGCAGCAGACAGAATACGTCTTTACCGATGTGGGATACGTATTTTTGGAACGGGCAAAGAGCAAGTTCAAAGATTATCCTTTTGTCAGTTATAAAATATTAGACATCGAACAATCGCCATCCTCTCAAGGATTTTTACTCCATCAATACGATCTGATTATAGCAGCAAACGTCATCCACACTACGCCGGAGCTGCGTCAGAGCTTGCAACACGTTCGGGAATTATTAGCACCTTCTGGAATGCTCGTACTTTTGGAGACAACTGCTAAATTACGCTGGCTGGATGTAACTTTTGGCTTGACAGAAGGGTGGTGGAAGTTTACCGATAAGCAATTGCGTCCCAATTATCCCTTGCTATCAGAAGCTGAATGGAAATCTCTGTTAACTGAAGTGGGATTTGAAAATCCAAGAGCAATAAGCGATACAGAAGGTAAATCGGCAGTCATCATCGCAAAAGCGGTGAATTTAACAGCAGGTAACAACAAGAAAAACTGGCTGATTTTAGCAGATACTCGGGGAATAGGGGCAGAATTAGCAGCCCTGTTGGGAGAAGACGGATATTTCCTCGCGTTTCCGGGAGAAAAATACCAGCGAGTCTCTGCCAAAGAATTCCGACTCAACCCATTTAAGGAGAAGGAGTTCGAGCGATTGCTCCAAGAAGTAGGGGATGTAGAGCAGATAGTTTCTTTATGGAGTTTAAATGCTCCAGAAAATGCAGGTTTAGCCAGCACCCTACATCTAATTCAAGCTTTAGTGGCTCGAAAATCCCTTCTCCCGCAACTGTGGTTGGTGACTATGGGTGCAGTATCCGTAACGGGAACTGGCGTTCCGGGGTTAGCTCAATCGCCCATTTGGGGGATGGGTAAAGTCATTGCACTGGAACATCCAGAACTAAAATGTGTGCGAGTGGACTTAGACCCCAATAGGACAAACAACGCACAAGCATTATACGCAGAAATAAATTCCGAAGATATAGAAGACCAAGTGGCTTTTTGCGACGGAGAACGTTTTGTAGCCAGACTAAAAGAGTACGCTGCGGTCCATAACCAACCCTTCAGACTGGAAATTTCCGAACGGGGAACCCTAGAGAACTTGCAACTGGTACCAACACCTCGAGTTTTACCCGGTGCTTCTGAAGTAGAAATTCTCGTGGGAGCAACGGGATTGAATTTTCTCGACTTGTTAGATGCTCTTGGGATGTTACCCATAGGGAGAGATTGCTTTGGGGCAGAATGTGCGGGGGAAGTAGTCGCTATAGGAAAAAATGTCACTTCCCCGAAAATAGGAGACAGGGTGGTAGCTATAGCTCCGGGAAGTTTTAGTCGTTATGTGACGGTGAACGCAGACTTGGTAGTACCAATACCAGAAACGATGAGCTTCTGCGAAGCAGCAACTATTCCGGTTAATTTCTTAACAGCTTACTATGCTCTGAACTACAAGGGGAAAATTAAAGCAGGCGATAAGATATTAATTCATGCAGCAGCAGGAGGAACGGGAATGGCAGCAGTTTTCCTGGCGCAGCAGGCGGGAGCAGAAGTAATAGCCACTGCTTCTCCGAGAAAATGGGAATTTCTCAAATCAAAAGGTGTGAAACATATTATGAATTCCCGCACCCTAGATTTTGCAGAGCAAGTAATGGAAATAACTGGGGGAGAAGGAGTGGATATCGCCTTCAATTCTCTCTCAGGAGAATTTATGCAGTCTTCTCTCGAAGTAGTTAAAAAGAACGGTTGTTTCTTGGAAATAGGGAAACGAGACGTTTTATCTCCCGAAGAAGTAGCCCGGGTAAGAGGGGATATTTCCTATTACCTCGTGGACTTAGTGCAGGTCACTCAACAGCAACCGAAATTAGTCCAGTGGATGCTCGACTTGTTGATGGAGCAATTTAAGTCTGGTTCCCTCAAACCCCTGCCAAGAAAAGTATTTCCCATCTCGGCAGTAACAAGCGCCTTCCGTTACATGCAGCAAGCCAAACATATTGGTAAGATAGTTGTCTCCCAACCTCGTGAAAATAAAGCAGAGTTTCGCGCCGATCGCGCCTATCTAATTACTGGCGGAACGTCCGGACTGGGTTTACTGGTAGCGAAGATGATGGTAGATAAAGGTGCAAAAAATCTAGTGCTGGTAAGTCGCAGGGGGGTTTTAGCTCCAAGTAAATTAGAGGAATTGGAAAAAGCAGGAGCCGAGGTAGTAATAGCGCAAGCAGATGTAGCGGATGAAGAACAAATAGGGAAAGTAATTCGGGAGATAAAGCAACCGTTACGAGGTATAATTCATGCAGCGGGAGTTCTAGATGACGGACTGCTACAACAACTATCTTGGAAACAATTTACCAAGGTAATGGCTCCGAAAGTAAAAGGAGCGTGTAATTTACATAACTTAACTTTGGAGTACCCCTTGGATTTCTTTATCGCGTTCTCCTCCGCAGCTTCCCTCTTGGGTTCTCCCGGTCAAGGAAACCATGCAGCGGCTAACGCTTTTCTGGATGCTTTAGCATCGGAACGTAGGGCAAAGGGATTACCGGGATTGAGTATTAATTGGGGAGCATGGACGGAGGTGGGTGCGGCTGCTAAACTAAAAGCAGGAGAAAGATTGAAAACGAAGGGCATAGGAGCGATCGCCCCGGAGATGGGATTGGAAATTTTAGCCGATATATGGGATGCAGCTTCTCCTCAGATCGGGGTAGTTCCTATAGATTGGTCGCAGTTAAGTGCAGAATTCGCCGACTCGACTTTTTTGGCAAATTTTAAATTCAAAGACTCGCAGTTAGAAGAGAGAGGAGCGGAATTTCGCCAACAATTAGTAGCATTACCAAAGCAAGAAATGTCCACATACTTAGAAGAGCACGTTCGCTCTCAAGTAGCCAAAGTATTGGGTTTAAAATCTATCGAATCAATCGATATAGACCGGGGATTTTTTGACTTAGGGATGGATTCTCTGACATCGGTGGAGTTGAGAAACCGCCTGCAAACAAGTTTGGGATGTAAGTTGGCTACCACAGTAGTAATAGAAAATCCAACAGTCAAAAAATTGGTAGAGTATTTAGCAAATGAAGTGTTATTATTAGAATTAACCGCAGAGGAGGATGTAACTAAAATAGATTCCAATGATACCGATCTAGATGACCTGTCCGCAAAAGAAATCGCAGAATTGCTGACTCTTGAAATAGGGGGGCCCTTATAGCTGAAGTTCCCCCGTACAGATTACAAAAATGCCTTTGAAAGCCTTATACCATAATAAATAGAGCGATTGACAGACCTAGATGTATATCCATGTAGGTTCTTGATTTATATCTGCGGTCACCGAGCTGCGGAGCAGGGGCGTTAGCCTAGGTGCGCCGAAGGCGAGCGCGGTAAGCTGAAAAAAAAGGGCGCTGCCGCGCTGCGAAAGCAGGGACGGAGTCTAGAACACCGATTCAGTAATCAGGATATCTGTGATAAATGGTAGATAAATGTAGGGGCACGGCATCAAAAAACTTTGTCAGAAAGCCAAAAGTCCCAAAACGCCGTGCCCGACCCAGCCGAAAATGTATTACTGAATCGATGCTCTAGGCACTGCGTACTCGAAGAGCGGCGTAGCCTAGCAGACCGCCTCAAAATCCCCATCAGAAGCCCCTTCAGAAGATGTACCCAGTAACGGCGACTCAAAAAAATACTGAAAGTCTCTCTAGCTGAGGCTTCGCGTTAATTCGCTTGGGGGGAACTTCAGTTATAGCGCGCACGGCGAACTGAGGAGAAAGGAAGATGAAAGATAGTGACTATAAGTCTCTGATGAAAGAGGCGCTACGGGAACTTAAGGAAAGGAAAGCTCAAATATTAGCAAAAGAGTCTGCCGAAAGAGAAGCGATCGCGATCGTCGGTATGGGGTGTCGATTTCCTGGGGGTGCAGACAGCCCTGAAGCTTTCTGGCAGTTGTTACTCGCTGGAGTGGATGCAATAACTGAATTGCCACCGGAACGTTGGGATCTGGATGCCTACTATGACCCAAATCCCAACGTTCCGGGGAAAATGTACGTGCAACGGGGAGGCTTTGTCGAGCAATTAAAAGAATTTGATGCAGAATTTTTTGGCATCTCCCCCAGAGAAGCGGTGAGTATGGACCCCCAACAACGCCTGCTGTTGGAAGTAACATGGTTCGCCTTGGCACATGCTGCCATTGTCCCGGAAAAACTTCTGGACAGTCAAACAGGAACATTTATCGGTATTTGTAGCAATGACTATTGGGCAAATTTATTAACTGGAGACCCGAAACAAATTGATGCTTACATGGCTACGGGGAATTCTCATAGCGTAGCTAGCGGTCGCTTATCCTATATTCTAGGTCTTACCGGACCGAGTATAGCAGTAGATACCGCCTGCTCCTCCTCCCTCGTCGCCGTCCATTTGGCTTGCCAAAGTTTGCGCAATGGGGAGTGTAATTTAGCAATAGCTGGAGGAGTAAACCGAATTCTTACCCCGGAACCTAATATTAATTTTAGTAAAGCCCGCATGCTGTCCCCGGATGGTCTTTGTAAAACTTTTGCCGCATCAGCAAATGGTTATGTCAGAGGGGAAGGTTGTGGGATAATTATCTTAAAGCGGCTATCGTTGGCTATAGCTGATGGAGATAATATTTTAGCTTTAATTCGAGGGTCGGCTGTAAACTCCGACGGTTCCAGTGGCGGTCTGACCGTACCCAATGCTGCATCTCAGCAAGCTGTAATTCGTCAGGCTCTATCCAATAGTGGGGTAGAACCCGATGGGATCGGGTATATAGAAGCTCACGGTACCGGAACGGAGTTGGGAGACCCCATCGAAGTAAGGTCTTTAGCAGCAGTCTTCGGCAAAAACCATTCCCAGAACAATCCGCTGGTAATAGGTTCGGCAAAAACAAACATCGGTCATTTAGAAGCTGCAGCGGGGATAGCAGGTCTGATTAAGACAGTATTAATACTGCAACATGAAAAGATTCCTCCCCATCTCCATTTTCATACCCCTTCACCCCATATTGACTGGGAAGAGATACCTGTCAAAGTGCCAACATCGTCCATGTCTTGGTCCAGAGGAGAAAAAAGTCGGCTTGCTGGGGTGAGTTCCTTTGGTTTTAGCGGTACTAATGCTCATGTTGTACTAGAAGAAGCACCCTTTCAAGGCAAAAGGCATCTGCGTCAGCAGCGACGCGCTGCGTCAGCAGGGGCGAAGCCTAGTCTAAAGGCAAAAGGCAAAAGGGATAATTTACAAGAGCGTCCGTTACATTTGTTAACTTTGTCGGCGAAAACAGAAAAGGCGTTATCAGAATTAGTTGGCAGCTATCAAACTTATCTGGAAACTCACCGGGAATTAGAAATAGCAGATATTTGTTACACGGCGAATGCAGGTAGGTCCCATTTCAATCATCGACTAGCGGCGATCGCATCTAGTAAACAAGAATTAGCTGAGAAACTCAGCAAAGTAACAGCAGGGGAGGAAGTACCGGGAGTATTTACAGGAAAAATTACTAACAGCACAAATACGCCAAAAGTGGCTTTCTTGTTTACGGGTCAGGGTTCTCAGTATGTTAATATGGGACGGGAATTGTATGAAACTCAGTCGGTTTTTCGGGCAGCGATTGAAGAGTGCGATCGCATTCTGGGTTCGGTACTAGACCCCTCGATTACTGAGGTGTTATACGGAATAAATACGGAAGCGGAAGATTATGTTGGCGGCTTTGCGCAACTGCGAACCTCTGTTTACGCTCAACCTGCTCTATTTGCGATAGAATATGCTCTGGTTCAATTATGGCAGTCTTGGGGGATAAAACCGGATGTGGTAATGGGTCACAGTTTGGGAGAATATGTAGCAGCAACTGTGGCAGGAGTTTTTAGTTTAGAAGATGGTCTAAAGTTAATTGCTCGTCGGGGACAGTTGATGCAGCAGTTACCTTCTGGGGGGAAAATGGTAGCCGCGATCGCATCGGAGGAGAAAGTGCGCGAACTAATTACTCCCTATACAGATAAGGTATCTATTGCTGCTATCAATGGACCGGAAAGTGTGGTAATTTCGGGAATAAGTGAAGCTATAGAAGCTATCTGTAGCCGACTGGAATTAGAGCAAATAAAGACAAAAGAGCTAGAAGTATCCCACGCCTTTCACTCACCGTTGATGTCACCAATGTTGGCAGAGTTTGAAGCAGCAGCTAAGCAAATTACTTACCATCAGCCGCAAATTCCACTCATATCTAATGTAACAGGATTGTTGGCAGATAATAGCATAACCACGGCAGAATACTGGGTAAATCATGTACGCCAACCAGTGAGGTTTGCCCAAAGTATGGAAACTTTGCTAGAATTTGGATATGAAGTCTTTTTAGAAGTTGGACCGAAACCTATTTTATTAGGAATGGGGCGACAGTGTTTACCAGAAGATAGAGGTGTTTGGTTGCCTTCTTTGCGTCCAACCACTTTCCAAGCACCAGAATTTATCGGTGAAAACAATCCAAAATCCAAAATCCAGATTGCTTCGCCTCATTCTTCAGCTCGCAATGACACTTTTGAGGAATGGGGTTGTTGTAATCCAAAATCAAATGATTGGCAAGAGATGCTCTCTAGTTTAGGACAATTATACTTGCAGGGAGTTAAGATTGATTGGTCGGGGTTTGATGAAAATTATATTCGTCAGAAAGTGGTCTTGCCCGCTTATCCTTTCCAACGACAAAGCTATTGGATAGAAAAAAAAGGAGCGACTGTAAATGAACGAGGAAATTGGGAACATCAAAGCCAGAGCAAAGAACATCCTCTTTTAGGTTATCGATTGAAAAACCTGGCTCATCTTCCGGATATCTATATTTGGGAAACTGAAGTTGACGAGGGATTTCTTTCATACCTAAAAGATAATCGGGCTTTGGGAACGGCGATCGTGCCTCACACTGCTTACATAGAAATGGGTTTAGCTGCTGCTGAAAAGGCTTTGGCGGTAGAGTGTAATTCCATAACTGATTTAAAAATACATCATCCGTTCTTCTTATCCGACGCGGGAAATCAAAAGATTCAAGTTGTCCTTTCCCCTGAGTTAGATAACTTGATGTCCTTGAATGTGTACGGCTGTCGAATTAACAAAAAATCAATTAAACCAACATGGACTTTGTATGCAACGGCAAAAATTCACCTTGAGAATAAGTAGATTGAGATAAATATAGGAGAGAAAAAGATGCAGTTTGGGTTAATGTTATTTGGCAGCAGTCAAGATGCTTTAGCAGGGGATAAATATCGCTTGGTAATTGAAAGCGCTCGATTTGCCGACGAGCATGATTTCTCTAGCGTGTGGACACCAGAGCGTCACTTTACCCAACTGGGCTGTCTTTATTCCAATCCTTCAGTAATTAATGCTGCATTAGCAAGAGAAACTCGAAGAGTAAGATTGCAATCGGGAAGCGTAGTATTGCCACTCCATAACCCAATTCGGATTGCTGAAGAATGGTCTATTGTCGATAATTTATCTGGGGGTAGAGTGGCAACATCTTTTGCTTCTGGCTGGAATCCTAATGACTTTGCTTTTTTTCCTGAAAAATACAAAAATCGTCACCGGGAACTATTCGTTGGCGTGGAAACTGTCAGAAAACTTTGGCAAGGGGAGTCAATACAGGTAAAAAGCGGCAATGGAAATCTAGTTGATGTTAAAATCTATCCCACGCCAATTCAACCAGAACTTCCCATTTGGATTACGGCTGTAGGGCATCCCCAAACTTTTGCTACGGCTGGAGAAATTGGGGCAAATATTTTAACTTCCTTATTAGGTCAACAAAGTATAGAAGATTTGCAACAAAAAATTGCTCTTTATCGTCAAACTCGCTCCCAGCACGGTCACAATCCAGACACGGGTATAGTATCTATCATGTTACATACTTTTGTCGGTGAGGATTTGAATACAGTGCGGGATATGGTTAGGGTTCCTTATTGTAAATATATTAAGTCGAATTTCGATCTATTCTCACAAGGTTTACCCCAGAGTAGAGGCTATAGTCCGGATAAAGTCAAGATGTCTGACAAAGACCTTGATGAGTTTGTAAATTTATTGTTTGAACAATTTGCTTCTTCTAGAGGATTGATTGGAACGCCAGAAAGCTGTCTGACTCTGATAGAGCAGCTAGATAGGATTGGTATTAATGAGATAGCCTGTTTACTTGACTTTGGTCAAAGTCAAGAGCTAATTCTAGAACACCTACCGGAGCTAAATAAGCTCAGAGAAACCTATAACGCTAAGCAGGGTTCTCTCGTTCCCAGGCAGAGCCTAGGAACGGTTGCTGGAGGCAGAGCCTCCAGTCAGCCGTTACCGGGAGGCAAAGCCTCCTATGCCCGTTCTGCCTCCAGTCAGCCGTTACCGGGAGGCAGAGCCTCCCATGCCCGTTCCCAGGCAGAGCCTAGGAACGAGAAATCGCCAACAGTATCGGAAATTCGCGGGCGATGTCCCCATCAAAAATCAGGTGCAGAGTTTTACGCCTCTTTACATGAGTCGGGAATGGAACTTGGAGAAACATATCAGGGAATCGAAACTCTTTGGCTGGGTGAAGGAGAAGCTTTAGCCAAGGTAAAACTTCCCTCCCAAGCAGATGCGTCCGATAAGTCAATCAAAATTCATCCAGCTCTCTTGGATGCTTGTCATCAGGTTATGGGAGCAGCATTAGTCTCCACCAACAGCGAGTCATTCTACATTCCCATCGGAATTAGGAGTTTTCAGATTCACAAGTCAATGAGCGATCGCGTTTTCAGTTATGCAGTTGTGCCACATCCTGTAGGTAAAGAGGCAGATTTGCTGGAGGGGAATGTTCGTATCTTTGATGAAGAGGACAACTTACTGGTTGAAGTTCGCGGTTTACAGATGCAGAAAGCCGATAACTTGTTCCACAAAACAAGTTTTCAGGATAAGTATGCAGACTGGCTTTATGAAATGCAATGGCAATCATCACCTCTGCCAGAACGGGACTTACCCACTGACAATCTGTCATTACATTTACCAGAAAGAGAACTGGGTAGCTGGATCGTTTTTGCGGATCACCTCGGTGTCGGACAAAGACTAGCCAGATTCTTGGAAGCAGGAGGAGAAAGCTGCTTTGTAGTTCATTGCGGTGAAACCAATAAAATTCTGGACAAAGGTGAAATTCAGCTAAATCCGGCAGATCCAGAAGGCATGGAGAAGTACCTCGGGCAGCTTTTGGCAACAGCGCAACTTCCCTGTCGGGGGATAGTGCATCTTTGGAGTTTGGACGTAAAACCGGGCAAAGAAACAACTTTTGCTTCCCTCCATCAAGATGGAAACCGCACCGTAATTAGCATGCTACATCTGGTGCAGACAGTGGCTCAAATTACAACCTCTCCATCCCCTTCCCTGTGGTTTGTGACTCGAGACGTACAAAAAGTTGGTTCGGAAGTTATCCCCCGTTCCCCAGTTCAAGCACCTGTATGGGGTTTTGGAAGGGTTGTAGCAACGGAACTGCCCCATATTTGGGGAAAACTGGTAGATATAGACAGCGAAGACTCTGTTGATGAGGCTGCAAACCAGTTGTTGAGGGAACTCCAAACTCAGGATGGAGAAGACCAAATTGTTTTTCGACAGGGACAGCGTTATATTGTCCGCTTAGTACCGACTCAGAAAAAGGAAACCCAGCCGATAAGTTTTCTTCCCTCAGCTACTTACCTGATATCGGGGGGTTTGGGTTATTTTGGACTCAACGCTGCCCGTTGGATGGTGGAATCGGGAGCAAAGCACCTAGTTTTGCTCGGGCGCAGCGGTGTTTCCGATGGAGCGAGGGAGGCGATCGCACGCTGGGAAAATTTGGGGGTGCAAGTGCTGGTTCTCCAAGCTGACGTATCCGATCCAGAACAGATGTCTGCAGTGTTAGAGAAAGTAAAAGCTACTTGTCCGCCACTGAAGGGAATTTTCCATCTAGCAGGTTTCAATCAAGGTAAACCCGTGCAAGATATTACTCCTGATGAGTTAGAGTCTATGCTACGTCCCAAGGTATTGGGAACATGGATTTTACATCAACTCACCTTGGAGATGAACCTAGACTTTTTCTTCAGTAGCTCTTCCATGTCCCCGGTTTTCGGTTCTAAAGGACTTGCTCATTATGCCGCAGCAAATTACTTTCTTGATGTTTTTGCTCATTATCGTCACAGCCTGGGTTTGCCCGGATTAACTATTAACATAGGAGCCTTGGCAGGTGGTGGAATGGCTTTCTCCATGCCTGAAGCCCAACGACATACTACTGGAGTTGGTTTAAATGTTACGGAACCGACAGATATCCTTGCAGTTGTTGGCAGCTTACTCAATCGCAAGGACGTGGCTAATATAATAGTCGCCGATATGGACTGGTCGGTCTTCAAACCACTTTATGAAAGTGCTTCTGGCAGTAAACTTTTAGCAAACATTGAAGCGCGATCGCCTGAGTCGGTAGATGGGAGGGAAACAGCCAAGTTTCGGCAACAATTGCAGTCAGCACCTCAAAGCGATCGCATGGATTTATTGATAACGTATCTTCAAGGTGAAGTAGCAAAAGTCTTGAGATATTTAGGCAACCAGCAGCTTCCCGATCCAGAGCAAGGTTTTTTCGCTCTGGGAATGGACTCTTTGATGGCAGTCGATCTCAGAAACAGACTCTCAGAGAGTCTCGGCTGTTCTTTACCTACTGCCTTGATTTTTGAATATTCCAATATTGTCAGCTTGGCTGAATACATAGCCCAAGAAGTATTATGTTTAAAATTGTTAAGAGAAAGTCAAGAAATATCTGTTTCCGTGGATAATGAAAAAAGCAATGAAAACAACATGGAAACAGAACTAGCGAAAAATATAGAAGAACTATCAGACCTGAATTTAGAAGATATAATAGATCGAGAGCTGGCCGAATTGATGGAGTAGATTAAATGGACAAACAACCAAATAATTTATCCAAACTATCTCCATTACAACGTTCGGTATTGGTAATAGAAAAATTAAAATCAAAACTGAAGGAGGTAGAGGATTCGATAACAGAGCCAATTGCAATTATAGGCATGGCTTGTCGATTTCCAGGAGAAGCTGATAATCCAGAAAAATTCTGGCAACTGCTGCTCAATGGAGTTGATGCGATCGCAGAGATTCCAGCCTCGCGCTGGGATATAGATGCTTACTACGACCCCGATCCCGAAACTCCAGGAAAAATGTACGTCCGTTCCGGGGGATTTTTGCAGCAGGTGGACCAATTCGATCCTCAATTTTTCAATATTTCACCTCGGGAAGCCCTCAGCATCGACCCGCAACATCGCTTACTCCTAGAAGTAAGTTACTCGGCTTTTGAATATGCCGGACAAACCCCTGAAAGATTGGACGGTAGCCCCACAGGAGTATTTGTAGGAATTACACTTAACGACTATGGCAAGATAGTAAAACTTGCCCAATCCGATAGTAACCTGGAACCTTATGGAGTAACGGGATTACCATTAAATGCAGCAGCAGGGCGCATCTCCTATACTTTTGGACTTACCGGTCCGAGTATGTCCATAGATACCGCTTGTTCCTCTTCTTTAGTAGCAATTCATCAAGCCTGCCAAAGCTTGCGAATGCAAGAGTGCGAAATGGCTTTAGCAGGGGGAGTAAATCTGATGTTGCTGCCAGATAGTATGATTTTAACTTCCAAAGCGAAAATGTTGTCAGTTGACGGTCGCTGCAAAACTTTTGATGCAGCTGCTGATGGCATGGGTAGGGCAGAAGGGTGTGGGATGCTGTTACTTAAGCGTCTGTCGGATGCACGATCGCAAGGAGATAATATCTTAGCAGTAATTCGAGGTTCAGCAGTTAACCAAGACGGACCGAGTAGCGGGCTAACAGTTCCCAACGGTTTGGCTCAGGAACGGGTAATTCGCCAAGCCCTAAATATGGCAAAATTAAAGCCATTAGATGTAAGTTATATTGAGGCTCATGGTACGGGTACTCCTTTAGGAGATCCTATCGAACTGAGATCTTTAGCCAGAGTTTTTGGTCAAGAGCATTCTCGGGAACAACCGTTGCTTATTGGCTCGGTAAAAACTAACATCGGTCATACAGAAACGGCGGCGGGGGTATCGGGAGTAATCAAAGTCATTTTGCAATTACAGCATCAAAAGATAGTACCATCGCTTCACCTGAAAAATCCAACGCCTGAGTTTAACTGGGAAGATTTTCCTCTAGCGGTACCAACGAAACCAACTGTCTGGGAAGTAAAAAACGGCAGGAGAATTGCCGGAATTAGTTCCTTTGGAGCTAGTGGCACTAACGCCCACGTAATCTTAGAAGAAGCACCTTTGTCAGTTACCAGCGAACAGTTAACAGTTAACAGTGAAGCAAAATATACAAGACCGCATTATATCCTAACTTTATCAGCAAAAACAGAAAAAGCGCTGTCGGAATTAGTCAGTCGTTATCAAAACCATCTGGAAGCTCATCCAGAATTAGCATTAGCAGATGTATGTTATACGGCTAATACAGGACGGAGGCATTTTAAACATCGACTGGCTGCGATCGCATCCTCCACACGGGAATTAACAGAAAAACTACTTCACCTAAGATCGCTTAAGGAAGTAGCAGGACTATTTTCCGGACAAGTACCCAACAGCACCAAGATACCGAAAGTAGCTTTCCTCTTCACGGGTCAAGGTTCTCAGTATGTTAATATGGGACGAGAACTTTATGAAACTCAGCCCGTTTTTCGTCAAGCTCTAATTGAGTGCGATCGCCTTCTGGTTCCTTACCTAGAACATAACCTTTTATATGTTCTTTATCCTGACGAAGAGTCTGGCGCTAAAGCGCAACTGCGAACCTCTTTATTGAACCAGACTGCTTATACCCAACCAGCTTTATTTGCCATAGAATATGCTTTAGCGCAGTTATGGCAATCCTGGGGGATAAAACCGGATGCGGCGATCGGTCACAGTGTGGGAGAATACGTGGCAGCAACTATAGCAGGAGTTTTCAGTTTAGAAGATGGACTGAAACTAATTGCTACTCGCGGACAATTGATGCAAAATTTGCCCGATGATGGGAAAATGGTTTCTGTAATGGCATCAGAAAAAAGAGTGCGCGAGCTAATTACTCCCTATGCAGAGAAAGTAAACATCGCTGCTATTAATGGAGCAGAAAGTGTGGTAATTTCAGGGGAAACTGAAGCCATTGAAGCCATCTGTAGCAGTCTAGAATCATTAGGAGTTAAGACAAAACAGCTTCAGGTATCCCACGCATTCCATTCACCTCTGATGGAACCGATGTTGGCAGAGTTTGAAGCAGCAGCCAAGCAAATAACCTACCATCTACCGCGAATTCCACTAATATCTAATGTAACGGGAACGAGAGCAGATAAAAATATTGCCACGGCAGAATACTGGGTAAATCATGTACGTCAACCAGTAAGGTTTGCCCAAAGTATGGAGCCTTTGCAATCCTTTGGGTATGAAGTGTTCTTAGACATTGGACCGGCACCAATTTTATTGGGAATGGGGCGACAGTGTTTACCAGCCGATGTAGGTGTGTGGTTACCTTCTTTGCGTCCAACCACTAAACAAGCACAAGAATTTATCGGGAGAAATAATCCAAAATCGATCCCCCCCTACCCCCCCTTCAAAAGGGGGGGGAGCCAAAATCAAAAATACAATGATTGGCAACAGATTTTACAAAGTTTAGGACAATTATATGTGGAGGGAGTAAAAATTGATTGGTCGGGGTTCGATGGAGATTATGTTCGTCAGAAGGTAGTCTTACCCACTTATCCATTCCAACGGCAACGTTATTGGGTAGAAACTTCTGCAAACAACCATCAAAAGAATAGCTTAGTAGCATCGAGCAATGGCAACACTCAAGTGGTTAATCTACTCGGTCAAGGAGAAACTGAAGCCTTAGCGAAACAACTGAAAGAAGCAGGAAAATTATCGCCGGAACAGCTAAAATTATTGCCAGGTATATTAGAAGTCTTAGCCAAACAACATCAGCAACAATTAGCAGCAGCGACTATCCAAGATTGGTTGTACAGAGTTCAGTGGAAACCCTTAGCATCGCGCCAACAAACGACAAGAGTCGAACCGAGTCATTGGTTGATTTTTGCAGACACCACAGGAGTGGGAGAAAAATTAGCCAATTACTTGCAACAGCAGGGATATGAATGCAGTTTAGTTTATCGAGGAGACAGCTATCAAAACGAAAAGGCAGGAATTTATCAAATAAATCCCTCCGAACCAGGGGAGTTTGCACAACTCTATCAAGCCATCCTGGAAACCAGTCAACTGCCCCTAGAAAAGGTAATTCATTTGTGGAGTTTAGATGCTCCGGCTGTACGAGATTTAACAATTACTGCTTTAGAGGAAGCTCAACTAATCGGATGCGGGAGCGTACTGAACCTGCTGCAGGCTGTAGTAAAAACTACCACGACACCCCGACTTTGGTTAGTCACCCGATTAGCGATCGCTGTGTTATCAAAGACAGAAGAAGTAGCAGTGGCGCGATCGCCTTTGTGGGGGTTAGGTGGAGTAGTATCGTTAGAACATCCACAACTGTGGGGCGGTTTGGTAGATTTAGACGGGCAAAACCCAGAAGACGAAGTAGAAAGGCTAGTGCAACTTCTCACAAACAACTTACAAGAAGATCGTCTAGCTTTACGCTCAGAACGGACTTATGTAGCTCGTTTAGTCAAACAACCTCCGAAACCATCTCAACCTATTTCACTGGACTCTGATGCTACCTACCTAATTACTGGAGGACTGGGAGCTTTAGGATTGCATACCGCTAAGTGGATGGTAGAAAAGGGTGCTCGACATCTGGTGTTAAGCTCCCGTAGCGCCCCATCAGAAACAGCCACCGAAACTATCGAACAATTAGAACAAGCAGGAGCGCAAGTCAATGTCTTGTTAGGAGATATGGCTGACGAGCAAGATGTGGCGAGTATTCTCGATACTATTGAGACATCTTTACCCCCACTAAAAGGCGCGATTCATGCTGCCGGAGTCTTGGATGATGGCATACTACAGCAAATGAGCTGGGAACGTTTGACCAAGGTAATGGCACCAAAAGTAACCGGAACTTGGAATTTGCATAAATTAACCCAGCATCTGTCATTGGATTTCTTTGTCTGTTTCTCATCTATAGCTTCCTTACTCGGTTCCCCCGGACAAGGAAACTATGCAGCAGCCAACGCCTTTATGGATGCGATCGCTCACTATCGTCGTAGCATGGGATTGACGGGATTAAGTATTAACTGGGGAGCATGGGCTGAAGCAGGAATGGCAGCTCATCAACTGGATCGCTATCAAAATCGGATGGTTTCTATGTCTGTCGAACAAGGGATACAGGCATTGGAACAACTGGTACTCAACCAACCTCAAAGCAGGCAAATAGCTGTAATACCTACACAAATGTCGATGTTGGCACGACAGTGGAGTTTAACCAATCCAGGTTCATTACTGCTCGAACTGTTAGAGGAGGAGGAATTACAGCAGCAACTGACACGCAAACAGAAGGCAGACAGAGAAATTTTGCAGAAATTAGAGGCGGTACCATTTGAAGAGCGTGAAGAAATTTTACAAGTTCACCTGCGATCGCTTGTGGCTAAGATACTCGGTTTAAGTTCGTCTCAATTGCCGGACCTGAATATCGGCTTTGTGGAAATAGGCATAGACTCTCTAATGGCACTGGAATTGAAAAACAAACTGGAAGTTCAACTAGGAACTAGCCTCCCGGCAACAATAGCCATTGAGTATCCAACCATTGAGAAACTATCCGAGTATATCTCAAAAGAGGTAATGGGATGGAAATCAGTAGAGAGGGATGAGAGCAAGACCGCCAAAGTTACCGAACAGACAAATTTGCAAGCTTTGTCCGATGAAGAAGCCCAAGCCAAATTAATGAGTACATTGAGCAGCATGGGGTATTGACATATTTTTTATAAATTGTTCCAATATCTTTGACAAATGGGACACAACCTTAACTTGTCACCAATGGGCATAAGCTAAAAAGCGGTTTGGATAGAAATTACAATTGTAAGTTTTTACATTTGATGGTAAGCTGATAAGAGAACAACAGAAAGTAAAATGCCATGAGTCGAATTACGATAGATGTCACGGGCGAACAGCACCAGCAAATCAAGGCTATGGCTGCTGTTCAGGGGAAATCAATCAAAGAGTTTGTGCTCGAAAAGTTATTTCCTTCAGAGTCAAGCGATGAAGAACAAGCCTGGCAGGAACTCAAGGATATGTTGGCAGAGAGAATTGCAGCGGCAGAACGTGGGGAAGTCTCCAAAAAAACTTTCAGGGAAGTTTTTGAAGAGAAGCTAGCCGGAATGGGGAATCGAGCATAATGCCATCCTATGAACTTACCCCCCATGCTGAAGAGGATTTGGGGAAAATTGCCGAGTACACCATTAACACCCATGGGGCAGCACAAGCGGAAAAATATGTGACCGCCCTCGAAAAGTGCGCTGAAAATCTTGCGAACGGCGACGGTCATTATCGTGAATTGAAAAAGATTCATCCTCGTTTACGCATGACCCGCTGTCAACATCACTACATTTTCGGGATCGTGCGGAAAGATAAACCGATGGCGGTCGTTGCTATCTATCACGAGCGGATGGATGTGCTGCGCCGTCTGAAGAAGCGCTTGCAGTAGGGCTGTGCTAAAGCCCCTAAAGGAGCCTTTTTTTGTCTGCCCGAAAAAAGGGCAGAGGCGACTTGCGTCGATTTAGATATGACTACTCTATTTTTGATATTCCAAAAACTGCAAAAATTTTAGATGTTGGTTGCGGTTTTGGAGACCGTATTGAAATTTTGAAAGACATGAATTGTTTAGATGTTTCAGGAATAGATATTGATGAATACATGATTCAGGAAGCCCAAAAGAAAGGCTTTAAAGTCTCATTTGGAGCAATTGAAGATACTAAATTAAACGAAAACAATTTGATGTTATTTTTGTTGAAAATGTATTCCATCATATTGGCTTGTATGAACAAGCTCTGGATGAATTATACCGAATCCTAAAACCTAGTGGATTTTATGTTTTGTCGAACCACGATTTTCAATTTTTAGACACATTCTAGACTTCGTAACATTCAAAACACCAATCCCTAACCTACTTAAGAACAAAATATAATGTTATCTTCCAAAAAAAAATTTTTTGGTTTCATTTTGTTAAAGCAGCAAAGAAAGAATGAGTCCTCAAGTCCTCAAGGGGTGTGGTCAAAAATAGTTGTTGGAAGAGGTCGAGCAGAGGAGACTGGCTAATGGAGATCGCTGTGTAGGGGCGGGTTTAGAGATAACTTATGGAACCCAACGAAGATCTAAAGGCGTTGCTGAATCAAGGTATGAAAATAAAAACTCAATAATCTCAAGTATTCTCCATTTAATAGGTTGGCGATCGCCAACAAATAAAAATCATACCCCGATTCAGCAACACCACCCACTGAATGCTATATCATTCAGTGGGTCATGGGGGTTAAATCAATGCGGAGTTTTGACTCTACTGAGTATAAATACTAAAGCATATGAGTATGAATAACCTAGATCCGTCTATATCCCCAATCAAAAGAGCACTTCGAGCTGTGGAAGACATGAAAACCAAGCTCGAAGCAATGGAATATGCAAAAAGCGAACCGATCGCCATTATCGGTATGGGCTGTCGATTTCCCGGAAATGCCAACACGCCAGAAAAATTCTGGGAACTGTTACGCAATGGTGAAGATGCGGTAACAGAAATTCCACCCCAACGCTGGGATGTAGATGCTTACTACGACCCCAACCCGGATACTCCCGGTAAAATGTATGTCCGCAACGCTGCATTAATATCTCGGGTAGATGGGTTTGACCCCCAGTTTTTTGGCATCTCCCCCCGAGAAGCAACCAGCCTCGATCCGCAACAACGTTTGCTTCTAGAAGTAACTTGGGAAGCTCTCGAAAGAGCGGGAATTAACCCCCAGCAATTAGAAAATACTCAGACAGGAGTTTTTCTGGGGATCGGTCAAAATGATTATGCTCATCTGAACTTCAGCCGACTCGAACAGATCGGAACCTACGATAGCACGGGAAATGGATTTTGCTTTGCAGCAGGGAGGTTATCTTACTTTTTCCGATTGCAAGGTCCTTCTATGGCAATAGATACAGCTTGTTCGGCTTCTTTGGTAGCGCTGCATCAAGCTTGTCAGAGCCTGCGTTCTGGGGAATCCAATCTGGCTTTAGCAGGAGGGGTACAACTGATTCTCTCTCCTTTAGTGACAACTGCACTATCAAGATTGAAAGCTCTATCCCCCGATGGTCGATGCAAGACTTTTGATGCAGCAGCAGATGGCTACGGACGAGGAGAGGGGTGCGGGATGGTAGTACTTAAACGGCTCTCAGAGGCTATAGAAGATGGTGACAATATTCTGGCATTAATTCTCGGTTCGGCGGTTAACCATGATGGACCGAGTAGCGGACTGACAGTACCGAATAAACTAGCCCAGGAAAAGCTAATTCAGCAAGCGCTCAAAGCAGCAAAAATAGAACCAAACCAAGTGAGTTATGTGGAAGCTCATGGGACGGGAACCTCCTTGGGAGACCCCATCGAAGTGAGGGCTTTAGCTACTGTATTCGGGCAGGGACACGACCGAGAAAATCCTTTGGCGATCGCTTCGGTGAAGACAAACATCGGTCACCTGGAAGCAGCAGCAGGAATTGCAAGTTTGATTAAAGTAGTTTTACAGTTGCAGCATCAAGAGATAGCTCCCCATCTGCACTTGAAAAATCCCAACCCCTACATCGACTGGGAGAATTTGCCGCTAAAAGTTCCTACTCAACCAACTCCTTGGTTGTCACCAGAGGGGAAAAGAGTAGCAGGAGTCAGTTCCTTTGCTATTAGCGGTACCAATGCTCATGTAATCTTGTCAGAAACACCCTTTCAAGGCAACAGGCAACAGTGCGCCCAGCGTCGACGTCGGAGGCTGGGCGCAACAGGCAACAGGGAGCGTCCGTTACATATATTAACCCTATCGGCAAAGACAGAAAAAGCTCTCTCTGAGTTAGTCAGTCTGTATTATAATTATCTGGAAAATAATGGGGAATTAGAATTAGCAGACATTTGTTATACCGCTAATACAGGAAGGGCGCATTTCAAGCATCGATTGGCTGCGATCGCATCGGACAAACAGGAATTAGCAGAAAAACTGAAAGCCCCGGAAGAAGTAACTGGACTATTTTCTGGACAACTACCAGACAGCGTACCAAAAATTGCTTTCCTGTTCACAGGTCAAGGTTCCCAGTATGTTAATATGGGAAGAGAACTTTATGAAACTCAGCCCGTTTTTCGTCAAGCTCTCATTGAGTGCGATCGCCTTCTAGTTCCCTATCTAGAACATAACCTTTTATTAGTTATTTATCCTCGGAAAGAATCTGGCGCTAAAGCGCAACTACGAGCCTCTTTATTGAACCAAACCGAATATACCCAACCTGCCCTATTTGCAATAGAATATGCTTTAGCACAGTTATGGCAATCCTGGGGGATAAAACCAAATGTGGTAATGGGTCATAGTGTGGGAGAATATGTAGCAGCAACTGTAGCAGGAGTTTTTAGTCTAGAAGATAGTCTGAAACTAATTGCCACTCGGGGAATGCTGATGCAAAAATTACCCTCTGGTGGGAAAATGGTTTCCGTAATGGCATCAGAAGAGAGAGTCCGCGAGTTCATTACTCCCTATGGAAATAAAGTAGATATTGCTGCTATCAATGGACCGGAAAGTGTAGTAATTTCCGGGGAAGCTGAAGCCATTGAAGCCATCTGTAGCAATTTAGAATCATTAAAGATAAAGACAAAACAGCTTCAGGTATCCCACCCATTCCATTCACCCTTAATGTCACCAATGTTGGCAGAGTTTGAAGCAGCAGCAAAGCAAGTAACCTACCATCAGCCGCAAATTCCACTCATATCTAATGTCACGGGAGTTTTAGCAGGCGATCGCATGACAAAACCGAGCTACTGGGTAAGTCACGTGCGCCAACCAGTAAGGTTTGCCCAAAGTATGGAGACTTTGCATGAACTGGGCTATGAAATATTCCTAGAAATAGGACCGAAACCGATTTTATTAGGGATGGGGCGACAGTGTTTACCTGCTAATGTAGGTGTGTGGTTACCTTCTTTACGTCCAAGCAATAAACAAGCACCAGAATTTATCGGGGAAAACAATCCAAAATCGATCCCCCCCTACCCCCCCTTCAAAAGGGGGGGAATCCAAAATCCAAAATCCGATGATTGGCAACAACTACTCTCTAGTTTGGGACAATTATACGTGCGGGGAGTAAAAGTAGATTGGTCGGGATTTGATGGAGATTATGCCCGTCAGAAGTTAGTATTGCCGACTTATCCGTTCCAGCGACAACGCTATTGGATTGAAACTTCTCAACATGGAGAGCAAAAATTAGAAGCAAATACTATCAAAGATTGGTTTTATCAAGTTCAGTGGAAACCATTAGCATCGCGCCAGCAAAAGACGAGGATTGAACTCCTTCATTGGTTGATTTTGGCAGACACAACGGGAGTGGGAGAAAAATTAGCCAATTTATTACAACAGCAAGGACATGAATGCAGTTTAGTTTATCGAGGAGACTGTTATCAAAACGAAAAGGCAGGAATTTATCAAATAAATCCCTCCGAACCAGGGGAGTTTGAACGAGTATATCAAACCATCCTGGAAACCAGTCAACTGCCCCTAGAAAAGGTAATTCATTTGTGGAGTTTAGATGCTCCAGCTTCAGAAGATTTAACAATTACCGCCTTAGAGGAAGCCGAGGGAAGCGGATGTGGGAGCGTGCTGCATCTGGTACAAACTCTATTAAAAACAACCGCTACACCCCAACTGTGGCTAGTCACCCGACAGGCGATATCTGTGTTATCAAAAACAGACGAAGTAGCAGTAGCTCGGTCCCCCTTGTGGGGGTTAGGAAAGGTAGTATCGCTAGAACATTCCAGACTGTGGGGAGGCTTGGTAGATTTAGATTACCCTGCTCCAGAAGACGAAGTAAATTTGCTCGTGCAACTTCTAGCAGATAACTCAGGAGAAGATTGTCTAGCTATACGCTCGGAACAGACTTATGTAGCTCGTTTAGTCAAGCAACCGCCGAAACCATCTCAACCAATTTCACTGGACTCTGATGCTACATACCTAATTACTGGAGGACTGGGAGCTTTAGGATTGCATACCGCTCAGTGGATGGTAGAAAAAGGAGCCAGACATCTGGTATTAATCGGTCGCAGTCAACCCGACGAGGAGAAAATGGCAGCGATCGCTCATTTACAACAACAGGGAGCTGAAGTGGTTGTAGCTAGAGCTGATGTCTCCCGGTGGGAAGAAGTGGAAAGAGTGTTCGCGCAAATAGACACGGATCTGCCACCACTGAAAGGAATTGTTCATGCAGCAGGTGTGGGAGGATTTCAACTCATCGAGGAGATAGAACTAACTCAGTTAGAAGCAGTGATGCGTCCCAAAGTCATCGGTGGATGGATACTGCATCAACTTACTCAAAACAGAGAACTAGATTTTTTTGTCGGGTTCTCTTCGATTGCAGCAGTGTGGGGTTCGGCAGGTCAAGCACATTATGGAGCATCGAACCATTTCTTAGATGGGTTAGTCCATTATCGTCGAGCTAAGGGATTGCCAGCTCTCAGCATTAATTGGGGACCTTGGTCCGGGGGTGGGATGACATCTGAGGAGGATTTAGGGGAGCTAAATAAAAGAGGTGTAAAACCCATAACTCCCTCACAAGGAATAGCAGCTTTAGAGCAGTTATGGGGTGGCGATCGCGTTCAGACAACAGTAGCTGATGTAAATTGGAGTTTATTCAAACAACTGTATCAAGTTGGGCGGCGGCGGTTATTTCTAGAAGAAATTGAGGTTCCCCCACAAGAAACAAAACCTTCAACTTCCAAGCAAAAGGCGGAAATCTTAGCACATTTCATTTCAACACAGTCAGAAGCACAAACAAAGTACCATCAGCTTAAAGAACAACTAAAAGTAGTTTCGGACGGGGAAAGGGAAAATATCTTAATCCCTTATCTCCAAGGTGAAATCGCTCGGATACTAGCCATGACAGTTGATCGAATCGATATTCAACAACCGCTAAATCAGATAGGACTGGATTCTCTCATGGCTTTAGAATTGCGCAATCAGGTTCAAAGCCAGTTGGAGGTGGATGTCCCGATAACTAAGTTTATCGAAGGAATTACTATTGCGGATTTGTCTGCGGAAATCAACCACCAATTGACTCAAACCGATCGGAATCAAGGCATTGAGTCAGAGGTTAACGGGCAAGTTAATCGCATGCATGTAAAAGAAAGTGAGTTTGTGGAAGGAGAACTATGAATTTAGAAGAATTTTTACAAGAGCTGACAATCAAAGGTTGGCAATTGTGGATTCAAGGAGAAAAACTGCGCTATCGCGCTCCCAAGAATGAGCCTATAGAGTCAGTTTTAACCCAACTGAAGCAACGGAAAACGGAAATATTAGAGTTACTGCGCGATCGCCCGGATATTCTCGATATTTATCCCCTTTCTATAGGTCAACGAGCGCTCTGGTTTCTGTGGCAATTAGCTCCCTCAAATGCAGCTTACAACATACCAATAACCTGTCGGATACGTTCCCATTTAAATGCAACAAATTTGCAGAAGGCTTTGGTGCTATTACGAGAACGTCATCCTCAACTGCGGATCGGATTCGGCGATGGAGATAAAGAGCCAGTTCAACAAGTGGAGCGAGCTGCAGTGTTAGACTTTCAGCAACTTGATGCTTCTACTTGGAGCGAGTCAGAACTCTCCGAGAAAATTAAACAAGAAAACCAACAACCTTTCGATATTGAAAATGAGTCGGTAATGCGAGTGCGTTTATTCACCAGCTCCTTCTCAGAACATATATTATTAATAACAATCCACCACATAGCAGTAGATGGTTGGTCGATTAGAATCCTGGTGAAAGAGCTTTTTCGGATCTATTCAGCACTAGAGGCAGGAGTTAAACCAGAGCTAGAACCATTGAAGCACGCCTATGCAGATTACGTGAGTTGGCAGAGAGGATTATTAAGCAGCGAGGGAGGAGAAAAACTGTGGAACTATTGGCAGCAAAAACTCTCAGGGGAGTTACCCTCCCTTAATTTACCCACAGATCGACCGCGACCGCCAGTACAAACATACAATGGTGCCACACATGAGTTCAAATTATCCCCAAAGTTGAGCGAGCAACTGATGGAACTAAGTCAAAAGGAAGGAGTCACTCTTTACACGACTCTTTTGGCGGCGTTTCAAGTTCTCTTATATCGTTACACGGGAGTAGAAGATATTCTGGTGGGTTGTCCTACTTCGGGGAGAACAAAACCGGAATTTGAGCCGATTGTCGGCTACTTTGTCAATTTAATAGTAATGCGGGGAGATCTTTCCGGAAATCCAAGTTTTCAGGAGTTTCTGAAGAGAGTGAGTCAGACAGTATTGTCAGCACTGAGACATCAGGATTTTCCCTTTGCTTTATTGGTAGAGCGATTGCAACCACAACGGGATTTGAGCCGTTCTCCTATATTTCAGACTACATTCATGTACCAAGACCGGCGGCGGCAATTTCAGGGTAGGGAACAATCCTGGTTAGGAAAGAATAGCGCCATAAAAGTAGAACATTTTCACATACCCCAGCAAGAGGGTCAGTTCGATCTAGATGTAGAAATACTCCAGGAAAGCTCATCTCTGGGGGTAATGTTCAAGTACAACACAGACCTATTTAACGAACAGACTATTGCCCGGATGGCAGGTCATTTCCAGACTTTGTTAACAGGGATTGTAACAAACCCAGAACAAAAAGTAGGTAAATTGCCTCTGTTAACTGAAGCAGAACGTCATCAGTTGTTAGTAGAATGGAATGATACTGCAAGGAAATATCCAGCCGATAAATGTATCCATCAGCTATTTGAGCAACAAGTAGAAAAGAATCCCGATGCAGTGGCAGTAGTATTTGAAGGGAAGCAATTAACCTATGGCCAGTTGAATGAGAAAGCAAATCAATTAGCCCATTACCTGCAAAGCAAAGGAGTAAAACCAGAAGAGTTGGTAGGCATTTGCATGGAGCGTTCCATTGAAATGGTAGTGGGACTGTTGGGGATATTAAAAGCAGGAGGAGCTTATGTACCGCTTGACCCCAGTTATCCAGCAGAGCGGTTAGCTTATATGTTATCAGATGCATCCGTATCGGTGTTGGTAACAACTGAGTCCCTGTGGGAGTCTTTGCCAGAATATCGGGCAGAAGTGGTAT
>JBFRWF010000250.1:0-13898 GCA_051439465.1 Xenococcaceae cyanobacterium | reverse complement strand
GAGATGGGGAGACGGGGAGACGGGGAGACGGGGAGACGGGGAGACGGGGAGACGGGGAGAACTCACAAGGGTAGGTTTTTAACAATTAACTCTGAGAAAGACTCCGGAGAGGGGAGACGGGGAGATGGGGAGACAAATTTTCAACGAAAAAATCAGCTTTCTCCCCCTGCTTCCCCTGCTCCCCCTGCTTCCCCTGCTTGTCTCAACCATAAATATAAAAAACCTACCCTTGAAAGGAGGGGGAGAGAGGAACAGAAGAATAATTTCCCAATTCCCAATTCCCAATTCCCAATCCAAAATCAAATGCGCTGTGCCGGATGTGGTTCCAAAGTTGGTAGCACTACCCTAGAACGAGTCTTGCAACGACTGCAAATTACCGCATCCAAAGACATTCTCATCGGACTCAATACCCCCGATGATGCTGCTGTGGTGCAAGTGCCAGCAGATAAATTAATGGTACATACCATTGATTATTTCCGCAGCCTAATCAATGACCCCTTTATCTTCGGTCAAATCGCCACCAATCACTGTTTGAGCGATATTTTCGCCATGGGAGCAACCCCCCAAAGTGCTTTAGCAGTGGTGACAGTTCCCTATGGTTCGGAAGACAAAATTGAGGAAACTCTTTTCCAGCTACTCTCCGGTGCTGCGAAGATACTGCAACAAGCCCAAACTCCCTTGGTTGGAGGTCACACAAGTGAAGGTGCAGAATTAGCCTTTGGCTTATCTTGTAACGGTTTAGTGCATCCCGATCAACTGCTGCGAAAAGGCGGTATGAAACCTGGTCAAGTGCTTATTCTTACCAAAGCTGTCGGTACTGGCACTCTTTTTGCTGCTGACATGCGCTATCAGGCAAAAGGTCGGTGGATAGATGGAGCAGTTGAGTCGATGTTGCTATCCAATCAAGCAGCAGCTAAAGTATTTCTGGAACATGGGGCAACTGCTTGCACCGATATCACCGGATTCGGGCTATTGGGACATTTAATAGAAATGATTCAAGCCTCTGGTGTTGGGGTGGAATTGGATTTAGAGGCAATTCCAGTTCTAGAAGGGGCAATGGAGACAGTAGAAATGGGAATCACCAGTTCCCTCCAACCGGAGAATTTACGGGCATCTACTTACATTGGCAATTTGCCTGAAGTCATTACTTCTCCTAAATACCCACTTCTATTTGACCCTCAAACTGCTGGTGGTCTTCTCGCGGCGATTCCAGGGGAACAAGCAGATGCCTGTTTAACTGGACTCAAAGCTTCAGGTTACAAGCACAGCCGTTTAATTGGTCAAGTCATACCAAATCCGGGTTAAATACCCCCTTTTTGGGGAAAGCAGGGAACTTCGGATCAGGGAACTTCGGATCAGGGAACAGGGAACTTCGGATCAGGGAATTAACCATAATTCCCGAAACGTTTCTTCATCTCCCCGTCAGCCTTAACAGACAAATTAGATGGGTAGCAGCTTATCTTCCCTCCCACATTCCGCACCCTGCTACCCCTGAGTCAACAATTGCTAGACCCCATGTAGATCAATTTTTTCAATGATTGTTAAGACTTATTAAGTTTTGTAGGGTGGGCATTGCGGTGCCAATGGGAAGATTTACCCAAAGAGTCACAATCTGCAATGCCCACCAGACTCAACCCTTCACCCTGGAATGGTGGGCATTGCACAAAAATTCACTCTTTGGCACTGATAATCCCTTACTGCAATGCCCACCCTACCCAATACTGCTGGTGATGGCTAATTTTCTCATGCTTTTGTTACCCAAAACCCACATTCCGCACCCTGCTATCCCTGAGTCAACAATTGCTAGATCCCATATAGATCAATTTTTTCAATGTGACAGTTGAGGGTGCGGAATGCGGGTTCCCTGCTCCCCTGCTCTCCTGCTGTCTCCACCATTAATTGTGGGTATTCAACCGGATCTGATCTCAATGGGCGGGGAGAGACTCGAACTCTCATGACCGTGGCCGCCACATTTTGAGTGTGGTGCGTCTACCAATTTCGCCACCCGCCCTTGGGGTCATCTTTTTGATTATAATCTATTTTGCGACTTTCCAACAAGCCTTGATATTCTTGAGAACTGCCCCACCTGTCAATCTCTCTTGCTCGGAGGACAGGAACAGGGTGGGTCAATTGAGCAGTATGAGCTGATTTGAGCATTTCACCTAACTGAGTTTCGCTAATGGCATCATAAGCCCTGGCTTGGTCGATAAAGGCATCCAAATTTAACTGAGGGGCAAGGGTAGGGGAACCACCCGCTAGCTTCATTAACACGGACATCACTACTTTTGGGTCTTGGGTGGCTAAGAGTGCAGCGCGATCGCAGCTAAATTCAGCACAGCGCAGCCACTCAAGCATTTGTTCTCTTAAAGATTGGGCAATCAGCGCCCCCCAGGTGGGAAGTAAACCCGCAGCCAAGACCATAATATTTGCCAGGGTCAAGTAAACCCCGTGTTCGCACTTGAGATGACCGAGTTCGTGAGCCATCACCGCCTGAATTTCTTCCGGTGTCAGCATCTCAATTAAAGAGGTATGCATGACCATAAAAGGCTGTTTGCCCCTCATGGCAAAGGTATAAGCATTGGGAACCGGGTTTTGCTGCACATACAGCTGAGGCGGTTCTAAATCCAGGGTTCGACAGGCTTCTAACAGCAGCTCGTGCAGTTGGGGTAGCTGTTTTTCACCAACTAAGATGCTAGAAGCAATGTTGTTGAGGAAAAAAAACTGTTCGGCTACTGGACCTAGTAGACTTCGCACTGCCATGTCTAGCCCAGGCAATTGTTTCAAGGCTGTGGTTGCTTTTAGGTCGAGGGGATGGCGGAACTGATCTGCTTTGAGACCAATTAATAGTTTCTTGGAAAATTCCATAACCTGGAGATTTTCGATTTTGGATTTTGGATTCAAGGATTTTGGAGTTCTTTTAGCTTTCCTGAATAGTCGAGACAGGCTAGTTTTGCCTGCCCCGATAATATTCTATCCAAACCATTCAACCCAGGGCAACAAAAGCCGATCGAACTTAAACGCCGAAGGACTTGCCACAGCCGCAGGTTTGGGAGGCATTGGGGTTAGTGAATTCGAATCCCCCACCAATCATGGCATTGCTATAATCTAGCATCAGACCATAGAGATAGAGAAGGCTCTTGCGATCGCAGACAATTTGAAAGCCATCGTAATCAAAAACTTCATCATCATCGCGAATCTTGCTGGGGTCTTCAAAATCCATCATGTAGGACATCCCAGAACAACCTCCCTGGCGAACACCTACCCGCAGGCAAAGGTCTTTTCCTTGTTGTTCCCGCAGCATCAGAACATGCTTGAGGGCAGCTTCTGACAGTTGGATTCCTTGTTGTTGAGACTGAGTTGCTTGTGTCATCTGTATCGGTGACTCCTAACAGCTGTTTGGTATGGACGAATTGAACAGAATGCTTGAGCGCATTCCCCATCTACAATCTTTGATTTAGGTGGGGTTAGCTCAAGCCAATGATAACGCGAAGCATCCTTATTTGTTTGGGTCTATCTGAGTTAGATATTATTGTCAAGGGGTGAGGTCGGTGGATAAGCGTGACTAAAACTAAGAAAGCTCATGCAGAATCTACAGGACGAAGCTGGTAAAGCTCTTGAGGCAAAAGGAGGATAGGGGAATGACTAAGACTTACTGCCGATCTAAATTTACGTGATAAATTTGGCACTTATGTTTCAACTCATTTCCCTGGCTTCAAACGAAATCTAAATAGGGCTTGCTGAAAAAGTCTACAGAGTGAATCTAGAGGCCACACAGCTTGAAAAATAGTAGGTTTGTCGCTTAGTTCCCAAATTTACCCAGCGAATTCCCATGAAAGTGCAAGGGTTTTGAGCCTTTAGATGTTATAACCTTGCACTTGTTTGATGAAAAAAGGCTCAAAATCCTTATCTGGACTACCTTCCACTTTTATTCAGCAAGCCCTAAATAGATTGCCAGTTGACGGTGCTAAAACTTGGCATTTTTACAGAAAAGATGAAAAGTGGGTGGCGGCTTGTCAATTCACGCCCATAGAAATTGAACGAGTTAGCCATAACTCAATGCAGGCTAGTTCTACCCCTTCAACAGAACCGGTTGCACGTCTATCCGCGTCCGCCAAATGCTATAAGGCTTCTCGCGCAGATCCTTCCCACGATGAAAATCAGGCTGACGGTGAAGTTGATTGGCCGTGAAATACAGGTAGCCGTCCTGAGCCAGCGAAAGGGTATCCGGCCAGAGTACGCGCGGATCATGGACGATGAGTTCAAAACTGCCATCTGGGTTTCGGCGTCGAATCGCATTGTGCTCATAGTCGGTGATATAGACCCGATCCCTGGAATCCGATTCCAGTCCATCCGAAGCGCCCTTTTCACCGTGGTCGCTCACGGTGGCGGCCACCTGCTCGTCGCTGAAGGTTCGGTTCACCAACGCATCGACGCTAACGCTATACAGATTACGACTTGTCAAAGGGCAGTAAAAAAGCCGTTGGCCATCGTGGCCAATCGCGATGCCATCCGAAGCACCCCTCAACGGGGAGGGTTGGCCAACGGTCGGGCGCAGCATCACCATTTGGCCTTCGACGATCGGCACAAAGCTTTGATCGGGCCTTGTGGACGGGTGATCGTGCAACCGTCGCCAACTTTCTCCTGTGGCCAGATCGACAACGATAATCCCGCCCGGGCCATCGGACGAAGAATCCGTAATGAACGCGAATCCCTCTGTGCCTTGCCGCAGATCAAACCGCACATCATTTAGGTAAGTGGTTGGCAGAACCACTTGTTCGGGAAAAGTGATCGTCTTAAAGACGGTATTGGTCTTCAGGTCAACGCCCACAAGCTTGGGGCCAAACGTTTGCGGGGCTTCGAATAATGGACGGCCGGTGTCCAGAATCCAAAGCCTATCCTTGGGATCGACCACCACGCTTTGTCCCGACACTAAGCGTTTATCAAGCGGGGCACCATCTTCAGCGTTGATTTCGGCGCTGGGATAAGGAACCGGTTTGCCGTCGACAAGTTCGGCCACGGTGAACGTCACCTGGTCGCCCCATTTAGGGAAGTTAATGAAGATCCGTCCCGTCTTGGATACCGTAATGCCGGTGGGCATTGGACCAAACAGTGCCGCGACTAACTCAATGTCGTTGCTTATTTTCTCTGTTGGGAGGGAGGTCTCGGTCGCGCCGAAGAGCGCGTCGCGCGGTCTGAGGTCAAGCTCACTCGCCTTTGCCTCTATAGTGCCAAGAATCAAACCGCACCCAACTATTACGAGCGCAAGTATGACACACACAATATTAAACAAATGTCGACTCTGGGACATGCTCGTTATACCTCTTATCTGTGATTGGCATGGTCAAGTACACTAGACAATATGGACTGCCTAGTTTCTCCTCCACTGCGATCGCTATTGGCAGGCTCCGAATGAGTTTTTACGAGATAATCTGAGATTATCCAAAGTTTTTAGAAGCGGTATGACCAAAGTACAAATATTATGTAGGGGAATCTGAGAAACCCGGCTTCTTACTCCCACAAAACCGGGTTTCTGGAAGAAACCCGGTTTCTCTAGCTAGTTCGCCAAACTCTCCACACTCAGAGGTACTAAGTCTCCGTAGGTTGTCAACCCTAATAACATTGGCTCACTTTCTTGTATCAATTTGCCTGTCAGCACACAGCTTTCATCTTTCCGAGCCGTTGCTTCAATGGTAGCGCGAATATCAGCTGGCGAAAATTGAGGTCGATAATCACCAGACTTCTGCTGCACGTAGTTCCAGAGGATATCCCTGATCAGAGCTTGATATCCTTGGTTGCCAGATAGCCCTTTGAGCTTGTCTTTCAGCGTTCTTTCCAAGCGGATGCTAGTGACTTCCATTTCGGTGGTTGAAGTGCGAGCAAGGGTACGCATAATTTTTTTTCCTCAAAATAGTAGACATCTCGGTAATATAAGTGTAGTATTAAAAAGTCCCTTTTAGCACGATTTAGAAATTCTGTGAGCCTTCTACCCTCCATCTCAACCTCCTTATTTGCCGCCAATCACCTTGACGATTGGAAATTTGCGGCAATGGGTGGGGAATTTTTGTTTATAGGGAGTCATAGAAGGACAGCATACCCGGTTGGGCTTAACCAACAGAAGAAAGAGAGCAGAGATTATCGGCATAATTGCGGCAGTAGCCTTGCGGTTATCGAAGAACAACTAAATAGAGAAAGCGGGAGGTGCAGACAAGAAATAACTGTACCAACATAGAAAACCTCTAAAAGTACTCTACACCCCCGCCTCTAAATCAAAGAAGCGGGGGTTTTTCATGAGCAGTAGTATCGCTGCCGATCGAGGAGAAGCACTGGTGCTCTGGGACAAGTACTTCTGGAATACACAGCCAACGGCTCAGTATGAGGAATTATGCAGTGACAAGTGCAACCGAAAAACTAAGGCAATCAGTGGTGGTGTTCTCCAAGAACTACCTACCCATCAGTCGAGTCAATATCAGGCGAGCCATTGTCCTCTTGGTGACGGACAAAGCCGAACCTTTGGATTTTATTCCTGGAGCGATTTGGGAAGTGCGATCGCCGAGCATCATTCTCGAAGTACCAGCCCATATCCGCCTGAAGATTAACGGTGCAGAGCGAGTTTGGAAAGTTCCTCCTGTAAGTCGGCGAGAGGTTTTACGGCGTGACAAACACCAGTGCCAATACTGCGGTAACAGGAAGCAACTAACTCTAGATCACGTTATTCCCCGGTCAAAAGGCGGAAAACATAGTTGGGACAATGTAGTAATTGCTTGTGAACCTTGTAATTCCCACAAGGGCGATCGCACTCCCCAACAAGCGGGGATGTCATTAAACACCAAGCCCAAAGCCCCAACTCATCCCGCCATTGCCTTCGCAGAACAGTTCTGGCGCTCCCAGCAAATCAACCAGTCATAACAGGAGACTAAAACTGATGCTGAAACTCACATACACTGAAAACGGCTTTCGTCTGGAGCATCTGGCTCAATCCCTGGAGGATTGGGTGAAAACACGAGTGCTTCTCGCCCTGCGAGCGGGTACAAGCCTCTGTGTTGAACCTAGCACCGCTTCTTTTTTGCTCCCAGCCGACTTGCCCCTTCTGGTTGATTTAGAAACAGTGGTTCAGGGGGAAAATGGAGAAATCATTGAGCTCTCTCCCTGTGATGCTGAGTACGTCGAAGTCAGCCTGCAAGGCACTTGGCTGGTGTCAAATCCAGACAGTGAGGAAGGGATCTTTGCCTGTGCGATGAGCGATCGCGCTGAATTCTTCCTCTACAAACTCTGGCAAGAAGCCCAAACGGCGGCCTCTGTGGTAAAGGAATAAATCAAGGGCGCACAAAGTGCGCCCTTTTTGTTACAGCGATCACCCCTTAAGAGAAAAGTTTTCGCTTAAAATAATTTGGACTTAAAAACTGTCACTTGACGACCAAAGAATATGCCCCGCCGCAACGACCTGCAGAAAATCTTGCTTCTCGGCTCTGGTCCGATTGTCATTGGACAAGCCTGTGAATTTGACTACTCCGGTACGCAAGCTTGTAAAGCACTTCGGGAAGAAGGCTACGAAGTGGTACTGGTTAACTCCAACCCCGCCACGATCATGACTGACCCGGAAATGGCTGATAGAACCTATATTGAGCCGCTGACTCCGGAAATCTTGGAGAAGGTAATTGCTAAAGAGCGACCCGATGCTCTATTACCAACTATGGGAGGTCAAACAGCTCTCAACATAGCTGTGGCACTGTCGAAGAATGGGGTGCTGGATAAGTACGAAGTTGAGCTAATTGGGGCAAAGCTTCAGGCAATTGAGATGGCAGAAGACCGCCAATTATTTAAGGAGGCAATGGAGCGAATTGGGTTGGAGATGTGTCCTTCAGGAATCGCTAACAATTTAGATGAAGCCAAAGCGATCGCCCATGAAATTGGCTCCTATCCCCTGATTATTCGCCCCGGCTTTACCCTTGGTGGTAGCGGTGGTGGGATTGCCTACAACCAAGAAGAATATGAAAAACTTGTACAATACGGGCTAGATGAAAGTCCGGTGTCTCAAATCCTGGTGGAGAAATCCCTCCTTGGCTGGAAAGAGTACGAACTAGAGGTGATGCGCGACCTAGCAGATAACGTCGTTATTATCTGCTCAATTGAAAATATTGACCCGATGGGTGTCCATACCGGAGACTCAATTACCGTCGCTCCCGCCCAAACCCTAACTGATAAAGAGTATCAGCGACTGCGGGATGCCGCCAAGAAAATTATTCGCGAGATTGGCGTGGAAACCGGTGGCTCCAATATTCAGTTTGCTGTCAATCCTGTTAATGGCAAGGTAATTGTCATTGAGATGAACCCCCGCGTTTCTCGTTCTTCAGCTTTGGCATCAAAGGCGACTGGCTTCCCCATTGCTAAGTTTGCCGCCAAGTTAGCGGTGGGCTATACCCTGGACGAAATTCCCAACGACATTACTAAGAAGACACCTGCTTCCTTTGAACCAACCATTGACTATGTAGTTACAAAAATACCCCGCTTCGCCTTCGAGAAGTTCCCAGGTTCTGAACCGATACTAACCACCCAGATGAAGTCCGTAGGGGAAGCAATGGCCATTGGGCGCACTTTCTGTGAATCCTTCCAAAAAGCCCTGCGATCGCTGGAAATCGGTCGTTATGGTTTTGGCTGCGACAGGCACAAAACACTGCCTTCCCTAGCTCAAGTGCGTTCCAGTTTGCGCACCCCCAATTCAGAGCGCATCTTTACTGTGTATCATGCCTTAAAACTGGGAATGACGGTGGAAGAAATTTACGAACTTACCGCCATTGATATCTGGTTTTTAGATAAAATGCAGGAACTGCTGGAAACGGAGAAGTTCCTCAAGCTTACTCCCTTGCATCAATTAACCAAAGAACAGATGCGGTTTGTAAAACAGCAAGGGTTCAGTGACGTACAAATCGCTTTTGCTACTAAGACTACTGAGGACGAAGTCCGGCAATGGCGCAAACAGTTGGGCGTAGTTCCGGTTTATAAGCTGGTAGATACCTGTGCGGCGGAGTTTGAGGCATTTACCCCCTACTATTACTCCACCTATGAGAATGAAGAATCAGAGATGAGATCTTCAGACAAGCGCAAGGTGATAATTCTAGGGGGTGGTCCTAACCGCATTGGACAGGGAATTGAGTTTGACTACTGTTGCTGTCACGCCTCCTTTGTTTTGAGTAAAGAGGGGCTTGAGACAATTATGGTCAACTCCAATCCAGAGACGGTTTCGACGGATTACGATACGAGCGATCGCCTTTATTTTGAACCCCTCACTAAAGAAGATGTCCTCAACATCATCGAAGCCGAAAATCCCGAAGGGATTATTATTCAATTTGGCGGTCAAACGCCCCTGAAGTTAGCAGTACCTCTCTCGAAATATCTTCAAAGTCCAGATTGTCCAGTTCAGACTTCCATTTGGGGGACTTCTCCTGATTCTATTGATATTGCCGAGGATCGGAAGCGATTTGAGCAAATTCTCCGGGAGTTGGATATTAAGCAACCCCCCAATGGAACTGCTTGTAACTATGAAGAGTCTTTGGCCATCGCCGGACGGATTGGTTATCCAGTGATGGTGCGTCCTTCCTATGTGTTGGGAGGAAGGGCGATGGAAATTGTCTATTCCGATAGCGATCTGGAACATTACATGACCTCTGCAGTACAGGTAGAGCCAAATCGCCCGATTTTGATTGATAAGTTCCTGGAGAATGCCATTGAGATAGATGTAGATGCCCTAGCAGATCGCACTGGTCGTGTGGTTATCGGTGGTATCATGGAACACATCGAACAAGCGGGAGTTCACTCCGGTGACTCCGCCTGTTCTATTCCCCATACCTCTTTGTCCTCCTCAGTCTTAGATAAGATTCGGAAGTGGACGGTGCAGCTAGCGAAAGCGCTGAAAGTGGTGGGGCTGATGAATATTCAGTATGCTGTCCAGGAGAAAGAGGTATACATTCTGGAAGCCAATCCCCGCGCCTCTCGGACTGTCCCCTATGTCTCCAAGGCGATTGGTGTACCCCTGGCTAAGTTGGCATCTCAGATAATGTCAGGTGAAACTTTAGAATCTCTAGGGATGACGTCAGAGCGAATTCCTCAGCACATCGCCGTTAAAGAAGCTGTGCTGCCGTTTGATAAGTTTCATAAGACAGATACCCTTTTGGGTCCAGAGATGCGCTCTACGGGCGAGGTAATGGGCATTGATATGGATTTTGGCAAGGCGTTTGCCAAGGCAGAGTTGGCAGCAGGAGTGCGCCTCTCCGTGAAGGGAACAGTGTTTGTGTCTATGAGCAATCGCGATAGGGTGACTGCTGTCCCAGTGGTTAAAGAATTGATGGATTTGGGCTTTAAGGTGGTAGCTACTTCTGGTACCCGTCGCGTTTTACAGGAGCAAGGTCTAGAAAATGTGGAACTGGTGCTGAAACTCCATGAAGGTCGTCCTCATGTTATTGACTGGATTAAGAATGAGCAGATTCAATTGATTATCAACATTCCCAAGGGTGAAGAATCCCAGGCGGATGGACGCTTGATTCGTCGCACGGCATTAGATTACAAACTGCCAATTATCACAACAATTGCTGGTGCTAAGGCTACGGTAGCGGCGATTCGTTCTTTGCAGTCTCATCCACTGGATGTTAAAGCTTTGCAAGACTACATTGCTCAAGGGTCAGGAACCTAGAGCGTCGGTTCATTAATCGGTATTGACAAAGACGACATCCTATGATGACCTATAAAGCACTCGGTTAGGGCGAAGCATTCGGATAAAAAATCTTGGGCGATCGCTTAAATTACTCCCCGAATGCTTCGCCCCTACAGAATACATATTTTGCTTTTTTTGTCAAATACTTCTACTGAATCGGCGCTCTAGAGGCGGTTTGTTAAACGCTTCTCTAACTCTGTATCAGTGTGTTGATTATGTTAACTAAACTGCCAATGATTACTGTAACAACCCAGAAAGACACAATGGAGTGGATTAGCGTTAAACGGCGCATGGTGGGAGAGATAGTGGAAATGTCAGCAGTCTGATAGCACATCCCGACGGTAAAGGAATAATACATAAAATCCCAATAGTCAACCATCACCTGCTCTCTTGGAAATTCCAAACCCTTTTTGAAATCAGACTCTTGATTGGCTGTGGTCGGAGCATAATACAAATGAGCATAGTGAAATGCGAACTGGGTATTGAGCAGAAGCCAAGAGCAAATTATGGCGATGACTGATACTCCTAGATGGACGTGAAGCTCAGTGGCAGTCATATTTTTTGTTGTCTGAAGCCCCCAGGCAGTCCCTACTAAACTAACTCCGCAAGTGAGGGCGGTGCCAATTAATGTTCCTATAGTGCTGGGTTCATGCCTTTGGGTCGTTCTCATTGTCTGTTCGGCGTTGGACGTGACTATCCTGATGCCCATCAGGATTAATAGGCAGATTACGCCGATAGTCCAAGCCAGCAGTAGGCTAGTCTCAAATTTCAGGTATGAGAAGGCTACCGCCAAGACTGCAACCCCCACAAATATGGAGATGGGTAGGCGAAATCTTTGACTTACAAGTTGATTCAATTTGAGTTCCATTTGAATAATAGACTTTGCTTGGTGACGCTTCTACACTTCACGCTTCGGGTAAGTGTAGGCTTCTGGCATCTACAAAGAACTGCCAGAACTTCGGTTGAGATACTATTAGTATTAGAAAAGGTTACTACAGGGTTCCCACAGGGCGCGTTTTATAGTGGGGAACGAATATAATTGTAAGTTGACCGTGTCACTATTCTAGGTAGGGCAAAATCATGTATCAAACTGACCCGCCTCTCTCCCCAAAAAAAGTCTTGCCTACAATGTACGATCTTCCCAGTGAAGACCCAGAGGAGCCAGGTTTGCCTGACGAATATCATCTTTTACAATCCCGCTTGCTTAAAGATACTTTTTGCCCTGCCAATTATCCAGAAGATCGTGTTTTCGTTGCCTGTGATTTGAATCTTTACTATGACGTGCGCCACACAGGTTGGTACAAACGCCCTGACTGGTTTGCGGTGGTGGGGGTCGATCGCCTTTACGAACAACGGGATTTAAGAATGAGTTATGTGGTTTGGCAAGAAGGTGTCAATCCTTTTGTGGTTGTAGAATTACTCTCACCGGGTACGGAAAAGGAAGATTTGGGACAAACTCTGCGGGAAGCTAATCAACCCCCAACTAAATGGGAAGTCTACGAACGGATTTTGCGGGTTCCCTATTACATTGTCTTTGATCGCTATATTGACCAGTTGCGGGTGTTTCAGTTGACAGGTAGCCGCTATGGGGAATTAGAGTTGAGTGAATCCCGCCTGTGGATTGAGGATATAGGGCTGGGGATAGGACTTTGGCAAGGCAATTATCAAAGGGCGGTTGAGAGGCAATGGTTACGCTGGTATGATGCTGATGGGAACTGGATTCCTACTGCTGAAGAACGAGCTGAGCAAGAAAGACGACGAGCTGAGCAATTGGCAGAACAATTAAGCGCCCTTGGTATTGAACCTGAGCTGGGCGATGAAACTTAGCTATAACCTTTGTCAACGCCAAACTTATTGCCCAGTCGTGATGGTCAATGACAGCACTCGGCAGTTAGTGCGAAAAAGAGCTAAATACCTATGCGAATACTGTCACTCCCCAGAACGTTCAAGTTCGGATATCTTCACAATTGATCATTAATTTTTATCTGTGAGAATCCGCGTCATCCGTGTCATCCGTGTTCCATTCTCCCATAGTGAGATTAAATTAGATGCATCTGCCCTGCGACCCCATCTAGGTTTCAAGACTTCCCGTGAATACATAGAATTATCTCATAGATTCTCTGATCCTTTGGCAAGAGAAACTTGTCTCAGAGTTCTTGCTTCTTCAGTTTCCAGCCTTGCTAGAGTAGTCGCCGCTTCCGCTAGATACATAGCAATATTCGCTCTATTTTCTGTGTTTTTTTCTTGCCAGAGATTAGTGGCATAGATCATCACTAGATTGCGGTAAGTTCTCAGAGATTCTGAATCGTTTTGATTATTCATAAATTTTAGTAGTTGTTCATATCAAAAGGGATATGCTGAACTACAACTTTGAGTAGTTGTCTTTCTGGTTCTAGGTATTTAAACCAGTCATCAATGAGGATTAAAAGCTTCCTTCAGGTGGCGATCGCCTGATATTGTTAAGAAATATTTCGCCAACAGAGTCAGGGACGTAACCCAACCTACTACTAATTTAAGCGAGCCGTACATTCGAGAATAAGCTTTTGATTTACCAAAGCATAGGGTTGGATTTCCAGAGCTTTCCGAAATGCTTGAATTCCCTCTAGATAATTGCCTAATGCGGCATGACACAAGCCTAAACCGTGCCACGCGCCAAAATGAACCGAATTCAGTTTCACAACTTGTTCGCAGTCGCTCCTGGATTTTTCATACTGTCCCTGGGTATAGTAGAGAACTGCTCGTCTATTCCAGGCTTCAGCAAAATCCGGTTGGCTGTCGATTGTTTCGGTCAGGATTTCTTCAGCTTTAGCAATCTCTCCTATATCCCAAAAAATCTGAGCGCGTCTGAGCAGTTCCAAACCCAATGCACCTTTTTGCTCAAACCAGATACGCCAGAGTTCCGCTGTGGCCCTCTGGCGGATGTTTTCATCGGCATTTTTTAAGTCTTTTAGTAACTGATCAATCGTTGATTTATTCATTGTCATCACCAAATCAGTTATCAGTGAATGCAGAGGAGGGGATTTACAGCTAATTTACAATTCTTTACACAGTATCCTTTATTTATGTCCGACTACTTAACTGATAACTGTATCATTATCATTCGCCAATGCTCTCTTTTTTACGCTATCCTTTACCCACAACGACTGAAACGGTTTCCTAAAAATGCTTCTAGAGCGTCGGTTCATTAATCGGT
>JBFRWF010000249.1:0-39157 GCA_051439465.1 Xenococcaceae cyanobacterium | reverse complement strand
TACTACAGAATCAGGAATAGATAGTTGCATAAGTTATCCCCTGTATCCCTTAAATATACTAATTAGGAATTGCACAAGCGCAATCATGTTATCTACTAATTACCTCGGATATAATCATCAATAATTTTATTTTAGTAATTCATAATACCCGTAAATTTGTAAGACATTCTCGCACCTGGCAACTGACACCTGACACCAGACCTCACCTCACCTAATCCTAATATACTCACTACTGCCTTCATCGGGATTGATACCGAGATACACTTCCGTGGTATTGATTTTACTGTGGCCGAGAGACTGTTGCAACAGGCGAATGTTGCACCCTGATTCTAAAGCATGGGTAGCGTGGGAGTGCCTCAACCAATGGCTGGGCCGACGGAAAGGAAATATCTGGACTTGCCTATATTTTTGAACGCGCAGGCTACTATCCTCAATAATCTTGGTGAAGTCTACAGAAGCATCGGCCAACCCCAGAAGGCATTGGAATTCTTCAACCAAGCTTTGCCTATTTTTCGGGAAGTAGGCGATCGCCCTGGTGAAGCTGCTACCCTCAATAATCTCGGTGCAGTCTACCATAGCATCGGCCAACCCCAGAAGGCATTGGAATTGTTCAACCAAGCTTTGCCTATTTTTCGGGAAGTAGGCGATCACTACCCCAACAGGCTTCGCCTGTTGTTTACATATATTCATAAAAAGAGAGTAGTGCGAGCGCTCGCTGTAGGGTGGGCATTTCCCATGGAATCTTGAAACAATTTTGAGCGGGAGAAGGAATACCCACCATACCCATTAAGGTACCGAAAAAGTTGGTTTGGTATTCTCTCATTTACTACACACAAACTACATAACTCAGAAGAGCATGGCGAACTCACGTTAATCCACAATTGAGATCCAATACTGCTCGGTTAAGAAAAGTTATCGGTGGAGATAAGAGCGGTCGCTACAGCTATAGCACATCCTTGATTTTCAAGAAGATGTGTAATGATGATTATTATTGGTATTCTCAATAAGCCTATCCCGTTACTTGATTTTATTGCCAAGTCAAAGGGGGTAAAACTAAGTAGAGCAAAGGTTTTGACGGGCTTGTCATCCCGTCAGTTCCTGAAGTTTTTACTAGATCTCGTTTCTAGGTTCTACCTAGATAGGTAAGGGATAGGGTAAATATAAAGGGGATAAGCGCAGCTATGACATAAGCTTATGGCCTAACCAAGTAAAGTAATTTTGCAAGTGAAGTGTAATGGCACTTGATTTACGGAGATTCTTTAGAGCATCTAATCCTAGCAGAACTCTCAATCTGAGCAATCCTGAAGATCGGCAGTATTATATCGATTTTTCCTCGGTGCGGGGCAGCAATATTATCAGTGAACTGAGACGCACGATTACCTTCTCAGAGGATGAGCCGACTTGTCAGTTGTTTACAGGACACATAGGTTGTGGCAAGTCTACCGAGTTATCGCGGCTGCAAACAGAATTGGAAGAGGAAGGGTTTCATGTGGTTTACTTTGAGTCTTCTCAAGACTTGGATATGGCAGATGTGGATATCAGTGATATTTTGCTAGCGATCGCACGTCAGGTGAGTAACAGTCTGGAGAAAGCTCAAATCAAACTGCAACCAACGCCCTTTCAGTAGTTATTACAAGGTGCTGCTGACCTTTTAAACTCAGAAGTGACAGGATTACAGGTCAAAGTTCCTGAAATTGGCAAGTTTGGTTTCAGTTCAAAAGAGGGCAAAGTTTCCCTTTCCTTTGGCATTGGTCAAATCACCACTCAAGCCAGAAATAGTAAGAACGTTCGCGCTCTGTTGCGGCAATACACGGAACCACGAGTGAATGGAATTTTAGAAGCAATTAACAATGGACTGTTTGAACCAGCAAAAGAGCAGCTCAAGGATAAGGGAAAAGCTGGACTGGTGGTGATTATTGATAATCTCGACCGCATCGATAACAGGGAAAAACTACCAGGACGCAATCAACCAGAATATCTATTTGTAGACCGAGGAGAACAGCTCAACCAAATGAAGTGTCATGTAGTCTACACCATTCCCTTGATTTTGGCTTTCTCCAACGACCAAGAAAATCTGAGGAATCGCTTTGGTTCCGATCCCAAATTGTTGCCGATGGTGCGAATACAGGAACAAGATGGCCGTGTTTGCTCCGAGGGAATCGCCTTGCTGCGACAGATGGTGTTAGCAAGAGCCTTTCCCAATGTTGAGCCACAGCAACGACTCAATTTCATTGCTGAAATATTTGATGAGCTTGAAACTTTAGATCGTCTGTGTCATGTCAGTGGTGGTCACGTGCGGAATTTGCTAGTGTTGCTGAAGAACTGTCTCGAAAAAGACGATCCGCCACTTTCTCGGGATCTGATAGAGCGGATCATTAGCCAACGTCGCAATGAATTGAGCAAGGCTATTGCACTAGATGAGTGGGAGTTATTGCGAAAAGTAGCCCAAGAAAAAGCTGTCAGAGGAGAGGAGGAATACCAAGCCTTATTGAAAAGTTTATTTGTCTTTGAGTACCGCAATGATAAGGAGGGTTGGTTTGATATTAACCCAGTTTTGATGGGGTCGAAGGAGTTAGAAGAGGAGCGAAACAAGGAAGAAGGGAAGAATTAGTAGGGCTTATTTTAATTTGCTTCATCGGAAAAAAAAATGACTGACCTACACCAACCAGAAGATATCAATGAAGAGTCTTTGAACAGTCTAATCCGAGGAATCACTAGGTTTCCCGGGGAATTTTCCTTGATCTTGGCTCATTGTAACTATGCTGCCTTGCAAGAGAGAATCGCGCAGCAGTTGCGAGAACAATGCACTGTTGAGATTCGAGAGTTAGTGTTGGAACCGTCAGTTGAAACCCTTTATACCACGATCGCAAAAGAACTGGGTCAGGAACAGCCAGATGCTTTGATGGTGTTAGGTTTGGAGTCTGTTATTGCCCTTGAACAAGTGCTGAAAGCGACTAACCAGATACGGGAGGAGTTTCGCAATTTTGCCTTTCCTTTGGTTTTGTGGGTGACAGATGAGGTGCAGCAAAAGCTGATTCGGTTAGTACCGGATTTCTACAGTTGGGCGACGACAGTTGAGTTTGAGATGGCCACCGATGAGTTAATTGATTTCATCCGACAAACAGCTGATGAAGTCTTTGCCCAGGTTTTAGACTCCCGCGAAAACATCTTTTTGGATAATGCTGTCTTTAATCTAGAGTTCAGTTCATTCCGCCGCACTGAACTCCAATCAGCAAATCAAGAACTGAAAAATAGGGGCATCAAGTTAGATCCAGAATTAGAAGCGGGTTGGGAATTTATGCTGGGTCGAATAGCAGATAATTCTAAGGAAGAGTCTAGAGGACACTACGAGCGGAGTTTAGCTCTTTGGCAACGAACTGATAACCGAGAGCGGTGCGGGTATTTACTATTTTATCTCGGTTTGTGGTGGCGCAACTACGCGGTGCGACATCGACCTGAATATGAGAACGCTTGTGAGCGAGCAAAAGACTATTTTGGACAGTGTGTTGATGTCTTTGAACAAGCCAAGCGCCCAGATTTAGTGGCTAAATTTATCAATCCTTTGGCAGAGGTACTGCATAGACTGAAGCAGTGGGATGAGTTAGAAAGGGTTGCGAACAAAGCCAAGGCTCTCCATGAGACACATTCTGACGAGTTTAGACAAGCGCGAGTATATGGCTTTCTGGCTGAAGTGGCGTTATCTAAATCTGCTTCGACTGAAGCTCAACAATCTGCTCAACAAGCTCTTTCTCTGTTAAAGAGTGCTCAAAAAGCGATCGCAACTCCCTCACTGGAACAGTGGGCGTTTTTAGACTGGGTAGATTCATTTCATCAGGGTTGGTATTTATTCTCTTTGGCGAAAGCACAACAGAATCTGAAGCGGGGACAAGAGGCGATCGCCACTTTAAAAGCTGCCAAAGAAATAGCTAAACCACAATACGACCCAGAGCTTTATATTGGCATTTTGGGAGCATTGCGAGAGGGTTACTTTCAACAAGGTGAATATCTCACTGCTTTTGAGATTAAGCAAAAGCAACAAGCGATTGAGAGTCAGTTCAATTTCCGGGCGTTCATTGGTGCTGGTCGATTGCAGCCTAAACAGCAGGTAACCAACCCTGCTTTACCTAGTATGGAGTCGGAAAAAACTCTAGCGCTAGAGTTTGCTGCTTCTGGGAGAGAGCAAGATATCAAGCGTCTGGTTGGGCGTATGTATCGCGATGATATGCAGCTTACTGTCATTTATGGTCAGTCGGGGGTGGGCAAAAGTTCGATTATTGAGGCGGGGTTAGTACCAGCGTTAAAGCGCGAAATTATTGATACCCGTCGGGTGTTACCAGTTTTGCAGCGAGTTTATGGCGATTGGGTTGGGGAACTGGGGAGAGTGGGAGAGTGGGAGAGGGGGAGATGGGGAGACGGGGAGAGGGGGGGACAAGGAGACAAGGAGAGGGAGAGTGTTGAGTTTATTCTAGGAAAGTTAAAGGAAAATAGTGAACGAAATCTGCTGACTGTCCTAATTTTTGACCAGTTTGAGGAGTTCTTTTTTGATTGCCAAGAGCCAAGCCAGCGGAAGGTTTTTTATGACTTTTTGCAGCAATGTCTGGAACTGCCTTATGTAAAGGTTATTCTGTCGTTGCGGGAAGATTATCTACATTATTTATTGGAGTGTAACCGTCTCACTAATTTGGAGGCGATTAACAATAATATTCTGGATAAAAATATTCTCTACTACTTGGGTAATTTTACAACCGATGACGCTAAATCAGTAATTGGAGGCTTGACTAAACACACCCAATTTTCTTTAAAGCCAGCACTGATTGATAAATTGGTGCAAGATTTAGCAGCCGGGATAGGGGAAATACGCCCGATTGAGTTGCAAGTGGTGGGGGCGCAATTGCAAAGGGAGAAAATAGGGACGCTGGAACAATATCAGGAAAGTGGCACTAAGAAAGAATTGGTCAAACGGTATTTAGCAGCAGTAGTCGAAGACTGTGGCAAAGGGAATGAACGGGTTGCTCAGTTGATCTTGTATTTGCTCACGGATGAGAAGAATACCCGTCCTCTGAAGACTGAGGAGGAGTTAGTTGCAGGTTTGGCGGGTTTGGATGTGGGGACAAAGGCGGAACAACTGGATTTGGTGTTTAAAATCTTAGTGGGTTCAGGGCTAGTGTTTCTGGTTCCTGCGCCTACTGCTGACCAATATCAGCTCGTCCACGATTATCTGGCAGCTTTTATTCGCAAGCAGCAAGAAGAAGGTTTAGTTGCAGAACTGAGGAAAGCTAAGGAAGATAAGCGGACTCAAGCGAAGCTGAATCGGTTGTTGAAACTTGCGTTTGCTAGTTCAATTGCAGCAGGATTGGTATTGACAGTTGTGGCAGGTGTAGCGGTGGTATTTGCCCTGAAATCGAGAAAACAAGAAAAAATGGCAGTCGCCCGCCAGTTAGCTGCTACCTCCGAATGGATTAGAAGTCAGCGAGAAAATTTACACGAGTCTAGTGTATTGCTGGCTGTGGAATCAATGAAGCGATTCCAAAAGATGAAAGAACCTTCGATGGAAGCGGATCGAGCCTTGCGCAACGGGCTGACCCTACTATCTCCTTTTGTTTCCCGCATCAGCCACGAGGCCGATGTATTAGCCGTAGCCTTCAGCCCGGATGGCAAATACCTCGCCAGCGCCAGTGGAGACAGCGCTTGGTTGTACTTCGCAAAGCCCCAGGATCTGATTGCTGAAGCCTGTAGGCGCTTGAGCCGCAATTTGACAGCAAATGAGTGGGAGCAGTATATGGACGCTCAGTTGCACCTGTACGATAAGCCCTGTGAAAAAGAACAGCAACAGCATCCTATTCACCCAAGCTTCCTTCAAGAAGGCATCAAGCTGGCAAGAGAGGGGAACGTGAAAGCTGCATCGGTTATCTTCCGCAGGGCAAAATATCTCGATCCTGAAATAGACCTCAATCCAGATACAGAAGAGGTAGACAAAGACCCCAAAACTATAGCGCAACAGTTAGCAGCACCTGCCAAGGTGAAGGAAGGAGAGAAACTGGCAAAAAAAGGGAAAGTAAAGGAGGCGATCTCTGCCTACAAAGAAGCCCAAAAACTCGATCCTGAAATAGACCTCAATCCAGATACAGAAGAGGTAGACAAAGACCCCAAAACTGTTGCGCAACAATTAGCAGCACCTATCAAGGTGGAAGAGGGAAAGAGGCTGGCAAAGCAGGGGAAAGTAGAAGAGGCGATCGCCGTCTACCAAGAAGCTCAAAAACTCGATTCAACCCTGAAAATATCTGCTGATTCTTGGAACTCCCTTTGTCGGTTTGGTAGCCTAAACGGTTATCCTGCTGAGGTGATGTTTGCCTGTAAAAAGGCAGTTAAACTTGCCCCTAAACATGGAGGTATTCGGGATAGTCGTGGTCTTGCGAGGGCGCTAACTGGCAATACTGAAGGCGCAATTAATGACTTTCAGACATTTGTTGACTGGACTTACAATAATAAAGAAAGGTCACAGCGTCAAGGCTGGATTGATGCTCTCCGCGCTGGTGAGAATCCATTCACACCGGAAGTAATTGAGAGTTTAAAGTAAGTTCTATCCTGTAGCTCCCGATGAGCAGTTTCTCAGCTCATCGGGAGCTGCCTCCGAGAGAGTGTGATCGCTCGCTGTAGGGTGGGCATTTCCTAGGGGGTTGATTTTGTTAAAGGCGATCGCCGGACAAAAACTCCCTTGTCTCAAACTGACTTTGTGATCTACTGAATCTGTTTTTGGCGGTTCAGTTTGACTATCCCATTGTTCAAAAACAGCGTTTTCATTGAGTGCTTGATAGGTTTTGTCTAAACCCCAATTTCCTTGTCCCCAGTCTTTCCAGGTAGAAACTGCGATCGCTGTCGTTTTATCGTTAGTTTGGGTTGACCTTCTTGAACTGTAAACTTGGATAAAATGGATTATTTTTCCAAAGATCATAGTTCTTTCTCGCAGTTTCTCTTACTCGCTGAGGTAGTTTCAGAAATAACTTCCGAAAATTGCTGGTTCTGGATGAATTCATTCCTCTTCGCCAAAACCTTTGTCTTCGGTTTTCCCCTCTTCATCTTCTTGTAGGGATACTTGAGCCATTTGTTGAAGAACATCGATGTTAACGTCTGGATTAGAGATAGTTTCTTGCCATTTCAGTTCATTTTGAATATCCTCCAGCAGTTGTTGAGCAATTTCATCTTGAAGTTCACTTGGCAGTTTTTGGGCTTCCTTTAATGCTTGCTCCAGTAAAGTGGTCATAATTTTCCTCTCTTTTTGATCCAGATAAAAATTGCTACATAGCGTTGGATTGCATTTTGAACTGTGAAGGTCAGCGGCAGCAGATCACCTTTGCATTCCAACGACTATTTTTGCTCTGTCCGCTGCACCGCATTGTTAGACTGCCGCGCAGGAGTTAGCGTAACAAACTGTCTTCCACTTTGTGCCTGCTTTCTCCGCCAATCTTCACAGATCGCTCTTATATCGTAGTTGAAGGATCTCGCATGTTCCTCTCGAATTCGATGGATTTCTTCTAAAATTTCATCCTGCCACATAGCTTACTCTCCCATCAATTCATCAAAACCTCACGGGTAGTGTGGAAACCCTCGTTTTTAAACCTATGCTTTATAAACATCTTTCTTAACATAAAACTTGACAAAAGAATCCTCACGGGATGCGATCGCTTTCCATTGTGCCAAAAATGACAGAGTGTTGTTTGGTGGCGATCGCGGAAAAGCTAGTCAACATAGAGCTTGTAGCTTGTCACTGAAATCTTTGTGAGAAATCCGGGGTATATGGAAGGGCTTCTGACTGCTACAGTTCAGAACTGGTGGGAAACTTTGACAATTTCAGATGGGGCAAGATGTCAACAGTGAAGAAAGTTGTGATTATTGGTGCAGGTCCCTGTGGGCTGCTGTTAGCGCATTACTTGTTACAGCGCCCAGAGCAATATCAAGTTGAGCTCTATGAGCGTCGCTGCGATCCACGTACAGCAACGGTATCCTACGCTAAAACTATTTCCCTACGGTCTAAGCGAGAGAGGACTGAGGGCTTTACGTCCCCTTGCCGGATTAGAAGATACTCTCAAAACTAAGTGTGTCGAAAACTGGGGAACAATTATTCATCAAAAAAATGGTAAGACTCGGTTGTGGCAGAAACAACAACCGACCTATAACACAGACCGCACTAGCTTAGTGATTATTCTGTTGTCCCAACTAGAACAAAGGGCGCAGCAAGGACAAGTGAAAATTCATTTTAACTGTAAATGTACTAAGGTCGATTTAGCAGCTAAGACAGTCAGCTTTGAGCAAGTTACAGAGCAAGTTACAGAGCAAGCTACAGAAGATTTCAGGGTTAGTTATGATGTTTTGGTGGGGACAGACGGAGCTCGTTCAGTCGTCAGAACTCACTTACTGAACACGCCTTTTTTTGAATTTGAGCAAAAGTACGTCTATTCTTTGTACAAAACCGTGTTTTTGCCTGGTCGCAATGACCAAGCAGGTATTGCCTTAAAACCTGACTGTATTCATATCTGGCAAGTAAGCGATGGCATTAACTTTGGTGCAGTGCCTCGCTTAGATGGGAATTTTTGGGGACTGTTATTCATTCGGCGAAGGGATAATCCCGTGCTGCATCTAAAGACTCCAGAACAGGTGATGGGATTCTTTCGTGAGCAGATGCCCGAAATAGGTCAACTCCTGTCAGTGGAAGAGGCGACAGCTTTTTTAGAAAAACCTCTGGCAACCCAGCTTAAAGTACGCTGCAACTGCTACCACTACAGTGACAGTGTGCTGATTATGGGCGACGCTGCTCATGCTATTTCCTCATCTCTCGGTCAAGGTTGCTGTAATGCTTTTGAGGATGTGTTGGTTTTCAATAGTCTTCTAGATGAATGTGGTGAAGACTGGGAGCAAGCTCTAGAGCAATTTACGGTTCGTCGTCAACCCGATGCTGAAGCCTTGTGGGAACTAGATACGAATGTCTTTCCTGCTAATAAAGCTTTATTTGCCGAGTTCATCCTGCGGGAAAGTTTTAGCAAAGTGATGCACAAACTGTTGCCTGGGTGGTTTGTACCGCCATTGCGTGTTTTAATCCGTGGTAGCACGCCCTACTCGGACATTCTTAAGTCCTACAAGGTTGGATCTCCAAAGTTAAACGAGCCAATGAGCAACGTGAGTTCGACAGAATTTGAATCGTTGATCTCTAGAGTCATACCAAATCCGGGTTAACTACCCCCTTTTTTCCCAAAGCAGGGAACAGGGAACGGGGAACGGGGAACGGGGAACGGGGAACGGGGAACGGGGAACGGGGAACAGGGAACAGGGGAAGAAAAATATAGAAAATTGATAAAGGGGGTTTTAGACCCGGATTCAGTATTATACCTAATCATACTTAATCATATTTTTGAAACCTTTTTTCAACATTGACAATTATTTTGTTCAAATATTTTGTTCAAAATACCTACTTTCTGTCAATTTTTCTGACTGAAAAATCTGAAATAGCAGTCTATTGTTGTTAATAACAACGTTGAACTTTAATTTATCGGGATTAAAGGAGGAACTTATGGCTAAACAAAAGCGAGAGAAGTTCACTGCTACTGCTACACCAGAGAAACCCCACCAACAGAAGCCCTTTGTCCAAGCCGAAGGGGAGCTGACTGAAGCCCAACTCGAAGCGATCGCCGGAGGTGGACTTGGTTTCAACTAATCCACAATTGAGACTCATAGGTATTAAACAAAAGCCAGAGAAGTTTACTGCTACTGCCACACCAGAAAAATCCTGCCAACAGAAGCCCTTTGTCCAAGCCGAGGGGGAACTTACGGAAGCCCAACTCGAAGCCATCGCCGCAGGCGGGATTCATTTGAACTAATCCACAATTGAGACTCATTGCAATTGAAGGAGGTACTCATGGCTCAACAAAAGCGAGAAAAGTTCACTGCTACTGCCACACCCAAAAAATCTTGCCAACAGAAGCCCTTTGTTCAAGCCGAAGGGGAGCTGACTGAAGCGCAATTGGAAATGATCGCTGGAGGTATAGCAAAAATAGATTCATTTAAATGGACGCAAAAATAAGCTGACTGAAGCTCAACTGCTCTCCCTTTCTCACTACCTAATAGAAGACAAATAAATTGTAGGTTGGGTTAAGCGACAGCGCAACCCAACACAAGAAAGATTTGTTGTTGAGTTTCCTTACGTCAACCCAACCTACTAATAAAACTTTCTTTAAGGTTAGTTTCACAACTGTAATCCCTTCCCCAGGAAAACTTACCATGAATGTACAACAAATGATTTGCCAGAAATCTATACTGAGTTCAGAAGCTAATCAAATGATTGACAATGCAAAGATTAGCAAAAACAAAAATAATGTACTATCAAGATTATTATTGTCAGTAAATTATTTGACATCAATTCTTGCATATTTAAAAAAAGACATAGCTTTTCTTTGTTCATTAACACAAAACTGTTAATTAAGAAGAAAAAACTCCGACTTCATGTTGATTGAGGTTTTAATAGTATTCGTACATATTCTTGCGCTAAAATTTTGATGGAGAGTAATAAAATGCAAAATATCATCACTAGTTTTGTTGATTTATCTCTTAATGAGAACCAATATGGTGTGGCTTATGAAGTAGAGCAAGTACTTAAAAATATCAGTATTAATGATATATCAAAATACTGCAAAGAACCTGAATTTAAGACTAGATTAGCTGAATTGCATGGGGTCTGTTTAGCAAATCTATATGTTACTGCTGGCGCTGAAGAAGCCCTGAAAACCATATTTTCCAGTTCCTATCTCCAAATCTCTGAATTGCGGGGCATGCTTCTTTCTGACATTTCCTGGCCCTACTATGCTGAACTAGCCAACAAATATTTTGTTCCTTTACTCACTTTTTCTCTGAACAATCATCTATGTGAATATAGATTTAATATAGATATTATCATTGAAAAAATACATTTCCATAATCCTTCAGTCATCCTGTTAGATAGTCCTCATAATCCTGTAGGTTCTTGTCTGCGAGATGAAGAAATTATGAAGATTTATTCACAAATGAGTTCTGAGCAGATTTTAGTAATCGATGAAACCTATTTTGAATTTGCAGGCCAGAATGACAATCGTGGGCAATTAGTAAAACAACTAGATAACCTCGTAATTATCAGGAGTTTCTCTAAATACTATGGATTGGCTGGACTTAGGATTGGATATATGCTAATTGGCAGTGAAGCCAGAAATAAACTCAATATTCACGACAATTACTTAGGGTTTAATATTATCGCTGACCAGGTAGCATGTACTACTCTAGCAAATCGAGATTTCTATGCAATGGCAGCTCAACAAATGGTTGATGAAAGAGAAAGTATATTTGATTTTTTCAATTGCTTAAACCATTTCATCCCTTATAGATCGAAAGCTAACTTTCTCTTGGTCAAGATAGTTGACTATGCATCTATTTCTGCCAAGAGTTACGTGGAATTTATGGTAAATCATGGAATCAAGTTGAAACTATACTCCCAAGGACAATTGGCTAATAGTGTCAGAATCACTATCGGTACACCCAAGCAAATGCAAAGGCTGAAAGCATTAACTAATCAGTATATACAGCTCAATTGTTCCTTACAGGTAGCACAGCTACTCCCTCCCTTATTCTGTTGATTTTTTATTCAATGAGCGAGACCTGTTTAGTCAACTAAGTCCTGTTAATTCCGAAATCCAAATTCAGAAATTTAAATTTTGCTCGCCTCCTAAAGCAAACAGCCACACCATAACTACTAGCCAATGAAGCACAATAATTACCCACAAAGAACCTATAAAAGCATAGGCAAGGGTACAGGCTAATCCTAGCAGTCCAGCCAAGCTTAAAAAGATGGGATTAAAAAAGGTAGGATTGCCTTGTGGATACAAAATTAGGGCATTTAAAGGATGATAAATAACAAACAAGACCAATCCCGACACCGCCCAAAGTAACCAGGTAATTGGCAAAACTCCTTCGCTAGGATGGGGAAGCCAAGCCACCCGAAACACCAATTCCTCTAGTAACCCTGGGGAGAAGAAGGCTACTGCCATGCTCAAAAATAACCTTTTTCCTGTCTGAGGATGCCACCTCAAGAAACCAGCAGAAAAGCCAACGGTTAGCGCGATCGCACCATAGACTAATAATATCCCCAGTGCAATAAACCAGTCTTTGAAGTTGGGAAACGTCACAGCAGCACTGAGAATGCGGCGCAAAACCAGGGAAACAATGGGAACATCGCCAAATAATACAGTTGGCGCAACGGGGACAATTTCTGGATCCGAGCCTCCTAACTGATTAGTGCGGATAAACCAAAGTTTGGCATCGTGACGCAAGAATATACGACTAATGGCATCGTGGCCGCCACGAGGTAACATGGAATGCCAGCTCAAAAGGGCACTAGCTAGGGTATTTTGTTGGGTAAAGGGCAGGCGATCGCGCTTCTTAACTGCTGCTAAGGTTTCAGCATTTTGCTTCCAGTCGGGACGTACCACTCCTTGAGGGGTTAAAGTCTTTTCTAAAGCCCTTCCCAGGGAAACCAATTGCTCAAATTGCTTGGTTTCGTGGTGATTGGGATGTTCTTGCAACCAGGTGACAATCTCCGGGTTCTCATTGACTTTGCGTTTCAGTTCTTCGATAGTAATGTAGAGTGCTTGATTGGAATCTTGGACGCAAGAAGTCGCCGGGGTGACGCTGGAGTTACCCGTACCATCTCCGGTACGGTAACGAGCCATCATTACTTGTAATTGCAGTAGCAGTTCCCCAATCGGTGAGAGAGAAACCTTCCCGAAATCATAATCATCATTGAAAGCATCTAACTTAAGGATGACATCAGAAACAGGGCGCGTTCCCAGCCATCCCCGTTGCAAATTACCCATGTAGTTAGCCCAAGTTTGGGTTCCTGAGAGAATACCTTGGCTATTGTGGGCGTAGACTTGTTGGTATTTGATGTCGAACTGTAACTCATTGGTAAAGGGATCTCGCACCACTTGAGCCAATCCGTAAGCAAAATGACCCGTAACCGTTCCCGCAGGAAAGGATTCACTTTTCTGTCCGCCAATTCCGCCAAAGAGGTGAATTACTAAGCCGTAGTCCCCTTCTTTCCAGTCAGCTAAGGCTGTCTCTTCTGAGGTAGCAGTAGGAGCTACTAACACCCGTTGAGCCGTACCTTTGCGTTCGGGGGTATTTTGCCAATTGCGACGTTTGATATAGGTAAGTCCGTCTTTTTCGCCCAAGACAACTTCTGTGGGGTTGAGTTGAAACAGCGATCGCGGCTTAATTGCTCGAACAGTAAACACCCCACCGGCATCTTTAGCACCGTAAATATACCATCCCGCTTCTCCAACAGGAGAATCTGCTAATTGAAGCGGTGTAGAGGCGAATCTACCGCTATGCAAGGGTGGCTGTTGGGGAATGCGCACAATCTCTTCAAGTCCGTCAAATCGCCCAGAAGCGGGGTTATAGTGGCGAACGCGGAATAGTTCACTCGGACAGGGAAGTTTACCGGGACAAGCTTGTGGTGGGGAATCGTCTCCTGGGAATGTTGCGACAATATCTACCAGTCCATAAAAACGGGCTGGTACTAAGATCGGCATTCTCTCAATGCGAAGGATATTATCATCAGTAACAGTCCCTCGATCGAAGCTGACTAAAACGTCATCCTTTGGTCTCGCACCAGCTAGGGACTGGAGGGGTCCAACTTGAGAGCGACCATTGAGGCGAGTCGGAACCACATTTCCCCTTTTCTGGCTGTTTTCAGCAGCTTCAGTGAAGTTAACATCAACTGTTACCAGCCTGACGTAGTCTAATTTGGATTGGTCTTGTTCCCAAGTCAAACGCACCACTTCACCGGCGAGATTTCGGGCTTCTGCTGGGGCGCTGTAAACTTCCAGCCAAACCCAATCGGAGTCTTTATCAGAAACACTTTCTAATTGTGCTAGCGTAGGCAAAATCAAGCGACCTACCCAAGTCCCTGTCGGTCGATAAAAGTTGGGATCAACTGTTTGTTGAAGGGGATAGTAACTGGGTTGATTGAAAGGCGCTTGGGAGGTAATGGCATAATCCGATGGGCGGATTGATTGCATTTTGGGGGTGAATAGGAGAGTGATACAAGCTGCTAATCCTACAAGAATTAGTAATGTACTGCATAATTTACGGTTTTTGGGCAACATTGGTCGCGTGAACTTCTGGTGACTGGGATAAATTGAACAAGAATAATTAATTCAACCCACTGAAAGTTTTTATTCAACTCGACAGGTTTTAAGCCAAGCACAGTATTGGTTTTGACGGGGTTGTCACCCCGTCAGTTCCCCAATCTCGCCGTCGAATAACTCTTGAATTGAGGTGGCAACAATCTTTAGTCCTAGGGTATTACAGCCATAGCGATCGCATAATTGATGTTGCTGTTCATCTAACCCTAAAAGATTAAGTATTTTCCTTAAATTAGCGATCTGCTCCACAGCGCCTACAGCGAGCGCAAACTTCTCGATCTGCGATCGCTTAATCCTAGTTTGATCACTTTGGCGATCGCAAAAATACGCTCACAACATACTACAGAACATATTACAAACTGACGTGCGGAAGGTGGGTCTTAAGTTGCTTACTTAACTTCTCATCTTTACTGGCGCGAACTTGGCAGCCGCTGCAAACTAAAGTTATGCCATCGAAAAATATCAAATAAGGAGGAACTGATGGCCAAACAACAGCGAGAAAAGTTTACTGCTAGTGCAACCCAAGAAAAACCTCGCCAAGAGAAACCCTTTGTCCAAGCCGAAGGCGAGCTAACAGAAGCCCAACTCGAAGCGATCGCTGGAGGCGTGTTGTCCCTTAACTAATCAACAATTGAGACCCAGCAGTTGAAGGAAGGAGTTATGGCTAAACAACAGCGAGAAAAGTTCACTGCTACTGCTATACCAGAAAAACCCCGCCAAGACAAGCCCTTTGTTCAAGCCGAAGGGGAACTCACCGAAGCCCAACTCGAAGCGATCACCGATGGCGGTCTTCAATTTTAGGAGTGGGAAGTATGACAGGGAATGAGAATCGACTTATAGTAATCGTCTTGTCAAATGTCATCCTCTTTGAGTTCAAGCTGATTGAGCATTGCCTTTCCGAAAAAAGTCCTGAGTTTGCGAAGGATTGTGCCAGTTGAGGGAGCCCAATGTCAATATTAAAATGGGGAGATAAAGACCTTCTATGGTTCTTAGTAAACACTGGACAGTGCTTGACCGTTGTGGAAATGATATCTATTTGACTGAAGAACGGTGGGAACATATCATTGATCCTGACAATCATCCAGAAATGGAAGATTGTCAGGAGAAACTCAAAGAGACTATTCGTTCAGGTCGTCGTAAACAAGAACCATTAAATCCTCAAAAGTACCGCTATATCAAAGCCTTTGATGATTTAGCCTTAGACAATACTCATATTGTGGCGATTGTTCTTTTTCGGTTTCGGAAAGATGAAGACGGTGAACCAATGCCAAATAATTATATTGTTACTGCTTATCAAAAAGTAATAGGGTAATGGGATGAGTCAGCCAAAGATAAAATATGATGAAGCCAGTGATACGCTCTCGATTTGTTTTGAATCAGGTGTACGAGCAACAGGAATCGAACTGACGGAAAATATCTTATTAAGGATTGATAAAGGAAAACGCAAGCCAATCAGTATTGTCTTTTTGGATTATTCTGTATTAGCACAAAAGACAGAGATCGGAACACGGAGTTTTCCGCTTACGGGATTGTCCTATTTATCTAATGAATTACAAAAAATGGTTATTGATATCTTACTGAATAAGCCAGTCAATGAATTTTTACGTCTCTCAGCTTATACTCCCTCTCTGGAACAAACAATTCCTATAGTCTTTCTCCAATCCATTCCTACTGGTAGCCCTAGCAAGAAAAAACCCGCCAACAGAAGCCCTTTGTCCAAGCTGAAGGGGGGGAGCTGACACCAAGGGCAAAATGAGCATGGATGTTAGGTTGCGCTATCCCTTAACCCAACCCAGGAAATCTTCTGTGATTAACTTATCCGAGCAATACTGTCACTGGAGTTTAGACTAACTTGCTAACCGAGAACTGCGATCGCCAACCGAGAACAAGGACTTCGGCAGTTAGGAGTGCTAACTAATTTGCCAAAAATCTGGTCAAGAATCCGGAATGCTGCGACTTCTATCTGTAGGTACTACTGATACCAAATCCGCTTTGATAACCCCCTTTTCAATATTTGGCATTTTCTCCCCCTGCTTTCCCTGCTTTTTCAAAAAGGGGGTATTGAACCAGATAAACTCTTTACTAAAGGTCCAGATTTTTCCAAAAATCTTCGCAAGGCAGCCATCAACTTTTGTCAAAGATATTTAGAATCTAAGCTTCTCTGTTTGCTCGTAGAAAATCAGTCGTATTTGACGGTTTGGATTGAGGATTCTGAAACTTCAGAAATAGGTAACTTTGACAATTTGCCTGAAGGAGAGTCCCCTTCTCTTCAGATATCTGCTCAAAAACAGTCTCTAAAAAAATATCGAGGGATTGCTTACGAAGAGGGAAGTGACTCTGACAATTTGCCTCAAGGAGAGTCCCCTCCTCTTCAAAAATCTGCTCAAAAACGACCTATAAAGAAATATCGAGGTATTTCCTACTAGTGTATACCCTCAATAATAAGCCGTTGTGCATTTAACTCGCATATTCAAATTCCTATTTTTAGTCATTAGTTACTAAGGACTAAAAAAGTGGATATCTTACAGTTTGCTAGCGAGTAGAGGGGATTTAGAAAATAAATCTTAACACAACTAGAGTACTTGATTTTAGTGGGTTATAGTGAATCCGGATCTAAAACCCCCTTTATCAATTTTCTGTCTTTTTCTTCCTCTGCTCCCCCCTCCCCGTTCTCCTTTCCCTATTACCTATTCCCCATTACCTATTCCCCATTACCTATTCTCCATTACCTATTCCCTATTCCCTATTCCCTGTTCCCTATTCCCTGTTCCCTGTTCCCTGTTCCCTACTCCAAGTGTCCCGGCTTAAGTTGGTAGCCCGCACACTCGCCCTTAACAAGAACGTAAACTCCTCAGTAACAAGACAATTTCATCAATTGCCTCATGCAAAGTTGCCACTGACTGCTCAGATTGATTAACCATAATACTGAAAACTAGCGGTTGATAATCTGGTACATCCAAATACCCAGAAAGGGCAGAAACCCCAGTCAGGGTGCCAGTCTTTGCTTGCAAATTGCCTTGCAAAGGTGTATCCTGAAAACGCCGCCGCAGCGTCCCACTAACACCTGCAATAGGCAAAGATTCCCGGTAAATCTCTGCTTCTGGTATTTTTGCCATTAGTCTCAGAGTTTGTACCACTGCTTCTGGACTGACTAGGTTATGGCGAGATAACCCAGAACCATCGGCTAAGATATAGCTTTCCGGGTCAACTCCCAATTCAGTTAAACTCTTTTTAATCACATCTAACCCAGTCTCAGTCGTTGATTCACTCCCCAGAATTTGCATTAATGTCTCTGCGAATAAGTTATTGCTCTCCTGATTGGTCTTCTGCAACAAAACCGCAAGGGGAGAAGATTCAACTGCCGCTAATTCTACCTCTAACTGAATTTCTTGGGGGCTAGTTGTTACGAATCCCTGGGTAACCGCAATTCCCTCAGCTAACAGGATGCGGCGGAAGGATTCTAAAAAATAATTAGCTGGATCGACAACCGCTAACCCCCAGATATCCGGTTCAGAATCAATCGCCAACTCACCTTTAATTTTTAATACTGGCTGACCTAAAACTCCGTTTATCTCTACCCCGTAAGGTATCCCCTCTGGTGCGGTTATCCCTTGATTTTTTACCCGCCACTGTCTTGCAGCTATCGGATCAGACCAGTTGAGTTGTACCGATTGACCTAGCTGTTGCGGTAATAGGGTTAGGATGACGGCGTTTTCATTCAGAATTAGACTATTTACAGATACAGCATAATAGTAATAAATATCTTCCCATTCCCAAGTAGGATTAATTCCCAGTTCTTTGAAGTAGCTATCCTCGACAATTAGCTGCGATATCCGACGCACCCCTTGGCGTTTTAGCTGCTGTGCTAGGTCTTTTAACTGGACAGTGGTTAAGCTGGGATCTCCCCGTCCCACTAACCGCAAAGAGGTTAAATTGGGGATAGTACCAGTTCCATAAACCGATGTGCGAATTCGGAATTGTGCACCTAGCTCGCGTAAGGCGGCGGCGGTTGTCAGCAGTTTCAGGTTAGAGGCGGGGATAAAGTAGCGTTCAGCATCAAGAGCATAGAGGGTGTGTTCAGAGGTAAGGGTTTGAATCAGGATTCCCCAACGCGATCGCTCAAATTCGGGACGACTCGTAACCGCCTCAATTGCTGCACTGAGATCGGCAGGGCAAATATGTCTAGAACCATCTAGGGATTTTTCAACTGTTGGCGGCGTTGGGACTGGTTCTGCAAAGGCTTTTTGTGTAAGAACTTGCACTCCCAGAAACAAAAGCAGCACGCAGATAGGTTGTCCTAATTTGATGAAAAGATTTAGCATTCAGTAGGTTGTGGTAAAAAAGGAAGTCAGTTGAATTATGAGCTATGATTTCGACCTATTTGTCATTGGTGGCGGTTCTGGGGGTATTGCCACTGCAAGGCGAGCAGCAGAATACGGGGCAAAAGTAGGAGTGGCAGAATTTGACCGTCTGGGTGGAACCTGTGTTAATCGCGGTTGTATCCCTAAGAAGCTGATGGTTTATGCTTCCCGTTTCCCTGACCAATTTGAAGAGGCGCAGGGGTATGGCTGGAGTGCGGTTGACAGTACCCTCGATTGGTCAAAAATGATTACTGCCGTGAATAAGGAGGTTGAACGCCTTAACGGAGTATATCAGCGGATGCTGGACAACTCAAAGGTAGAAATATTTCGCGGTTATGCCAAGTTTCTCGATCTCCATACTGTGGAGATTGAGGATAGTAAAGTGACGGCGGATAAAATTTTGATTGCCGTTGGCGGTTATCCAGTGAAGCCAGATATACCAGGTATAGAACATACTATCGTCTCTGATGATATGTTCCACCTCAAGGAGCAACCCAAGCGGCTCGTAATTCTTGGCGGTGGTTACATTGGTGTAGAATTTGCCTGTATCATGCAAGGCTTGGGTTCCCAGGTGACGCAAATCATCCGTAAAGACAAGATTTTGCGGGGATTTGATGAGGATATTCGTTCTGAAGTTCAGGAGGCGATGCAAAAGCACGGTATTCGAGTTCTTAACAATAGTCAGCCTACTGCTATTGAAAAGACATCTGAAGGGCTAAAGATAACAATTAAAGGTAAATCTGAAGAAATTGTCTTCGCAGATGCTATTGGTTTGGCTGCTACAGGTCGCAAACCGAATCTGGAAAACTTAGGTTTAGAGAATGCCGGGGTAGAAGTTAACAATGGGGCGATCGCAGTTGATAAGTACAGCCGCACCAACCAGGAGAATATTTTTGCTGTGGGGGATTGTACTGACCGCATCAATCTAACTCCTGTAGCTATTAACGAAGGTCGTGCTTTGGCGGATACGGAGTTTGGGGGCAAATCCCGGATTATGAGTTATGAAAATGTACCTTCTGCTGTTTTTAGTACCCCGGAAGCGGCAACTGTCGGTCTGACGGAAGCAGAAGCGCGGGAAAAATATGGTGATGGGGTGAAAATTTATCGTTCCAAGTTTCGACCGACTTACCATACCCTCAGTGGTCAGGATGAAAAAACGATGATGAAGTTGGTGGTTGACCAGAATACTGATAAAGTGCTGGGGGCGCACATAGTTGGCGAACACGCAGCAGAGATTATTCAGGGAGTGGCGATCGCTCTGAAAATGGGAGGGAAAAAATCTGATTTTGATGCTACTGTCGGGATTCATCCCACCGCCGCAGAAGAGTTTGTTACCATGCGGTAGATAGTGAGGCGTAAAAAGTATTAAGAGTCCCCCAAACCACCATTAGAAAGGGGGGACTCTCTTGAAGAAATTGGATATAAGCATCAATGAAAGAAAGTAGTCGAAAAGTAATCAGCCTGTTTACTGGTGCAGGAGGTCTAGATATTGGCTTTAAAAATGCGGGATTTGAAATAAGCGTGTGTGTGGAAAGCGATCCTTCCTGTTGTGATACCTTAGCAACTAACATGAAAGATGTACCGATAATCTGCAAAGATATCAGGCAGGTAACGACTCAAGAAATTTTGGAAGCGGCCCAGCTAAAACCTTTAGAGGCTGCATTAGTAATTGGAGGACCTCCATGTCAACCCTTTAGTCTAGCAGGTAACAGACAAGGTATATATGATACTAGAGGTACTCTGTTTTATGAGTTTGTTCGTATAGTCCGCGAGTCTCTGCCTATAGCTTTTGTCATGGAAAATGTATCAGGGTTGCTAAATTGGAACAAAGGTGAGGCTGTCAATGCGATCCTTAAAGAATTTCGCCAAGAGATAGAATACACTGGAATCACCTATCAATACAATATCGAACCACCACAAGTACTTAATGCTGCTGATTTTGGTGTACCACAAATACGAAACAGGATCTTTTTTGTAGGAAACAGGTTAAACAAAAAATTCCGATTTCCCCAGCCTACCCATTACGATTCATTTAAATTACCACTGCTAGAGCCACATTATCAAACCGTCGGTGAGGCTTTAGCAAATTTACCACCAGCAGATGAACCATCGGAAACAGCCAAGAGAGTAGCTAAAACTATCAAAGCGAGAAATCAGAAATTAGGGTATGAGTAAAATAAAGAATCACGTCACAACTGCACATTCTACTTCGACAATAGAAAAAATTAAAATGGTGCCAATTGGGAGTAAACTAAGTAAGAAAAAAAACACTTTTGGCTCCACTTACAGACGTTTAGATCCCAATAAGCCATCACCTACTGTTACCAGAAGTGGATACAGGGACTTCATACACCCTTATCAGGATAGAATGCTGACAGTTAGAGAATTAGCCCGGTTACAAACTTTTCCCGATGATTGGGAATTTAAAGGAGTCAGATTAGACTCCTATAGTTCTAAGAGAAAAACAACTATGACTCAATTTGGACAAGTTGGCAATGCAGTACCTCCTCGTCTTAGTGAAGTTATTGCCAAAGAAATTAAGCGACAAATTATGGACTAAGAGAATGAAAATATAATTGTACTAAGATTGAGACACAGCAGAGATGTAATTATTGAATTATGTCAATATCAGAGCAAAAACAAGCATTAAAAGCTCATTATACTCTCCGTTCTAGCACTTTTCTCCGAAAACTTGATGAGTTATCCTTTTTTTATTTTAGAAAAAGGATTCAAGAGTTGGTAGAGTTGGGTGAAGTTTTTAACTGGGATAAAAGAAATGAGTGGGGTATTTCAGAAGATGCTTGGCAAATAATAGTTCACTCAGATATTTCTCCTTTGTTTTTATTTCTCCACCCCAGAATTATTCAAGAGCAACCCACTCTACTAGCTTATTATCGTTCTGTTGCTCTTTTATCACAAAAAGGTCTTAAACAAATTCTTTCGACCACTATTGAAGACATCGAACAATCTGGAAAAGTTCCATCAATAGAAAAAGTCAATAAAATATACTTATTAATCAATGAGTTTGTGAGCATTATAGTTCAAAGTGTCGATGAACTGACCCTTGAGCAAATATCAGGAATGATGTTTGCGAGTGCAGGAACCCAAATACAGGGTTCTTGGAACAATGCAGTGGGTTTAGAGGGAGAGTTATTAGTCAGAAGAATAATCCTTCGACAATTGTTAAAGAGAAAGGTAATCAAAGGCTATACATTGGTAAATGGTAATTCAGTAAAAGAACTTGAAAAACCATTTGAGTCAGTTAGACAGATAAAAATTTTATTCTTAAGTACTCAAGGTTCTATTGTTTTCAGCAGTGAGCCTGACATTTCAATTTATAATAGAGATGGTATTATCCAGGGAGATATTGAAATAAAAGCAGGCATTGATCCAGGCGGCGCACTCGAAAGATTGGGCGCGGCTATGAAATCTTTTGAAAATACCAAGAAGGATAATCCTAACTGTGAATGCTTCTATCTTTGCGGTTGTATGACAGAAGAAGTTAGTAGACGTATTACTGAAGCAGTAAGTTTTGGCACTATGTACACTTTAAACGAAATTATTTATGACAAAAAGAAACAAGATGAGTTCATTAGTAGAATACTGACTCTTACATCTTCGCCTTGAAAGAGAGATAACTCAATATGGCTATCGTTTTCAAAAGTCAAAAGTAAATGTAAAGCTGGTTTTGAGGAGTTGAATCAGATTTATAAACATTTCATTTAAGGCATTGAGAACGCTTAATCATAGCTTTCTCAGTGCTTCTATCGTCTCAGCAAGCTTTTCTGAAAGGTCTTCATATTTTTTTTCTATGTCCTGATATGTTTCCAAGCGATCGCGTAATGGGTTTACTTTTAGCTGTGATGGTGCATAGCGCGGGAATTCAGTCAAGGAGAGGATTTAAACTCTTATTATTCAGAATGAGGCATTTATTAGTAATGGTGTTACTGTTTGTGCGATCGCTCCTGTTAATCCAGCAAGAGATATATTCCTGGAGATGTTGGAAATAGAGTTAAGTCTGCCGAGCGATCGTCACATTCGAGAAGTGATGGAAGTGGAAGCAAAGCATCATAGTTTAAAATTAAGTAAGTCACGGCTGGCTGAACTTCAACCCCTAGCTGGCAGGAATCCCATGTTGGCGAGAAAGGTCATTAGGAATGAGACTCTGGGCTTGAACAAGCAAGGGAAACCAGAGCATACCCAGTACGTTGTAATCATGCCCGTGATTGTGGCAGCACTGCTGGCTTTTGGCATTGTTAGGTTTGTCAGTATGGGTACAGGTAATAAGGGACTCTACATCACGGGCGGAGTATGCTTAGTTACAGGGATGGCACTAAAGCAGCTTGAGAGTGTTAGAGGGGCGCGGAAGAGGTTGGGGCAGTGAAGAAATAGAGGAGACTTAAGAATGACAACAATCAAAGTGCCAGACGAACCTAATTTGACTCTCGTCGCTTTCTATGAGAAAGAGCGTAACGATTTGAAATCGGTCGCGTTCGCGAACCTCGTCCAATTGGTTCAGGAATGGATTGGTGAAGTCCTTAAGCAAAAAGGCGTGCAAGATACGTTCGAGAAGTATGATCTCAAACAGGTTCACGCCACAATATTGGGTTGTGAAGGTGGCAAGACAAACGGTCGCGTTCTTAGCAAATGGTTCTTGGAAAAGCGGACACAAGAACGGTATATCGATTTTGAGAAACTACTCACCTACTTCCGCTGGTACTCAAACCTTCCGATTGTGATCCGATTCTGCGCCTATTCGCCGGACACTGACTATGGTTTCAGTAGCCAAGACCTGCATCCTTATATCCGCTCATTCCAGATAAGAGACGATAAAACTGCAATACTAATGGGATGGCCTTACAGGGCAGGACAATGTACACTGGCTTTAGACCAATTCCGGCTGGGTGCACAGAAATGTAATGTCCTGCACAAATTCCATCCCTCAGTTTCCGCTGTCGACAATGATTGTTATCTAAGGGTCGGCTACTTCACTAAACTTCCACCCGAAGAAATACGCGACGCGATCGAGAGGGAGGTAAGAACTCGGCTTGCCTCAAGGGCTCCGATATACGAAGTTGTTGATCACACTACCCTTGTTCTTGCAAAGTACCAGAAAACCACATTGGAATTGGATACAACAGACACATGGGAACTTGACGAAATCAGTGCTAAAGATATGGCGGATTGGTATCCAGAGGCAACCCAATAGGAGTAATGTTGTTCATCAGCTTCCTAGCAATCACCCACTCCCTAATTGCAGCAGCAGGTACATCCTTAATCCTAAGTACTGCTGACCCCCTAGCATTGGGTTTAGTCGTTGTTGGGGCGTCCTAATGAACTATCAACAATTAGAGGGGATTTATCGAAGAAATATTAACCCAGCTAAAGTGCTTGGTTTTGGTGGGTTACGGCGGATAGTTAGTTGGCAGGTTAGTTGGATAAGTTATCGCCGCCTAACCCACCCTACGCAAGGGTTTAATATTTTCTTGATAGAGCCCCTCTACAATAGTGCGATCGCGCTTCTCTCAGGGTCTTTGTGCACTCAATTTGGATCTGAAAAAATATAAAATGAGTTCTTGCGTAAGTTCCGGATCACTCAAACTTGGGCGGGTGCTCTCCCATCTTGACCCACATCCGACGCACGCGAGTCAATTGGGGACGGTTTATTCGCAGGGCGGAAAGTGTTGCTCGACCCACAGGTGTCAGTCCAATGATTTATGTAGCATCCTCGTTCCATGTAAAATGCTCTGGCCACGATTGAAGCTGGGGATGAAACAGAGGAACGAGCTGTCCAGTAATGGGATCTGGTGCTGTTTGACGCTGGGCTTTGTAACGATTGCAGGTAGGACAGGCAAGGCAGATATTTTCAAATACTGTCTCCCCACCAGCAGCGCGAGGAATGATATGTTCAAACTCAAAAATAGCGACTGTCAGGGCTTCAGCTGTACGACAATAAGCACAATAATTGGCAAAACGGTTGCGAATTTGTCGCTGCAGGGCAACAGGAATGTAAGCGCTCACGACACTGTCGCTAATGCTTCCAGTTGGCTCAAGGTATACCTGGCACGGGTTTTGAGAATCGTTAGCTGGTCAACCTGTGCCAACAGACGGTCTAAATCGGCGATTTCGTCTTCAGAAAGCTGAGATTCAGCATTTCGAGCTAGCAACTCATCCAAGTGGATCTGAGTAGCAGGAGCTAGCATGCCTTCAGCTAGCGCTTGCAGTTCATCTCGACTCAAGCCAATTAAGCATTCAGAATCCAATGCTAAAGGGTTCGTCAAGCGATTGTACGCCTCCAAATCTAACAAGACCCCGACTCGCTTGCCTTTCTCGTTTGTAACATAACGCACCTGCTCGGACATTGATTTTTCCATCCTGCCATGTCGTAATTCCAGTTTACATTACCTTCGTAGCAGGTTTAAGCCAACGAACAAATGAGTCTGGGGATTTTTGGGCCAGGTATTTGCAGGCGTTGTCGTAGCTCACTTGTAATTAATTTTGTCAACCAGTCAATTGTAAAGAATAATGAACTATCAATAATCAATTACAATATTGCATTGACGTTTCTGGGTAAGTCAGTCTCGCCAGGACTAATTCGCTCAAGTTAATCATCAATCCTTTGTAACCATCATGTTTGACTGCATTATTGTCGGTGCTGGCCCTGCTGGAGCAACAGCCACTTATCACCTTGCCAAACGAGGACACTCAGTCTTGGTGCTAGAAAAAGCCTCCTTACCTCGCTATAAACCCTGTGGCGGTGGTGTGTCACCAGCGATCGCTCAATGGTTTGATTTTGACTTCACACCAGTGATTGACAATACTATCACCAAGGTTCAATATACCTGGAAGATGGACGATCCGGTAGAAGCCGAACTGAAGAACGTAGAGCCGATGTGGATGGTGCGGCGAGATGCTTTCGACTATTTCCTGATTCAGCAGGCTCAGAAGCAGGGCGCTGAGTTAAAAGACAATACAGAAGTGACAGAAATTGAGTTCAATAGGGATAGCTGGCAGGTAATTACCGCCAATGGCACCTTTGCCGCTTCCTATCTGATTGCTGCCGATGGTGTCAAAGGTCCGATGGCAAGCTGGCTAGGCTTTCAGAAACGCAAACAATTTATCGGGGCTACTTTAGAGGTAGAAGCAGCAGTTCCAACAGAAAAGCAAAATATCGCCTACTTTGAGTTTGGTTCCCTCAAAAATGGCTACATCTGGAACTTTCCCAAAGCCGATGGTTACTCAATTAGTGGAGGATTTTTGCGCGGTAGCAATGGTAAACCTGAAGAATTAAAAAAGCAGCTCACTAACTATGCCACTAAGTTTGGAGTCGATCTGGCAAACAGCCAATACTCTGAATATCCCATGAGCTTGTGGACAGAAAATCGACCCCTGCACAATGATCGCGCACTTTTAGTAGGTGAGGCGGCTGGGATTCTCGAGCCTTTAACCGGGGAGGGGATTCGCCCTTCGATTTTCACGGGATTGAAGGCATCAGAAGCAATTGACCAAGCTTTGACGGGAGAGCAAGATGCCTTGGCAAGATACACCCAGGTAATCAGGGAAGAATGGGGAGCCGATATGGTTCTTGCCGGGCGTCTTGCTGCATTGTTCTACCAGTTTCCCAAAATCGCCTACAAAGTTGGTGTCAAGCGACCTGCTGCGGCTCAAGTCATGGCTAAAATTCTCTGCGGAGAATTAAGTTACAGTGATGTGACACAACAGGCAATCAAGCAATTGAAAAAGAGTCTGATACCGGGAAGAGGCGGTAATTGACCGATTTAGTTATCAGCGCCTGACGGCGATGGAATAGGGAACAGGGAACAGGGAACAGGGAACAGGGAACGGGGAACGGGGAACAGGGAACAGGGAATAGGGAACAGGGAACAGGGAATAGGGAATAGGGAACAGGGAACAGGGAACGGGGAACAGGGATTGGACTGAACGCCGAACAAGAAAATCAGAAACTTGTAGGAGTTTGGTCTCCAACACACCCTCACCAAAATTTAACTTTTCCGAGAGTGAACAGCGATAACTCGGTCTTCCCTTGATGTCTGATAAAGATGAAAATAGATCAGTGAGTCATTAAAAGCTATGAGATGGGCGAACGAAAACGGATTGGAATTCTAACTAGCGGCGGCGACTGTGCTGGTCTAAATGCGGTCATTCGAGCAGTTACCCACTGTGCTGTCGGCATTTATGGTTGGGAAGTGTTGGGGATTTGTAAAGCAACTCAGGGATTGATGAGTCGTCCCCCTCAAGCAATGCCCTTGGAGGTAAACAAGGTTGACCAATTGCTAATGATGGGGGGAACTGTATTGGGGACAACAAACAAAGGAGATCCTTTTGCTTTCCCAATGATTGATGGAACTGTGCGCGATCGCTCCGAAGAAATTATCGAAGGCTACCATTACCTAGGACTAGACGCCCTGATTGGCATCGGCGGGGATGGCAGTTTAGCCATTCTCCGACGCCTAGCTCAACAAGGCGGTATCAACCTAGTTGGGATTCCCAAGACTATTGATAATGATGTCGGGATGACTGAGCGTTCTATTGGATTTGATACAGCTGTCAATATTGCCACTGAAGCACTCGATCGCCTGCACTTTACTGCTGCGAGTCACAACCGAGTGATCATCGTGGAAGTTATGGGTCGCGATGCGGGACACATTGCCCTCAATGCGGGAATTGCAGGTGGAGCTCATATAGTCCTCATTCCAGAAATATCCTACACAATTGAGAATATTTGCCATAAAATCAAGCAACGCCAAGTTCAGGGGCAAGACTACTCCCTCGTCGTTGTCTCCGAGGCAGTTTGCACAGAAGCTGGTGAGGCAGTCCAGAAGATGGAGCAATTCGGAGAGTGCCGCTTAGGTGGCATTGGTCAGTATATAGCTGATAGAATTGGCACCTATACTGGTGCAGAAACCAGAGTCACCGTTTTAGGACATACACAGCGAGGAGGAATTTCCTCTCCTGTGGATCGGATACTTGCTTCCTCTTTTGGCGTGGCAGCTGTGGAGTTGATTGCAGCGGGCAAGTACGACAAAATGGTCACCTGGCAAAACCGCCAAGTGGTGAGTGTGCCGATTGCTGAAGCAATCAAGGATTACAGAGTGGTAGATCCTCAGGGTACCCTGGTTAAAACTGCCAGAGGCTTAGGAATTTGTTTGGGAGACTAAGACTATTTTGGATTTTGTCGTACTCGGAGTTCTTCGGGGGGGGAGGGTTTTGGATTTTGGATTAGGGTTTTGACGATTCCGTTTGGAATCGTGCAATAATAATCCGGCTGTCCTATAAAGATCCCTCCCCTATGGTTGAAATTCCAGCATCTCCCGCCGACCTTGCCGCTGTCTTGGAAACCCCGGTAGACTTTAACTTCCAGCTACCCGATCCAGAAGATGAGGAAATTCAAGAGGATGAGTTTCAACAGCAGTTGGATGCGGTATGGAAGGTCTGCGATCGCTTTGACTTACAGACCGATATCTGGCGAGGGCGCATTCTGCGAGCAGTACGAGACCGAGAGAAAAAAGGCGGTGATGGGCGGGGGACAGGCTTTCTTAACTGGCTGAAAAATCGGGAAATTACCAAAAGTCAGGCTTATGCTTTAATCCAACTGGCAAATAGTGCGGATACCCTCTTGGCAGAAGGACAGCTCGATCCAGATGCAATCAATAATTTCAGCAAACGGGCATTTGTGGAAACGGCAAAATCTGCCCCAGAGGTGCAAAAACTGGTGAGTGAGGCAGCAAAAAAAGGCGATCGCATTACTCGCCGGGAAGTGAAGCAACTTTCTGATGAATGGACGGCGATGAGTTCGGAACTGTTGCCTGAAGAAGTTAAGGAAAAGGCAGCAGAAGGCTCCCTTCCTCCCCGTCACCTTGCCCCCCTGGTAAAAGAGATGGAGAAGTTACCCGATTCTCATCTGGGGGCGATCCAAAAAGAAGTGGCCCAGAGTCCCGATGTGGATACGGTTAAGATAATGACTTCCGAAGCCAAGAATTTAGCTAAATATCTCGATGCTGCTGCTCAAGTCCAAACCCTGAGACAGTCATCTATTGACCTGGAAATTGCACTAGAGGAAGCTTTGGGGTTGGACTGTTTGAATACTGCTGCTGATTTGGTCAAACAGGCCACTCAACTAGAACAGACTGTGGCAAAACTCTATACTACCTGGAAACGTCTCGGCAGCCTCTCAGACCGATTATATATAGAGACAGGGGCAAGTAATCCTCATCTGCGATCGCTCCTCACCTGCCTGGAATCTCTCACCACCGAAGTGATTGAAGTGCAGCTCGATGATGCAGGCGATCGCGCGGTTCGTCTCAAGATTATTACTGATTCCAATGCTTAGGAAGAGCGTTTTTCCCGCAAAAAGCATGATGCCAAAAGCCCATAATCTCTAATTCTTAATTCCCGTCGTCCCAATTCCGCGAATAAATTGTCGCTGACCAATTAGAAATAGTACCACCACTGGTATGGTGGCAATCATTACTGCCGCCATCAGCAGAGGCCAGTTATTCGTAAACTGTTCTTGAAAATCAGCCAAGGCTAACTGCACCGTCCTTAACTCTGGTCTACTAGTAAATACCAAAGGCTTAAACAAATCATTCCATTCCCCAATAAAAGTAAACAGAAACAGCGTCACTAGGGCAGGACGAGATAAGGGCAACATTACTTGCCAGATAATTTGCAGGCGATTTGCCCCATCTAAAGCAGCAGCTTCCTCCAACTCCACAGGTACAGTGGAAAAATACTGTCGCATCAGAAAAATACCAAATCCATTGGCTGCGGTGGGTAAAATTAATGCCCAATAAGTATTAATCAGGTGTCCCCACTTCAAGACCAAAAAAATCGGAATCACCAAAATCTGGAACGGAATCACCAGCGTTGCCAGAATGAGTAATAAAATTGCTTGACGTCCCCGGAATTTCAATCTCGCCAAAGCATAACCAGCTAAAGCCGAAGTAATAATCTGAAAGGCAGTCACCGCCAGTGCCACCAAGGTAGAATTGGCAAACGCTAGCAGAAAAGCGCCCCGCTGCCAAGCCTCTTGGTAGTTGGCAAAAGTCAGAGATTGATGAAAAATCGCCTCACTGGTGGTTGCACCAGGGGGTGCCAGTGAAGTGACGAACACAATGCCTAGGGGTAACAAAACTATACCCGCCCCCAGCAAGAGCAGCAGCAGGATTGAGAATTTTCCTAAGCCAGACGAGGGTTTCTGTAATCGATTTTCAGGCATTGCTCCAGATTGATCCCTATATTTTTCTAAGTTAATCAGTTATCCTTTCCCTGGGAAACTCTAGTCTTCCTAGAGCTCCGGTCCATTAATAAAAGTTGACAAAACAGCTGATATGTGTATTCAAGAAAGAATGAAAAACGACAAACAAACAACGACAAATAACAAATTATCTGGGTTTTGGCTAAGCTAGGTAAGGAAATTACCCCAAATGGGTGGCATAGACAGAAGAATCCATGGAGAAATAAGCACATTTGTCCAGGGGATTGGCGGGAAATAGTCCCCAATCCCCAATACCCAATCCCCAAATCAGGCGTGTGAAAGATAATAAGAGGAGTAGCTAATTCGATAAATGATCCGGAAATTCTCCAATTTCGTAGACCTATTGCGCTATAGAGCAGATAAGCACCATGAAAAAATCGCTTTTACATTTCTGCAAGACGGGGAAGCAGAATTAGGCAGTCTCACCTATCAACAATTAGATCGACAAGCACGGGCGATCGCCGCGATGCTTCAAAGCCAGAATGCTAAGGGCGAACGGGCATTGCTGCTCTATCCACCGGGTCTGGAGTTCATTGCTGCTTTCTTTGGGTGTTTGTATGCCGGGGCGATCGCAATCCCGGCCTATCCCCCTCGACCAAATCGCTCTCTGAATCGCCTGCAAGGGATTGTCTGTGATGCTCAGGCGACTTTTGCCCTGACTACTAATTCCCTATTGACTAACATAGAGGGTCGGCTGACTCAGGGCACTGGAGAGATGCGCTGCATCACTACCGATAATATCCCAGACCTGGCTGACTATTGGCAAGAACTTTCCTTTGATGAGAATGCCCTCGCTTTTCTTCAGTACACCAGTGGTTCAACGGGTAAGCCTAAGGGTGTGATTGTCAGTCATGGCAATCTGCTGCACAATTCGGAGTTAATCAATCGGTGTTTCCAGGACACCCCCGACAGTAAAGGGGTATCCTGGTTGCCTCCCTACCACGACATGGGACTAATCGGGGGGATTCTACAACCGATTTATGTGGGGGCATCCCAGGCGCTGATGTCTCCGGTGACTTTTCTGCAGCGTCCTTTTCGCTGGCTACAGGCAATTTCTCGCTACCAAGCTACTACCAGCGGGGGCCCAAATTTTGCCTATGACTTGTGTGTGAATCTGATTACTCCGGAACAAAGGGCAACCCTTGACTTGAGTAGTTGGAATTTGGCTTTTACTGGGGCTGAATCGATCCGCGCGGAAACTCTAGAGCGCTTTGCCAGCTATTTGGGTCCCTGTGGCTTCCGCAAGGAGGCGTTTTACCCCTGCTACGGGTTGGCTGAAGCTACCCTAATTGTTTCTGGGGGCCTTAAGGAGGCTTTACCTGTCCTCAAAACTGTCAAGGGTGAGGCTCTGGAAAAAAATCAGGCGATCGCTGCGGACAGTTCTGAGAATGGAACTAGTATTCTGGTAGGGTGCGGTAATTCTGTGGCTACCCAACAGATAGTAATTGCCAATCAAGAAACTTTGAGGCGCTGCGCTCCCAATGAGATTGGCGAGATCTGGGTATGGGGTGAGAGTGTGACTCAGGGTTATTGGCGGCAACCATCCCGGACAGAGAAGACTTTTAAGGCCTATTTGGCGGATACTGGTGAGGGTCCATTTCTGCGGACTGGGGATTTGGGTTTTTTGCAGGATGGGGAGCTGTTTGTCACTGGACGTCTGAAGGATTTAATTGTGATCCGAGGTCGCAATTATTATCCCCAGGATATTGAACTGACTGTGGAAAAGAGTCACCCTGCTTTGCGAAGTGGCTGTGGTGCTGCTTTTGCTGTTGATGTGGAGGGAGAAGAGCGGCTGGCGATCGTGCAGGAGGTTAAGCGCAGTTACCTGCGGAGTCTGGATGGGGATGAGGTGCTCAGATCTATCCGCAAGGCGGTTGTAGAAAGTCACGAACTCCAACCTTTTGCGATATTGCTGCTGAAGACTGGCAGTATTCCGAAAACTTCTAGTGGTAAAATTACTCGCTATGCTTGTAAGGCTGGCTTTCAACAGGGAGGCTTGGATGTAGTGGGAGAGTGGAGGGATCGGGCAGTCCCCAGAAAGCAGTCCCCAGAAACTGGAAGGCAGTCTCCAGTCCCGGATGCTACGGAGGCACAAGCCATAACTCCCAATTCTGAACTTATTCAAGCCTGGTTGGTTTCTCAAGTTGCTCGGCGGTTAGAAATTTCCCCTGATGAGATAGATATTCGGGAACCTTTTGCTAATTATGGCTTGGATTCTGTGCAAGCTGTACGCCTGTCCGCAGAGTTAGAAGACTGGCTCGGACGCAAGCTTGCTCCTACTTTGGCCTATGATTATCCTACTATTGAAACTTTAGCTGGGTATTTGGGGGGATTAGAATCTAGGGAAAAAAGTCGCGATCGCCTGCCCAGCCGAGATGGCCAATCTCCAATAGCTATTGTTGGTATTGGTTGCCGCTTCCCTGGTGCGAAAAATCCAAAGGCTTTCTGGGAATTGTTGCGCAATGGTAAGGATGCTATTACTAGGGGAGAGGGACGCTCTTCTGGTGGCGATTGGGGTGGATTTCTGGATGGAGTGGATGAGTTTGATGCGCAATTTTTCGGGATTTCTCCTCGGGAAGCTCAGGGGATGGATCCCCAGCAGCGGCTATTGCTAGAGGTGAGCTGGGAAGCTCTGGAATGGGCTGGACTGGCAGGGGATAAGTTGGCTGGGAGTTTAACGGGGGTGTTTGTGGGCATCAGCAGCAGTGACTATTCCCAGATTCAATTGCGCAGCGGGTTGAAGCCGGATGCTTATGCGGGTACGGGTAATGCTCACAGTATTGCGGCTAATCGTCTTTCTTATATTTTCGATTTCCGGGGCCCTTCTCTAACGGTGGATACTGCTTGTTCTTCTTCCCTTGTGGCTGTCCATCTGGCTTGCCAAAGTTTGCAAAGTAGGGAGTGCGATATGGCTTTGGTAGGGGGGGTGAATCTGATTTTATCTCCAGAGTTGACTCAGACTTTCTCTGAGGCTGGGATGATGGCTGCTGATGGTCGTTGTAAGACTTTTGATGCTAGTGCGGATGGTTATGTGAGGGGGGAGGGTTGTGGTGTTGCTGTGCTCAAGCGTCTGGATGATGCTATTAGGGACGGGGATAATATTTTGGCTCTGATTAGGGGTTCTGCGGTTAACCAGGATGGACGCAGCAATGGCCTTACTGCTCCCAATGGCCCTGCACAGCAGGCTTGCATCGCCAGAGCGCTGGATAGTGCTGGGTGCAGTGCGGGAGATATTAGCTATATAGAGGCTCACGGTACGGGGACTTCTTTGGGAGATCCGATTGAGGTTAATTCTCTGAAGGCTGTCTTCCCGTCTCCCCCTCTCCCCCTCTCCCCCTCTCCCCCTCTCCCCGTTTGGATTGGCTCTGTGAAAACCAATATTGGTCATTTGGAGGCTGCTGCTGGTATTGCTGGTTTGATTAAGGTTGTTTTGTGTTTGCAGCATGGGGAGATTCCGCCCAATTTACATTTTAATAGGCTCAATCCCCATATCGATCTGGAAAATACAATTTTGTCTATTCCTACTGAACTTCAGCCTTGGGTTAAGGGTGAACAACTGCGGTTGGCTGGAGTGAGTTCTTTTGGCTTTGGTGGGACTAATGCCCATGTAATCCTGGGAGATTGGGAACTGGCTCCGGAGAAGGAAAATACTACTGCGCCGATAAGCGATCGCCCTTTTCATTTGCTTACTCTCTCGGCAAAGGGTGAAAGGGCTCTGGAGGATTTGGTAAGGTCTTATGAAGAGTTCTTGATGTCCCATGGGGAGGTATCTTTAGCAGATATTTGCTTTACTGCTAATACTGGGCGATCGCATTTTAATTACCGCCTTGCTGTGGTTGCTGATTCTACTCAACACCTGGGCTCCCAACTCAGTTTAGCTGCAGCGGGTAAGGAAAAGGCGGGATTGATATTCGGTCAAGTGTCGGGGAGTATAAACCAGAAAGTCGCTTTTTTGTTTACTGGCCAAGGTTCTCAGTATGTGGGTATGGGATACCAACTTTACCATACTCAGCCGACTTTCCGGGCTGCCCTTGACCGCTGTGCCGAAATTCTGGATCCCTATTTAGAAAGGCCTCTGCTTGAAGTTCTGTATCCTCAGTTGGCGAGTACGGAGGAAGGGCATTCTACCCAGATTGCTAATTCTTTGGATGAAACTGCTTATACCCAACCTGCTTTGTTTGCTCTAGAGTATGCTCTGGCGCAGTTATGGCAATCCTGGGGGATAAAACCGGCTGTGGTTATGGGGCACAGTGTGGGTGAGTATGTTGCTGCTTGTGTGGCTGGGGTATTTAGCTTGGAAGATGGCTTGAAGTTAATTGCCTGCCGAGCTTCTCTGATGCAGGCTTTGCCTGAGGATGGTGAAATGGTGGCGGTGTTTGCTTCTGAGGGGGTAATACGAGGGGCTATTAAACCATTTGCTCAAAAGGTAGCGATCGCTGCTATTAATGGAACTGAAAGTATTGTTATTTCGGGGGAAAAGAAGGCGGTGGCTCAGGCGATCGCTACTCTTAAAGCCCAAAAAGTCAGGGCGAAAAGGTTAAAAGTTTCCCGGGCTTTTCATTCTCCTTTAATGGAACCAATGCTGGCAGATTTTGAACGGGTTGCTCGTCAGATAACCTATTCATCTCCACAGCTAGATATAATTTCCAATGTTACCGGAGAGGTAGCTGGAGCTGAAATAGCGACAGCTCAGTATTGGATAAATCATGTATTGCAGCCGGTGAGATTTGCTGCGAGCATGGAGCTTCTGGAGAAAGAAGGTTATCAAATCTTCCTAGAAATTGGTCCGAAGCCAACTCTTTTAAGTATGTGTCGCCACTATTCCTCTGTAGAAGGATTGTGGCTGTCGAGTTTGCGTCCAGGAAAAGCAGATTGGCAGCAAATTCTGGAGAGTTTAGCTGTATTATCTGTGCGCGGAGTTAAGATAGACTGGTCTGGTTTTGACAGAGACTATCAGCGAAATCGAGTAATCTTGCCCACTTATCCTTTTAGGCGACAGCGCTATTGGATTGAAGAGAAAAATAAATATCCTCAACAAAATCCCAAGAAGGATTGGCTCTATCAAATAGAATGGCAACCCAGGGATCTGGGACTGGTGAATAAGAAAGAAAAAACTACTGCGGCGATCGCCAATCACCCCTCGCCAGTCTGGCTGATTTTTGCAGATCGAGGAGGAGTAGGGGAAACTATTGCGCGACAGTTAGAAAATGAAGGGAATAGCTGTGTGCTGGTTTACAATTACCCAAGTCAAGGAAATTGGAGCATTAACCCAGCTAGTCCAGAGGATTTTCACAACCTATTTCAGGAAGCTTTATCAAATGTTACTAAATTAGAAGGGATTATCCACCTATGGAGTTTAGATGCAGCTGGCTCGGAGCAGTTGACTATTTCTTCTCTAGAGAGGGCTCAGGTTTTAGGTTGTGGTAGCGTATTGCATCTGATTCAAGCTTTGATGGCGCAGTCAAAACTCAAAACCCGGATCTGGTTGATTACTAGGGGAACTCAGTTCGTAGAATCCGGGGGAATAGGGACTCGCTTCGCTCAAAGGCAAAAGGCAAAAGGCAAAAGGCAAAAGGGAATAGGGAACGGGGAACAGGGAACGGGGAATAGGGAACTCTTAATTGCTCAAAGTCCTTTGTGGGGACTGGGTAAGGTTATTGCTTTAGAATGCCCGGAATATTGGGGAGGAATGATAGATTTAGCTCCTAGCCCGGATAAGGATGAAACGGCTTTTGTCTTAAAAGAAATTACTGGTTCGGATGGGGAAGATCATCTGGCTTTTCGCAATGGGCAGTGCTATGTAGCTCGTTTAAAACAAATCAAAGATGAGAAATTAGATTTTATTTCAGATTTCAGTATTCAGAATTCTGAGTTTAGTTATCTAATTACTGGCGGTTTGGGGGCTTTGGGACTGAAGGTAGCTCGGTGGCTGGTGGAGCGGGGAGCAAAATATCTGGTATTATTGGGGCGCAGGGGTGCTTCAAATAGGGCTGCCCTTTCTCTAGAAGCATTGGAACGGACGGGAGCGAAGATTCTGGTAATCTCATCAGATGTTTCCCGGGAGCAGGATCTCGTTCAAGTATTAGAAACAATTAAAGTATCAATGCCACCCCTGCGGGGGATTATCCACGCTGCTGGGATTCTTGATGATGATATTCTGCAGGGACTGGATTGGGAAAGGTTTGCTAAAGTAATGGCTCCTAAGGTTAAAGGGGCTTGGAATCTTCACAATCTTACCCAGCATCTACCCCTAGACTTCTTTGTAATGTTCTCTTCTGCCGCTTCTTTGCTGGGTTCGCCTGGACAGGGGAATTATGCTGCTGCCAATACTTTCCTGGATGCGATCGCCCATTATCGACAAGCACGGGGACTGTCGGCATTAAGCGTCAACTGGGGACCTTTCGCCGATGGCATGGCAGCGTCTACCCCTTTAGCTGCCAAGGGTTTTAAAGGAATTGAAACTGAACTTGGGTTACAAGTATTGGCACAGTTAATTCGACAAAGTTCGGCTCAAGTGGGAGTATTAGCAGTAAATTGGGCGGAGTTGAGCAAGCAATTTCCTTATTTAGTTCAATCTCCCTATTTCCAGGAGATAATTAGCGAGCTACCCGAAGCACAGATGGTTGCAGAGGAGCCAATTATCTTTGAGAAACTTCTGGAAATGCCACCTGTACGGCGGGAGGAGTTTTTGAGATCCTATTTGCACTCAGAGATTGCTCGAATACTTCAGATGGAGGTAGAGCAGCTCTCTCCTGCTGAGAGTCTCTTGGATTTGGGGATGGATTCTCTGATGGTTATGGAGGCGATTAATCAGCTCAGAGGGGATCTCCAATTGATGTTATACCCGAGGGAATTTTATGAGCGACCTCGGATTGATGCTCTGGCAAGGTATCTGGCAGCTGAATTTGAACGCAGTCACGGCAAGAGTTCTGAGGTTAGAAGTCTGAAGTCTGAAACGGGTTTAATGGTTGAAACCGAGGATCGGGAGGCAAGGGAAGGGACAAGTAATTCTATTTCAGAGTTTAGAACTCAGAATTCAGGCTTGGGAAAACTTCCCGGCATCGTTTTTATTCTTTCGAGTCCTCGTTCGGGTTCTACTTTATTGAGGGTAATGCTGGCGGGACATCCAGCTTTATTATCTCCCCCTGAATTGCACCTGTTACCGTTCAATACAATGGCTCAAAGGAGTCGGGAACTTGCTCTTTCCCATTTAGGGGAGGGACTTGAGCGAGCTTTTATGGAACTTAGGGGGATTGATGCTCAAGCAAGTCAAAGGCTTGTGGCGGATTTAGTCAAGGGGGATCTTTCTATTCGGGAAGTTTATCGGATGCTTATTGAAGGATCTCCTGGACGCCTGTTGGTAGATAAATCTCCTACCTATGCTAGCAGTAGGGAGACTCTAGAGCGAGCGGAGGAGTTATTTGCTGGTGCGAAATATATTCATTTGGTTCGCCATCCCTATGGGGTGATTGAGTCGTTTTGCCGCATGAGGATGGATAAGTTGATAGGGAAGGGGGAGGGTAATCCTTATCAGTTGGCGGAATGGATTTGGACAAATAGCAACCGAAATATTCTGGATTTTTTTGAGGGTATTAGTCCTGAGCGCTATCACCAAGTGCGCTATGAGGAGTTGGTGAAGGAACCGACTAAGGTAATGGAGGTATGTTGTGAGTTTCTCGGTATTCCTTTTGATTCATCGCTCCTAACGCCCTATGAGGGGAAGCGGATGACTGATGGTGTCTATGACAAGTCTATGGCTCTGGGGGACCCGAATTTTCTGGGGCACAACCAGATTGATTCTAAGCTAGGGGAAACTTGGAGGGATATTAAGTTGCCTTCTAGGCTGGGAGATTTGGCTTGTCGGGTGGCGGCTGCGGTTAATTATGAGTTGCCTCAGGAGGTGGGGAGATCGTCTCCGGTACACCGGATGGGTGAGTATTATTTGGATGTTCGAGGTCTGAATTTATGCTTGTGTACTTGGGGACCGGAGGATGGGCCGCTGGTATTTCTTGTGCATGGTATTCTGGAACAAGGTGCAGCCTGGTTGGAGGTGGCTGTGCTGCTGGCTGAAAAGGGCTATCGGGTAGTTGCTCCGGATCTGCGGGGACACGGGTGTTCTGCTCATGTGGGCTGGGGAGGCTCTTATAATTTACTGGACTTTTTAGGGGATATTGATGTCATTGTTGAGAAATTGACGGACAAACCGCTTACTCTAGTGGGGCATTCCCTGGGTTCGGTGGTGGCGGCGATTTTTGCGAGTATTCGACCTCAGAAGGTGAAAAACCTAGTTTTGGTGGAGACTGTATTGCCTACAGAGGTAAATGAAGAGGAGGCTGTTGAGCAGTTAGCAACCCATCTAGATTATCTCGCTTCTCCTCCGGAACACCCAGTTTTCCCTGATGTTTCTACTGCGGCTGAGCGCCTGCGTCTGGCTACTCCGGCGCTGTCTGAGTCACTGGCTATGAAATTAGCCCAACGGATTACTGAGCCTTGTGAAGGGGGAGTGCGCTGGCGCTGGGCACCTTTGCTGCGCACTCGTGCTGGCATTGGCTTCAATGGTATTGGTAAATCCAGGTATTTGGGTTTACTGCGGCGGATTAAAGCGCCGATTACTTTGGTTTATGGAGATAGCAGTAATTTTAATCGGGCAGAGGATTTATCTTCCCAGGAGCAAGCAATGCCAGAAGCGGAGCGGGTAATCCTCTCTGGAGGACACAACCTCCACCTGGAAGCTCCTTCTAATTTAGCAAGGCTGATTAGTCAAAGGGTTGACAAGGGTTAAACCGGTGTGGTCAAAACCTGTTGGTGATGATGCTCCTGGGAGAATGGGAGAGTGGGAGAGTGGGAGAGGGGGAGACGGGGAGACGGGGAGCAATTTCTGTAGGGTGCGTCCTTGCGCGTCCTTTCTGCTTCCCAACCTATCAGTTTTGGTGTTTGAACCTGAGTTCGATGTAAGATTTCTTACCTGGCTTGGTTTTGAGGCAGAAGGCAGGAGGCTCCCGGGCAGGAGGAGGAGAAAGGGGAAGAGTCAGGAGGCAACATCTAGTCCATAAAAACGCTAAATATCAATCGCTAACACACCCTACAATGCTACAATGATGCCACGATAGGGCTTTCAGCTTAAGAAGCGTGCCATTCGGCTATCGTGCTAAGTAGACGGACATAAATTTTTTCACCTGAGTTAAGAAATGTAAACAGCCTCAATGCCTTACTGTTGCCTGTTGCCTGTTGCCTGTTGCCTGGAGAATAGAGATTATGAAAGTATTAAAAAATGAGAATTTTCTGAAATTTATTCACCT
>JBFRWF010000248.1:0-8379 GCA_051439465.1 Xenococcaceae cyanobacterium | reverse complement strand
AGGGAACAGGGAACAGGGAATAGGGAATAGGTAATGGGGAATAGGTAATGGGGAATATAAGAGTAGTCCTAAATGAGTCGTGGCAAATCAAAACATATATAAACTGTCCCGGCTTAAGTGGATAGCCCTTTTGCCTTTGATTTCGTTTTGTCTTTGAGTAAAACATTTGTTAGTATTGGGTTAAACAAAAGCGCAAAGTTGTTATGTCCACTGTTTCAATTGGGGCCAGAATTCCTCCCCATCTTCACGAGAAGCTCGCACAGAAAGCTGCTAAAACTGACACATCTAAATCTGAGGTAATAATTAGCGCACTGGCTCACTACCTGGAATGCACTGAGGATATGCCTCTTTCTCAGAGAATGGCTGAGTTTGAGAAAAGGTTGGCGGCGCTGGAAGCAAAACAGTCTGGGGAGTAGATCTATGTCAATTGAAAAGACTAGAGGCATCTGGATTATTACGGATGAAACAACCACTGTCTCAGATACCGATGGTGGGAAAAGTGGGACAGACATCGGGGCAGATTACACTCAGCCAGCTACCGATACTAAACCAGGGAAAAAGCAGACTCGGATAAAGGCTGAAGATTTGAAACAGAATGTGACTGAATTTCTTGAAGTTGTAGAAGAAGCGTTCGACCAAGCCGAGAAACCTTCCTCAAAAATACAGCTTGATGAACTAGAGCTATCGGTAGAAATCAACGGAAAAGGAAAAGTCAGCTTGTTAGGTACAGGTGGGGAAGCCGGAGCTTCTGGAGCAATAAAACTCAAGTTCAAGCGAAAAGATGGCTAAGAATTGGGCGATCGCTATTGGGATCAATCAGTATGAAAACCTCCCGAAGCTCAATTATGCCGTGCGGGATGCTGAACTAATGCGGGAATGGTTTCGGGAAGCTAACTTTGAGAAGGTTTACTATTTTTCGGACAACTCACCGCCAATTGATGATGCCAGCAAGCCTTATTCTTCTAGACCGACTGGCAATATCCTTAAGCGATTTTTAAGAGTACGCTTCAGCCAACCTTTCCTGTCAGCCGGGGATAATTTGTGGTTTTTCTTCAGTGGTCATGGTTTGCGCCATGCAGAGCGAGATTATTTAATGCCCTCCGATGCTGATCCCCATCCAGAGGGTGTGGAAGATACTGCTATCCTTTTGAACTATGTAACAGAGCGCCTAAGACGATGTGGCTCTGACAATGTAGTGCTATTGCTCGATGCCTGTCGAAATGAAGGCTCGAAAGGTCCAGGCGTGGGCGAAGAAAAGCAGCAAGGGGTCATTACCATTGCCTCCTGTAGTCCCGCTGAAAGGTCTTACGAAATTGAAGAGATTCAACAAGGTTCGTTTACCCACGTGCTGCTTGAATCCCTGCGAATTCAGGGTGAGGGAAATTGTGCCACCGTTGAGCGACTAGATCAATATCTGCGCTACCGAGTCCCTGAAATTAATCGCCAGTATAATAAACCGAGACAAACACCTTATGCGATCGCTGAACCTGCTACCAAGTCTCATCTGATTTTATTACCGTCACAGGCAACTCTTCAGGATATCGCCACGCTGAAACTTGATGCTCAAGAGGCTGAACTCGAAGGTCAAGAAGGGCTAGCAGAGCAACTGTGGAGGAGGATATTAACGGTTTCACCTGCTGATCCACAAGCATTAAAAGCGCTAAGAAGGATTTGGAGTAATCCCAAACCATCTTCACCTCAACCCGAACCTGTCACCACCCCTGACCAAGTAAGCTCATCAACTCCTGCTCCCCTGATAGGGATTAGAACAAAACCTAACTTCCCCATAGGGAGTGTAAACTCTTATTCGGATTAAGTCAATAGTCTGCTTAACCCTCATCAAAATATGTCCTAACCTGCCATCGTATTGCTATAACTTGTAATCTAAACTGACTATGGGTAATGATTAGTATCTTTGTGAGGGGATGATTTATCCCTATATCTGTTCCCGTAGCGTGCCGTAGGCATAGCTAGGGGCTTGCATCATCCCCTCACACTTCCCGATTTCTGGTTAATAGTCATTAGTTACTAAGGACTATTGATTCTATCGGAATGAGACTAATCATCATATTCCAATTTTCTCCTACTGCTGCAGTGAGCTGATGAGTCACTGGCAAACTATCTACAACAATGCCAGTACACAGAAGCATCATGTAAAGGATGGAATATTTAAACATCGAGCGTGCCAACTGTTTGTCCGAAGGCACTTGCTTTAACTGCCATGCCTTGCGGATAAAAATACCTCCGAGTATCCCAGCAATCAAAGCATAAACAACTCCCGACGCTCCTAGAGGATAAACCAGCAACAAGGTAAAAGGCACCATCAGCAGGGTGTAAAGCCAAATTTGACGCACCGTAGGCTCCTCACCTTCTACAACTGGCAGCATCGGAACCCCTACTTGAGCGTAATCATCCCGAATCATCAGCGCCAGTGTCCAGAAGTGGGGAGGAGTCCACAGAAAGATGATCGTGAAAAGCACCCAGGGTGCCCAGCCTAAATCTCCAGTGACAGCAGCCCAACCCACCAGCGGCGGAATCGAACCAGCAGCCCCGCCAATGACAATGTTTTGAGTACTATGGCGTTTAAGCATGTGGGTATAGACCAGCATATAGAAAACGATGCCGGACATTGCCAATAAAGCACTGAGTAGGTTGACAAATACCGCCAATAGAGTAAAGGAGAGAATCCCCAGAATGATGGCAAAGATGAAGGCGTGGCGGGGCTGCACTTGACCTGAAGGAATCGGACGCTTGCGGGTACGCTTCATTTCATAGTCGATGTCTTGGTCGTAAATGCAGTTGAGCGTCTGTGCTGAGGCAGCTGCCAAAGTACCCCCAAGCAAGGTGACTAGAACCAGTAGGGGGTCTACTCGCCCTTCTGAAGCCATCCACATTGCCGCTGCTGTGGTAATTAGCAGTAAGGGGATAATGCGTGGTTTTGTCAACTGATAGTAGCTTTTGATAACTTGCAACAAGTTCTCCTTGCTGCGGGAAACAGTCGTCCCAATCATTATTTACACCAAATTCTTTTTAGTTATCAGTTATCGACGATCAATTATCAATGTTCATTGTTCAGTCTAATCCCTGTTCCCTGATCCGAAGTTCTCTGTTCCCTCGCCGTCAGGCGCTGTTCACTGATAACTGAATCGGTCGCGGAGCGCCAAAACTGTAAAAGCAACGAGGGTACCCAGTAATGCTGCCCCCACTACCTCGTGAGCAACTGTCAGCGGCTCGACTTGCAGGTGTAACCAGAAGGTGGCAACACCGAGGAGGATTTGTAAGACGACTAACCAACAGGCGAGATTAGCTAGTTTCCGCAACAGTGGGTGGAGTGCAGGGGTACGCCATGCGAGGAGGACGACGGTTAAGGTGGCTAAGGTGGCTGGGAAAACTCCAATGATGTGACTATTCATGACTATACAAAGTTGGGAAGTGCTAAAGCACTGATGTAAAGCCCAGCGAGAGGCGACTAAGCCACCGAGCAAACTTTGCAAGTACACAAGAATGGTAGCGATTAAACTTACCCAGGTCAAGTTACCAGCAGCAGCAGTACCTTTGTAGGGGGTGAGGATGGTGCCGATCGCGATTAGGGTGCCTAAAAATAAAAGCGCTGTGCCTAAATGTGCCGTAACTATATCAAACCGCAACAGTTCGGTCACGGTTAGTCCTCCGAGGATGCCTTGGAAAACTATCAGACTTAAGGCAAAGGTGGAAGCCCAAGGGAGCCATTTGGGAAGGTCCCGCCGATACCACCAGGATAGACCTGCCAGAGCGATGGCACTTAAACCAATCAGTGCTGCATCCAGGCGATGAAACCACTCCAGGAATACCTGAAGATTCATCTGCTGGCTGGGTACCAGTTGCCCGTAGCACAGGGGCCAATCAGGACAGGCAAGACCGGCGTTCATCACCCGCGTTGCACTGCCGAGGGCCATTAAAAGTAGGGTAGCGATCGCTATCTTCCATACCAGACGACGAATCCATTTCTCCGGCTGTGACCGCTCTTGGGGGATAGTAATCTGACGATGAAGGACTGATTCTGTCATTGCACCACAAAGTTCATCAAGCAGTGAGTACCGACTCACTTCAACCTAGCATCTGTGGCATTCCCAGGCACAAGCCTGGAAACGAGAGATTGCCGGACTCTATTTAACACTCTAATAACCTTGTGCTAATAGCTACATACTTTAGGTATTCTTCATATTCCGCAAGAAATCACTTTACATAAAGTTACTATTTTTTAAGGAAAATTTAATATTAGAGGCGGAATGACTCTGAGTTGCACCCGATCCCAAAAAAAAACAAAAATTCAGTAAAGATTGCTATGGTGACACCATCTTTCCCTGTGATTTATCGTTACCTTGTATAGATAGGCAAAAGACAAGAGCAAAAAAACAGTGAATATTCCAAGTAACATCCTCACTCTAATTGCCGGTATCACTCTGACACTGATCAGCCTTTGGTACGGTCAAAATCATGGACTGATGCCAGTAGCAGCCTCTAAAGAAGCGACCCAGGTAGATGGGATATTCAACCTGATGATGACCATTGCCACAGGTCTATTTCTGCTCATTGAAGGGCTGCTAATCATTATGGCAATTAAATTTCGCAGACGTAAAGGGGATACTACCGATGGTCCTTCCATTGAAGGCAACGTCCCCTTAGAGATTCTGTGGACAGCAATTCCCACTGTCATTGTCTTTATCCTCGCCATCTACAGTTTTGAGGTTTATAACAATATGGGGGGTCTTGATCCGATGGCTTCCCACGATTCAGGACCCCAAAAGATTGCCTATCAAGAAGGAGCGTCATCTTCTGAACCCAACCCAGATCTAGGAATGATCGCCCTAGACACCAATGAGCAAAAGGTGGCTCTCGGACTGGGCGCTTCTCCAGACTATAAAGGTGAAGAAGCCCCCCTTGTTATTAATGTCAACGGCATCCAGTATGCCTGGATTTTCACCTATCCAGATACTGGCATCGTCTCTGGCGAGATGCACATTCCGGTGGATCGTCAGGTTCAGGTGAACATGACTGCTTCAGACGTGCTACACGCTTTCTGGCTGCCAGAATTCCGTCTGAAGCAGGATGTAGTTCCCGGTCGAGAGGTGCAGTTAGTGTTCACAGCCAACCGAGTGGGTGAGTATCCTATCATTTGCGCTGAACTCTGCGGCGCATACCACGGTGCGATGAAAACCAAGCTTTATGTCCAGACTGAAGAAGAGTACAACCAGTGGATACAAGAAAATACCTTTGCTCAAGCTGACAAGCTAGATGAAGGGATTGCAGTCAATCCAGCGACTCTCTCAGATGGTGAATTTTTAGCTCCCTATGCGGAAGAAATGGGTGTTGAAGCCGAAACCTTAGAGCATTTGCATGCATTACACCACGATCATTCTGCTCACCAGCTAGATTAGCTGTAATTGGTCATTTATAGACCAATGGCCAGGGAATTCAGAATTCAGAATTTCATAACCTCTGACTTCATTTGACAAAGGACATCCCCAGGCAGAGCCTGGGTAACGAGGACAAAGGACAAATGACCACACCAGCAGAAACAACTGCCACTCCGACACATTCTGAACATGGTTCAGAACATAAGGAACGGAAGTGGCAAGATTACTTCACCTTCAATACAGACCACAAAGTGATTGGGATTCAATACCTAGTCACATCCTTTTTCTTCTATTTCATCGGCGGCGCATTGGCACAAGTCGTCCGCACAGAGTTGGCAACCCCTGAACCGGATTTCGTCCAACCCGAAGTCTACAATCAAATATTTACAATGCACGGGACAATTATGCTGTTCCTGTGGATTTTACCAGCGGGTGCTGCTTTTGCGAACTATTTAATCCCGTTGATGATTGGTGCCGATGATATGGCATTCCCCCGTCTGAATGCGGTGGCATTTTGGATGATTCCTATTGGTGGCGTGCTGTTATTGAGTAGCTTTTTTGTCGGTGCGCCCCAAGCGGGTTGGACTTCTTACCCTCCTTTAAGTCTCGTTAGTGGCAAGTGGGGTGAGGAAATTTGGATTATGAGCCTTTTGATATTAGGAACATCTTCCATTTTGGGGGGACTTAACTTTTTCACCACCATCCTGAAGATGCGGGTGCCAGATATGGATATCCACAGTATGCCCCTCTTTTGCTGGTCAATGCTGGCCACTTCAGCTCTGGTTTTGATTGGCACGCCAGTTTTGGCAGCAGGTTTGATTCTGCTTTCTTTTGACTTACTGGCGGGGACAAATTTCTTTAACCCCGCAGGAGGAGGAGATCCAATTGTTTACCAGCATGTGTTCTGGTTTTACTCCCACCCAGCGGTGTACATCATGGTTCTGCCCTTTTTTGGGGTGATTTCGGAAGTTTTGCCCGTCCATTCTCGCAAGCCGATTTTTGGTTATCGGGCGATCGCCTACTCCAGTTTGGCAATTAGCTTTTTGGGCTTAATTGTCTGGGCGCACCATATGTTTACCAGTGGTACCCCCGGCTGGTTGCGGGTGTTCTTCATGGCAACCACCATGCTCATTGCTGTACCGACGGGAATTAAAATCTTTAGCTGGTGTGCCACTATGTGGGGGGGCAAAATCAGCCTCAATAGTGCCATGCTGTTCGGGATAGGCTTTATCTCGTCATTTTTGATGGGGGGTTTGAGCGGTGTTATGGTGGCATCGGTGCCCTTTGATATTCATGTCCACGACACCTATTTCGTCGTCGCTCATTTCCACTATGTCCTTTTCGGAGGTAGTGTTTTAGGTCTATTTGCGGGGCTGTATCATTGGTTCCCGAAGATGACGGGGCGGATGGTCAATGAAACTTGGGGCAGAATTCACTTTGCTCTGACTTTCATTGGCTTAAATATGACTTTCTTGCCCATGCACGAGCTGGGTTTGTTAGGAATGAATCGCCGCGTTGCTCTTTATGACCCCCAATTTCAGTCTCTTAACATGGTCTCCACAATTGGTTCATACATCCTGGCGGTTTCTACTATCCCCTTTGTCATCAACGTCCTCTGGAGTTTATACAAAGGAGAAAAAGCGAGTCGCAATCCTTGGAGAGCTTTAACTCTGGAGTGGCAAACTACTTCTCCTCCTGCTATAGAGAACTTTGAGGAAGAACCTGTTTTGTGGGCAGGTCCCTACGAATACGGTATCGACACTGAGGAAACTGAGGAAGAGGAATCTGTTGAAGAGATGCTTGCCGAAGTCGGTGAAGAGTCAAAGTAATTGGTGATTGGGAAAAGACTAATAAAAACTGACAACTGACAACTGAGAAAGGACATTTATGCAAGGTTCAGCTTTAGACGAGTCGAAAGTTGCTCTTAACTATCACAAAGAGGTTGAGGCGACAGCTCATGGAGGACATCCCGATTACCGCATGTTTGGGGTGCTGGTGTTTCTAGGTGCCGAGAGTATGATTTTTATCGGTCTGTTTGCTGCCTTTTTGACCTATCGTACTGTGATGCCTGTTTGGCCCCCCGAAGGCACGCCGGAGTTAGAGCTTTTGTTACCTGGAATAAATACCATCATCCTGATCTCTAGCAGTTTTGTGATGCACCGGGGACAGAGTGCGATTAAAAAGAATGATCTGTCAGGCTTGCAGCTTTGGTTTGCCATCACTGCAGCGATGGGGGCGACTTTCCTAGTAGGTCAGCTTTATGAATACAGCCATACGGGATTTGGCTTGACTACCAATGTATTTACCAGTTCGTTTTACGTTTTGACCGGATTTCACGGTCTTCACGTTACTGTGGGGCTGTTACTGATCCTGTTTGTGTTAATGCGATCGCTACAAAAGGGTCACTATTCCAGTGAAAGTCACTTTGGCGTAGAAGCAGCAGAGCTTTACTGGCATTTTGTCGATGTCGTGTGGATTATTCTGTTCACTCTGGTGTATTTGCTCTAAGAGCATGTTTGAAAAGTTGTAGGGGCGAAGCATTTGGGGGATAACTAATGGCTAACACCCAGGATTTTCTGTCCAAATGCTACTCTACTCTTCGAGAAGCCCTACGGGCTACGAGAAGGCTTCGCCTAAGCCCTACCCAGGAGTCGGGGGACTTTTCAAACAGCCTCTAAAGTGCTAGTTCAGTAATCTCAGAAACCGGGTTTCTGTGGTGAGAAAAGATAATGATATTTTTCTTAACTACACCAAAAGAAATCCGGTTTTTTATCCGTTCTGGGCGCTCGCCAGTGATGAAACTACTAGGACATCGGTCAAATATTCAGACTTGACAGAATGCTGCGGTTGTGTATCTAGGATTTGGGTTTAAGGGTTGGTTAAGTGTATGGGCGGATAGAACGCGGATGACGCGGATGACGCGGATTATCACGGATTTTGCTTGCCAACATTTGGCGAGGATGTGATTACATATCACCTCTTT
>JBFRWF010000247.1:0-19545 GCA_051439465.1 Xenococcaceae cyanobacterium | reverse complement strand
GAATAGGTAATGGGGAATAGGTAAGGGGAAATAGGTAATGGGGAATATAGTAGTCCTAAATGAGTCGTGGCAAATCAAAACATATATAAACTGTCCCGGCTTAAGTGGATAGCCAAAAAACCTATATTCTAGGCGGTTTTAACCGCCTAATCTTGTTTCCTCCCCCACATAAATGATGGGAGTTTCCACACTCAAAGGAGTTTTAGATGACAGCCACCATTGCCCACTGGACAATCGCCGACTACCACGCCATGATTGAGGCGGGTTTGCTAGTAGATCGTCGAGTAGAACTCCTCAACGGACTGATTGTTGAAATGTCGCCAGAAGGTCCCGAACACGCCGATTTGTCAACTGATGCGATCGCCTATTTCATCAGTAGTGCTAAAGATCGATATAGGGTTCGTGCAGCCAAACCCATCACTATCATAGACAGCAACAGTGAGCCAGAGCCTGACATTGCCCTAGTTAAGTCGCAGTCCTATCGGCAATCCCATCCTACTCCCGATGATGTTTATCTGGTTATCGAGTTTTCCAAGACGAGTCTGCAAAAGGATCTTGAAGATAAACGGCAAACTTATGCCGCAGCAGGCATTCCCGACTACTGGATTGTCAATCTCCGCGATCACCATCTCATCATTTTGCGCCACCCATCTGGTGGAGATTACCAGTCAGAACAACGACTGACATCAGGAACAGTATCTCCCCTGGCTTTCGCCGATCTGACGATCGCCGTTGAGATGTTACTCTCTTAGATGGTGAACTAGTCACTGAAATAATGCGTCTTTGGCAATTTTTCGTCAGCCACCAAGTAGAAAATACTCACACTAGAAGGAGTCCGATATGGATACGGCCAAACTAAAGACAGAAGGCAACAGTCAAATTGTTGTTTTACCCGAAGAATATCACTTACAAGGTAGTGAAGCTTATATCAAAAAAGTCGGCAATACCATCATTTTAATTTCTCAAGAAAACCCCTGGCAAGCTTTATGGAATAGCTTAGACCTATTCTCATCTGATTTTATGGCAACCAGAGAACAACCTCAGCTAGACAAGAGGGAGAAACTTTTTGAATGAAATATCTGCTAGACACAAATATCTGTATTTATCTGATAAAAAGAAAGCCTGAAAAAGTATTTGATAAATTTAAAACCCTAATTCCTTCAGATGTTGGCGTGTCGTCGATTACTGTGGCTGAATTGCAATACGGAGTTGATAAAAGTCAACGTCAGCAGCAAAATAAAGCCGCACTCAGCCAATTTTTAATTCCCTTGGAAATTGTGCCATTTGATGAGAAAGCAGCCAGCCCCTATGGAAAAATAAGAGCCGAACTTGAACGCCAAGGTATTGTCATTGGAGCCATGGATTTGTTGATTGCCTCTCAAGCAATTGCTCTAGGAGTAACCTTAGTAACTAATAATGTCAAGGAGTTTTCAAGAATTCCTAGTTTAAAATTAGAAAACTGGATAAATTAAAAAAGTAGACTAAGCGGAGCTACGCCCCAAAGACTCATTCCCGTTAGAGACTAACTGGCCCAAATTTAACTAAGAAAGTCAAAAGTAAGCATCCCAGTGATTGGGAGGTTTCCACTCCCAGTTTCCGCGACTCGATCGCAGAATTTTAACGGCGGGTTCAATCCCCCGTTATAAATTCTTCCCAGTCACCAGTCACTAGTCACCAGTCACCAGTCATCTTGAACTTTAGACCTAGGGAGTGTCAATACTGATGAATGCATCCTGATTTTGATGGTTTGAATTCACCTTGGAAAGAACAGGAAAAAAAGGTTGGTGTAAGCTGATCAACTGCCCCAGGGTTTTCTTCAATTGGGTACGAGGAACGATCGCATCTACAAAGCCGTGCTTTATGAGATATTCAGAGGTTTGAAAGCCTTCAGGAAGCTTTTCCCGTAGGGTTTGCTCAATCACCCGACGTCCAGCAAAGCCGATAGTGGCTTTTGGTTCTGCGATAATAATATCTCCGAGCATGGCAAAACTGGCTGTCACACCGCCCGTAGTCGGGTGAGTCAGAACTGGGATGTAGAGCAATTTAGCTTCCCGATGGCGATGCAGCGCACCGGAGATTTTTGCCATCTGCATCAGACTCAACATCCCTTCCTGCATCCTCGCACCGCCAGAAGCACAGACGATGATTACGGGTAGGCGCTCCTTGGTGGCGTGTTCAATCAGGCGACAGAGTTTCTCCCCAACCACTGAACCCATACTACCGCCCATAAAACGGAAGTCCATCACTCCTAAAGCGATTGGTAAACTATCTAGCAAACCAGTTCCCGTTTGTACCGCGTCTGTCAGACCTGTTTTTTCCTGGCTATCTCGCAGGCGATCGCTATAGGCTTTGCGATCGCGGAATTTCAGCGGATCGGTGGGTCGCAAATGCTCGCTCAATGGTTTCCATGTATTACCATCAATGAGCTGGCGAATCCGCTCTTCACTCTCCACACCCATGTGATGACTGCATTCCGGGCAAACCAGTTGATTTGCCAGCAAGTCTTTTGTATAAGCGAGAACGCCACAAGAGGGGCATTTAGTCCACAACCCATCCGCAATCTCCCGTTCCTGCTGTTGTTGGATGTGTGGCTCTGATTTTTGTCTGTTGGCAAACCAATCAAATAGAGACATAGATTAATGCTTTAAAAATTTTCTCAACCTGGCTTTTAATTATCTTCCGGGGTACTCAACAGCAGTAAAGCAGTCCATTGATCTTCTGAACGCACTTGCAAAGCAGCTTGACTCCCTTGACCAAAATAAAAGCCAATGCCAATGTCAACAACCCGACTGGGGATTTCATGAGCTTCCAGCATTTGCTGCATTAACTCTGCTTCCCAGCGAGCTTTAGTCGTTCTTAGTGTAATCCAGGACACAGGATTTATTTTATCAAGTGTTATTCGTCAGTTGTCAGTTGACTTGATTTTAGTTGAGCGGGAAAAATAATTTTAAATAAGCTGATAATATTGTCTCACCCCAAAATACTGTCAATGCTGCTCCCAGTGCTAAAAAGGGACCAAAAGGCATTGGTTGTCGTCGGTTGAGCCAACCCAGAGCCATCGCCCCTCCACCAGCAAATGCCCCTATAGCACAGGCAACAAACCCAGTTAAGAGCAAATACTTCCATCCCAACCAGGCTCCAATCATTGCTGCTAATTTGGCATCTCCCCCACCCATCGCTGGTTGTCCAAAAGCGATCGTGCCGACAAAGGCGATCGCATCTAACAACCAGATTCCCAAAACTGCACTGCCAATGCCCATCATGAGGTTACTGGCTGCTCCTGCTACCTGAGAGGCTTGCCATCCGCTAGCAGCCTGAAATCCCAAACCCACCACCAAACCCGATTGAGTCAGGCCATTGGGCAAAGTCATAGTATCGACATCAATCAAAGATAAAGCCAGTAGCCAGCTCAAGAAAGCCCAATATCCCAGAGTTGTTACACTGATACCGAACTGCCATAATACCAGCAAAAATAGCAACCCGCTTGCTGCTTCTACCAGGGGATAGCGAACCGAAATTGGGGCTTTGCACCAGCGGCAACGACCCCTTAACCACAGCCAGGCTAAAACAGGTACATTCTCACTCTTTCCCAGCCGATGTAAACAGTGGGGACAGCGAGAAGGGGGCCAAAGAATCGACAACCCTGCTGGCAAGCGATAAACTACCACATTCAAGAAGCTGCCAATGGAAGCACCGAAGGCAAAGACAAAGAGAGCGGCTATCGCAATAATCAGCCCGTCCATGGTCATTCTGGGAATCGGTAATTGGTAATTGGTGATTGGTGAAAATTGCTACCCATTACCCCTTACCCAATCCCTAATAAATTTCCGACTCTAGCTGATTCAAAGGCACAAAGCATTCCCCTGGCAACAGTATTGGTTTTCGGTCAAAAAGCAATTGACCTCGATGGGTATCCCGGTTTATCGCCACACCGAGAGGATTCCTGGTGAGGGTTGAATGCAGTGCACAATAAGTCCGATAAATTTGTAGAGCTGCTCTTAAGAGCGTGGGGTCTAGTAAAACCGTAAGCTCTGCCTGGTTTATTTGGTTATCTCGTGTTTCTGATAGTTTTTCCGATATATATACCACCAGCCTATCCCCCAATTCTTAAGCTCAATTTAATCTTGTTTAGCATTCTTGACAGCGGGTTAAAACCCGTCGAGTCGGATTTCATTCCCCGGTTGAAACCGGGGGCTCTCATCCTCCCGAATTTATCGGGTAGCAAGAGCAAATATGAAAATGCTTTAGGAATCTAAAACTTTAATCAGAGCACTTCCCATAGCACGACAGCCCAATTGATTCATTCCTGGCGACATAATATCACAAGTACGATAGCCTTGAGTGAGAACTTGCAATACTGACTCCTCAATTCTATCAGCTGCCTTGTACTGATTCAAGCCATAGCGCAGCATCATTGCGGCACTTAGCACCTGGGCTAGGGGATTTGCCTTATCCTGATTGGCAATATCGGGAGCAGAACCGTGAACTGGTTCAAATACTCCAGAACCACCAGCTCCTAAACTAGCAGAGGGCAACATCCCAATACTACCAGTGAGCATCGCCGCAGCATCAGAGAGAACATCCCCAAACATATTACCTGTGACAATTGTGTCAAATTGCTTTGGTGCCCGGACTAGCTGCATGGCGGCATTGTCTACATACATGTGAGATAGTTCTACATCGGGATACTCCTGTGCCATTTTCGTGATGCGATCGCGCCACAATTGAGAGACATCTAGCACATTCGCCTTATCTACGGAGCATAACTTCCCCCTGCGTTTCTGAGCTGTTTCAAATCCTACCTTGGCAATGCGATCAATCTCAGCTTCAGTGTAAGCCATTGTATTTACACCCCGCTTCTCCCCTGTTTCTGTGACAAAAACCCCTTTAGGTTTTCCAAAATAGATCCCGCCAGTTAGTTCTCGTACCACCATAATATCCACACCCTCCACAACCTCTCTTTTCAAGCTGGAGGCATCAATCAGTTGGGGGAAGATGGTCGCTGGTCGCAAATTGGCAAATAAGCCTAATCCCGCCCTTAATCCCAATAATCCCGTTTCTGGGCGTTGATGGCGAGGGAGATTATCCCATTTGTAACCGCCAATTGCCGCTAGTAGCACTGCATCACTATTGCGACACAGTTCTAGGGTATCAGCAGGTAGGGGTTCCCCTGTGGTATCAATAGCGATCCCACCGATGAGTGCTTCTTGAAAATCAAATTGGATCTCAAATTGCTTCCCAATGGCTTTCAGCACCTCTACCGTCACTGCCATAATTTCTGGGCCAATGCCATCGCCAGGGAGTAGGGTAATGCGGTATTGCTGAGTCATGGTTAGTTCTGAGTAGGTAAGTATTTATGGTTATTATATGAGAGAGGGAACAGGGAACTTCGGATCAGGGAACTTCGGATCGGGGAATAGGGAATAGGGAATAGGGAACTTCGGATCAGGGAACAGCTAACCCTAACACCTAACACCTAACACCTCATCCGGGTTTTATCTTTATTTTTGCCTACCTACTTATATAGAAAATATCTCAAGATTTTAATATAATATTGAAAGAGCAGTTAAGTAATAAACCGTACTTGCCTTAACAATTTTCAACAAAAAGACAGTGGATTTACCTATTTTTCGAAAAAGTGTAAAGCGGACAAATGCAGAAGTCCAGGAGTAAGAGTAAGAGTTCGGAGTTATACTAAATCCGTGTATAAAACCCCATCTTATGATTTTTGGTTAGATTTATGGTTTGATTTATATCTAAATTGTAGGTAATATTTTGAAGTAGAGGAATAGTTAATTAGGGAGGACATTACGTTGAACCAGAGTAACTGCCTGGAAATTCAGCGTCCGATTCAATTTAATTTGACCATACTCGCGAGTAAGTGGTCGATTCAGATTCTGCGAGAGCTATTTTCGGGCGATCGCCGCACCCACGAATTGTTAGATGTCCCTCAATATTGCTCAGATCAGCCCGAATTAATTTTCTCCCCGGCTCAGAAGCTCCCCTGCTCCTCTGCTGTTTTCACCATTAATTATGGGTATTTAACCGGATCTGATATCACGGGATATTTTTTGCTTTCATGAGAGACTGTTGCTTACCATTGCACCAGTCAAAATTGCTCAGTCCATTTCCTTTGCAATTAAGCATGAATATAGTATTACAAATAGGCGACCAAATAATTACAGCAGAAAAAATCCTTCCCCTGCTAGCTCAATATCAAATGCTGCCACAGTTGGCACGGGAAATTATCATCGATCAAGCGATCGCCAATATAGAGTGCACCCCCGAAGAACAAACTATTGCGCGCCAAAAATTTTATCAGCAACATCAAATCACGACAGAAGCACAAATCCAAGCCTGGGTGGAACAGAGGGGGATGACACTAGAGCAACTGGAAAAGCTGACACAGAGAGGACTGAAGCTGGAAAAATTCAAACAAGCAACTTGGGGTAATCAACTAGAAGCTTACTTCCTCAAACGCAAGAGGCAGCTAGATCGAATAGTATATTCTCTGATTCGGACTCAGGATGCCGGAATTGCCCAAGAACTCTACTTTCGCATCCAGGAACAAGAAACATCCTTTGCTGAACTGGCAAAGCAATACTCCCAAGGCTCAGAAGCGCAAACCGGGGGGTTAATTGGTCCAGTTGAACTGAGTACTCCCCATCCCAAAATTGCTCAGATGCTCACTTCCAGTCAACCAGGGCAACTTTTGCCCCCTACCCGTGTTGGAGACTGGTTAGTAATTGTCCGCCTGGAAAAGTTTATTGGAGTTCAACTCGACGAACCAATGAGGCAAAGATTGCTCGATGAACTATTTCGGAGTTGGCTGAGCGAACAACTCCAACAAAAAGTCTCTTTCTTCTCCAAAGAGGGAACAACCTCTAGTACTTTCTCATGAGCTATACGACCACCGCTATCCAAGAATTTCTCTCCCTTCTACCGCCATTTAATCAACTCCCCTCAGTTGCTATTGGTGAGCTAGCAAAAAAATTGCAGCCCTTGCGTTATCGTATGGGTCAGATCGTAATAGTAAGGGAAAAAATGCCCCCTCATGTGGCAATCCTGTATGAAGGGAAGGCACGTTGGCTCGGTTACGATCCTCGCACCCAAATGCCTGTTACCTTGAAATTACTAGAGCCGGGAGAAGTTATCGGCTGGGTGAATCTGGCGCGGGGAGTGCCAACTGAGACGGCGATCGCTTCTACAGAAGCCGTCTGCCTCACCTTGAGCATAAGCGAGTTTGTGCAATTTCTAGAGCAATACCCTCAACTCCAGGCAGCATTTCGAGACCACTGTGCCTTAGTCGAAGTCTTTGATTTAGTTGGTCATCAATTAGAGCAACAAGCTCAGGGTGAGGGAAATCTCAAAGAATTAGCCCTCGAAGCTCTCAAGCAAGCAGAGGTGTACTATCTCCCCCCTGGCACTTCACTGGCTTCAGAACATGCCTCGTTGCAAGACTCCAACCGGATGTGGTTAGTGAGTGGCGGGGGAGAGGTGGTCAATTTCCCCATTGGCAGTTGTCTTAATTTAACAGAAGCTCAAAACTTCATTCAGGTAAAAGGTTCAAATCCTGCCCGTTTGATTGGTTTGCCACTGTCTACACCAGGACTGGGAGACCTGGGAAGGGGGACAAGAAGACAGGGGGACTCCGAGAGAGCGAGAATTGCCCAATCACCGGACAATACTCAATTCTCAATACCCTATGCAGAAGCAGAGCTGCTAGAGGAACATAGCATTCCTGAAACTGAATACACAGACACCAAAACCAAAAAGAACTATCCCTTCGTCCAGGGAAAAACCCCCTTGGAGGCGGCGGTGGCGTGCTTCCAAATGCTCAGCAAATATTTCGGGATGCCCTTTCGCTCCGAAGTAATTCGCCGTGTTCTCGCAGATCAAATCCAGCGTCATGGTAATCTTTCCCTCCCCCTTTGCGGCGCTGTTGCCGAGTTAATGGGACTAAATGCCCAGCTAGTGAAAGTCCCAGCAAATTCTTTCACCCGCCTTGAAGGACCGGTACTGGTGCGCTGGCAAGATAGCCTTGCTATCCTCTACGAAATTAGCCCTGACTCTCTAGTCATTGGCGTGCCAGAAATGGGGATTTTGCGCCGTCAACCCTCTGACTTCCTGGATAGCTGGGGTAGCGAAGGTGAAGTATTACTGCTCAAAACTACCAAAGAAACTCCCCAGGAACGCTTTGGCTTGCGCTGGTTTATCCCTTCCCTATTACGCTACCGCCGGGTGCTATTGGAAGTATTTATCGCTTCCTTCTTTGTGCAGCTATTCGGACTGGCAAATCCGTTGATGATCCAGATTATTATCGACAAAGTGATTGTCCAGAACAGCCCAGATACACTGCAAGTTCTGGGTATTTTCCTTTTATTCATCGCCATTTTTGAGGCATTTTTGAGCAGTCTGCGCACCTATCTATTTGTCGATACCACCAATCGCATCGACATGGGTTTGGGGTCAGAAATTATTGACCACCTCCTGCGCCTCCCCCTGCGCTACTTTGAGCGCAGACCTGTGGGGGAAATTTCCACCCGGGTGAATGAGCTAGAGAAAATCCGCCAGTTTCTCACCGGGACAGCCTTGACGGTGGTGTTGGATTCGGTGTTTTCCCTGGTCTATATCGTCGTCATGGTGATTTACAGTCCCTTACTCACCCTGGTGGCTTTAGGGATTATTCCGGTGTTTATTATCATGACCCTGATCTTCTCTCCCACTATCCGCCGACAGTTGCGCACGAAGGCAGAGCGGAATGCTCAAACCCAGTCCTATCTGGTGGAGGTGATGACAGGAATTCAGACCGTTAAGGCACAGAATATTGAGTTGCGATCGCGCTGGCAATGGCAAGAACGCTATGCTCGCTATGTCGGAGCCGGGTTCAAAACTGTCATTACTTCCACCCTCGCTAGTTCAACGAGTAACTTCCTCAACAAACTCTCTGGGTTAATGGTTCTCTGGGTGGGAGCCTATTTAGTGTTGCAAGGAGACCTAAGTCTGGGTCAGTTGATTGCCTTCCGCATCATCGCCAGCTACGTCACCTCTCCCATAATGCGCCTTGCCCAACTGTGGCAGAATTTCCAGGAAACTGCTTTATCCTTAGAGCGTCTCGCTGATATTGTCGATACTCCCCAAGAGGCAGAACAAGACCGACAAAATATTCCCATGCCTGGGATTGATGGAGCGGTTAAGTATGAAAATGTTTCTTTCCGCTTTAAGAATAGTGGTCCCTTGCAGCTCAATAATATCAATCTGGATTTTCCCTCTGGTACATTTGTGGGCGTTGTCGGGGAAAGTGGGGCAGGCAAGAGTACCCTGACAAAGCTGCTCTCCAGGCTCTATGAAACCGAAGCAGGGCGGATTCTGATTGATGGCTACGATATTAATAAGGTAGAACTCTATTCCCTGCGCCGTCAGATTGGGGTGGTTCCCCAAGACACTCTCTTGTTTGAGGGGACAGTGCAGGAGAATATTGCCTTAACCAATCCCGATGCCACTACAGAAGAGATTATTGAAGCCGCTCAGATTGCAGCGGCACATGAATTTATTATGACCCTCCCCAATGGCTACAATACTAGGGTAGGGGAAAGGGGATCAGCCCTATCCGGGGGACAGCGGCAAAGGATTGCGATCGCTCGCTCGGTTTTGCAACAGCCTCGGATATTAGTTTTAGACGAGGCAACCAGTGCCCTTGATTATGCCACGGAGCAGCAAGTGTCTTTGAATCTCAAAGAAGCCTTTCGCGATCGCACCGTCTTCTTTATCACCCACCGTCTAGCCACGATTAAAAACGCGGATGTAATTGTGATGATGGACGCTGGGTCAGTAGTAGAACAGGGAACCCATGAAGAACTAATGGCTTTAAAAGGGCGCTATTACTATCTGTATCATCAACAAGAAGCAAGAATGTAAAGGTGAAGTGTGAAGTGTGAAATGTGAAGTCTGAAAATTTGGCAAACCGTCATTAATCACCAATCATGAATCAATCGAATAGTCATCAAACAAACAAGCATCACACTAATGATAATGAAACCAATGGGACAAGACAGAGCTCAGGTGCTTTAGTCGTAAGGGATGATGCTTCTTCCCAGTCATCCATCACCCGTACCCAATACCCAATTAGCAAATTTGAACAAGCTGTTATTCTGCGACAATCTCCTATTTGGTCCCGGGCAATTCTCTGGACAATTATAGGGGTAGCTACCTTCGGTATTGGTTGGGCATCCATCGCCAAAATTGAGCAGGTAGTTCTCGCTACAGGTCAGCTCAAGCCTCAGGGGAAAGTTAAGGAAGTGCAAGTGTCTATCAATGGTGTTGTTAAAGACGTCTATGTCGAGGATGGAGACCACGTGCAGTCGGGTGAACTGCTGGTGACTTTGGATTCTACCGCTTCTGTGGCTGAATTAGAATCTCTGAAAAACATTCGCCAGTCCTTAACTCAAGAAACCCAATTTTATCGCGCTTTGATGGAGCAGCCGTTAGATCCTGTCCAAGTCGAGAGAGCAATTTTGCAACTCAAACTGCCTAGGGAAGTTGCTTCCCTTGCCAGAAATCGGACAGCACTGGTGGCAGAAAATCAACTATTTCGGGTTCAATTGGGAGATGGTGATGGGAGCATAGTTAATCTGAATTCCGATCAGCTAGCACGGCTGCAAGCGGCCAGAGCGGAATTGAACTCCCGTGCCGCTGCTGCTTCTCTGGAAATTGAACAACTGCAAAAACAATTAAACCAAAATCAAGTGCAGCTAGCAGATGCGAAGGCGCAACTAGCCACTGACAGACTGGTTCTGGAGGAAATTACAGTTCGCAATAAGTTGGCTATAACTCAGGCTCAAGAAAGCCTAGAGATTGAACAGAAGATTCTTGAGGATCTTGATCCTTTGGTCAAAGAGGGAGCCCTTGCTAGACTTCAGTACGAAAGGCAGCGACAAGAAGTAAATGACCGCTATGCGGCATTGGTAGAGCAGAGATCTACTGGCGCCATAGAATACGACAGGCAGCAACAAGAAGTGCAAACTCGCTTGGCCGAGATCGAGCAACTGCTCTCCGAACAGCAAAGGCTGCGGTTAGATATTACTCAGGCAAAGGAGGAGTTAACCAACACCACGGCTCTCTCTGAAAAAGATGTGCGAGATCAAATAGCTAACAATCAAAAACAGATTGCGGAAATTGACAGCCAGTTGACGAAACTTGTGGTGGAGAATGAAAAGCGCATTGCTGAACTCAATAGTGAAGTTAGTCGCGCACAGATGACATTAAAATATCAAGAATTGCGGGCTCCTGTGACGGGAACTGTGTTTGATTTGCAAGCGGCACCAGGATTCGTCCCGCAACCTTCTCAAGCAGAAGCGCTGCTGAAAATTGTGCCGGATGACAACCTGATTGCTGAAGTTTTTATTACGAACGAAGATATCGGCTTTGTCCGAGAAAATATGAAGACTGATGTGAGGATTGATTCATTCCCTTTCAGTGAGTTTGGAGACATTAAAGGTCGAGTCATTTCTATTGGCTCAGATGCCTTGCCTCCGGATGAGATCCATCGTTTTTACAGGTTTCCGGCTAAGATAAGTTTAGATCAACAAGCGCTGGCAATTAATGACCGAGAAATACCGTTGCAATCGGGAATGTCTGTTAGTGTTAATATAAAGGTACGTGAGAAGCGCACGGTATTGAGTCTATTTACTGAGTTATTTACCAAGAAGGTGGAGAGTCTTAAGCAGGTGCGTTAAGCCGTTGTACATTTAATTTGCATACTTATAAAGGGTTGTGAATCAAACTGCTAAGTAGTCGGACATAAATAAACAGCACTATGTAAATTTTTGTTAAGGGATCTGAGGTCTTTTATTTAAGTTGTAGTATAAAAAGAACACGCGCCTAGCGAGGGTTAAAAAGTAATAGTTCTTGAGTAAAAATACTCAGTTGATTATTAACAAAGTTTTAGAGCTGATTTATTCTATCGTTTTGCACCGGGAACTAGTCTAAACTGCAGTATCCTGATACCAACTATAATTCCAGAAACTAAGCTTTCCAATGAAATGAAAATATTTTGCCTGCGGGAAGGTGGAAATAATAGGGTGAGTGTCACCAGGGGCAGGCTAGCCCTAAAACCCTTACGGAAACAACAGTTTCAGCATATTGTATCTAAGGGAAGCTCAGGTTAATATTCATAAAACTTTACAAAGCTGCCCCTGGTTACACGAACCCTATGTTTAGGCCAACTTGGCTTAATTTGACCTGCGTTTGTCACCCAAAATACCTCCTTTTTGAACAACGCCGTATAGTTTTAAAATTGCCCAATACCCTATGCCCAATCCAAAATCCCGCTGCGACAGCAGGGACGAAGTCTAAATCCAAAATTGACAAGACAGATGCTAGAGTATTTGCACGAATTTCTGCAAAATAATCCAATTAGCCTGCTTTTTCTGGTTATCGCTTTAGGATATATCCTGGGTGAGCTCAAGATTCGGGGGTTTGAGCTAGGCTCTGTGGCAGGTGTCCTCTTAGTCGGACTGATCTTCGGTCGCTTTCAATATGAGGTCAATCCTACGGTTCAAACCCTTGGTTTCACCCTGTTTATCGCTTCAGTGGGATATCAAGCAGGTCCGAAGTTCTTTAACGTATTGTTCACCGAAGGTCTGAGGTACTTGTTCCTCGCCTTAGTCGTGGCAGGAACTGGCTTCTCAGTTGCCTTGGGGATGTCCAAGCTCTTTAACTTCGCACCGGGAATCTCAGCCGGATTGCTAGCTGGGGCCATGACCACTACCTCAACCCTGGCAGCAGCCCAGGCAACGATAAGCTCAGGCCAGATCAAGCTTCCAGAAGGCTTTACGGCAGATGAAGTCATCGGCAATATTACGACAGGCTATGCCATCACCTACATTTTCGGACTCGTGGGACTGATCTTAATTATCCGCCTGCTCCCGAAAGCGCTCGGCATCAACCTAGCTCAAGAAGCGGCTGAATTAGACCGTCAGAGGGAGAGTTCAGACCAATCCGAACCGGTTTCGGCAGCCCAGACCATCTTGACCAGAGCTTACCAGATCACCAAAGAAGAGTTTACTGAGCGACGACTGTCTAAACTTTACAAGCTAGTGCCAGGTGAAGTGACAGTGGTCAAGATTAAGCGCAATGGCCAGTTCATTCCTGTCACCCCAGACACGACTTTAAAACTGGGCGATCGCCTGACCATCGTTGGCTATTTGGAGGAATTAGTCCAGGCTTGGGATGCCTTAGGACCGGAAGTCACCGACGATGACCTGCTAGACATCCCTACTGAAAGCTGCCAGATTGTTGTTTATAAGCTCAAACCAAAAGGAATGCCACTGAGCAACTTGGGCATTACCGAAAACTACGACTGTTTCCTGTCCAAGATCAGCCGACTGGGGGTCAATATTCCCCGCTCACCAGAGGTGAAACTGCTCAACGGCGATGTCCTGTCCCTAACGGGACCCAGAGCCAATCTGGAACAACTAGCCCAAACCCTCGGCTATCTGGAGCGAGCGGTGGAGGAAACCGACCTGATCACCCTTGGCATCGGCATTGCCGTCGGTGGACTTTTGGGAACCCTGGCCATTACCGTTGGTGGGATTTCCCTGGGACTGGGCTCGGCTGGAGGGTTGCTGACGGCTGGCTTAGTCATCGGCTATCTGAGGTCAATTCACCCCACTTTTGGTAGGGCTCCCGCAGCTGTCATCTGGTTGTTCATGGAATTAGGATTATTAATTTTCATGGCAGGTGTGGGCTTGCAGGGAGGTCAGACCATTATTGAAACCCTGAGAGCAGTTGGTCCGACCCTAATTCTCTGTGGGGTTTTCGTGACCTGCATTCCCGTCGGAGTTGGTTATCTGTTTGGTCGCTATGTTTTGCGGATACATCCTGTTCTGCTCATGGGTGGCATTACTGGTTCGATGACCAGCGGTGGCTGCCTAAGTATTGTTACCAAAGAAGCTCAGAGTTCGCTCCCCGCCCTTGGCTATACAGGAGCTTATGCTTTTGCCAATGTCATCCTTACCGTGGCTGGAAGTCTGATTATGAGACTTTGACCAGATGCGTACACAGGGAACCGACTTAAACTGAGATCTTGCACCATTATCAATTTACAGGTACGTCGGCTTAACCCCATTATTGGGGGAGCATAAAAAACCGTGGGGCACCAATACTGCTCGGTTAAGGATTTTTAGTTTTACCCAGTGCAAGCATGGGAGCAGGGAGCAGGGAGAAAGGGAGAGAATTTATTTTTGTCACAAACCATTTAATTAATCTCCCCCGCTCCCCACTCCTTGCTCCCTTGCTCAATATCTGCACCCCTACCCAGCCCTGCTCCCCTACAGCTTTCACCAAAAAATTTTGCTTAATCGAGCAGTATTGCGTGGGGCACCATAACTCAAACCTGATTTGAGGCTGGGATGATGAGCGCTTCTCCTCAAGTACTGACCCCACACATTTTTCTGCTCCCGTGGCTGGTTTTGTCCCCACTTTCAAATTATTATTAAAACCAGAATTTTACCCCTTAATGTTACTAAATTTATTATTATTTTATTAAGTGAAATAAACAACATTTTTGTTGTTAAAATACCCAAGTCATTAGTCCTTTAAAAAATATTAACATAAAACCTTTAGGTGCGGAATGTGAGCTATAATTGGACTAGATTATAAAAAGCATGAAGAGAATCAATTTGAGATAATAAATTTGTCTGTCAAGGAATCAAGAATCAATCCAAGCCACCGACTTAATTTCGCTAATTCAAGAAAGAGGACAAGGAGAAGAAGGGGGATTGAGAGAGCAATCGTCAAAAATAGACCAAAATTTCAGAGGCTAGAAGGCTGTCTGGGAAAAAGTTTCAGGAGTTATAGGTAAGACATAGCCCGCTATGGGCGGGAGGATTCCTACACTCTGATCTGAGGCAATACTGCTCACTCGGCGTGCTTGGGTGAAATTGGCATTTCAGTTTTATCTAGGTTTTCAGGAGGGGCAGATGGAAATGATAGATACCAGGTTTCTCGGAAAAAATAGGTTGTTTGATCAACTGATAGGAAGCAAAGACAACCTGTCCTTAGTTAATGATTTGTTAGATTCATTTAAACTTCGCAATATCAACTTGGAAAGTGAAGCTGTCTTTGAGCCAGATTTTATCGCCAAGATGAAGACAGCTTTTGGCAGCAATTTTACCGATTTTGCTTCAAGCCTCGAAGCCCTTGATGGTGGCACAGGTGAGAATGGTCAAACCCATCCCTTCTACAGCATTGCCCACGATAACTTTAGCTCTGGGGATCGAGCTTTAATTGAGAAGCTCCTTATGGTTGTAGATGAGCTGACGCCGCCGAGTGGTGATCCACACAACAGCTTAGCCAGCGATAACTTCAGCCATATCGAGGTGGCACCTGTTAATAACCAGTCGGTAGCCCCAGAAGAAAATCTCCTGACCAACAATGGAGATGTTGACCTCACACCGCGGGTTTTTATTCTAGATCCGGATCTGCTAGAGAGTACCAAGCAACTTGTGCAACAGGGAGATCCTCGAATTGCTCCGGCAATCGAAGAATTGGTGGAACAAGCGGATCAAGCTTTAAATCAGCCGCTCCTTACGGTTACGGACGGGGAGACGCCGCCGAGTGGTGACCCACACGACTATATGAGCCTTTCGATTTATTGGTGGCCGAATCCTGATACGCCCGATGGACTTCCGTACGTTGAACGCGACGGCGAGGTGAACCCTGAAGTCTATAATTATGACGGTCCCAAGATCTCTTTAATGGCAAGAACAGTTGAAACCCTGGCTCTGGGATATTACTTCACTGGTAATGAAGATTATGCCGAACACGCTGCCAATTTAATCAAAACCTGGTTTCTTGATGAAGATACGCGAATGAATCCGAATCTGAATCATGGCCAGTTTATCCCAGGAATCAACACCGGGTCTCGCCAGGGAATCATTGAAACAGCGGTTCTAGCAACTGACGTGATCGACTCAGTCGGGTTGATAGCTGACTCTCAACATTGGACAGAAACCGACCAGACGGATCTCGAATCCTGGTTTGAGAGCTATGGACAATGGCTGCGAACTAGTTGGCTCGGCATACAGGAGGCTTTCAGAACTAATAACCACGGTATGTGGTATGACGTACAGTTAACGACTTTTGACCGCTTTGTGGGTGATGATATTTCAGCCAAGCAGCGTCTTATGTTTATAACCCCGTTGAGGATTTTGACTCAGGTTGAGTCTGATGGCAGTCAACCACAAGAATTGAGCAGGGCAACGCCTTTCTTTTATAGCCTTTATAATCTCGAAGCCATGTTTAACCTGGCCTCAATCGGCGAAAAACTTGGAGTTGACCTGTGGAACTTTAAAGGATTGGATGGTCGGGGAATTGAAAAAGCATTAAATTATCTGCTCCCAGATGTGTGGCCGCATGGACAGAGTAGTCCAGAAAGTCTTTTCCCATTTTTGCGCCAGGCTGCATTGGCTTATCAGAATCCCGATTACGAGCAACTAATCGATGAGCTGCCAGGTTCAGCGGATCAACGGGCTGCCAGCCGGATAAACTTGCTTTATCCAGATCCTGATATTGTCGACCCCGCACTGTTGGGTATTCCAGCACCTACTGATGCAGAGCAGGGCGACTTCCTCACCATTGCAGCAACTACCATTCCCGACAAGGAAAGTGGTTCTGGTGACACTCTCCTCGAAGGAGGCTTGAGTCGCACTATCCTCGGGGGCGCTCAAGACATGGACGCCATCATTGACCTCCAAAATGGGCTCGATCCCTTTTTGTTAACTGAAGGGGTGACGTTTAACGATCCCAATATTAACCAAAACATCTTCGGCGATACTTTGCTTTCCAGCGGCGAGCAACTTTTAGCTACTGTAATTGGGACGGACCCCAGCCTTAGCAATCTGTAATGAGAAGGAAATCTAGCGGCAGTTTTGGTCAAGGTTTGTTTCTCAGAGAACTGATCAGCCCTTCGGGCAAGGCGAATCCCGGGCAGGTGGCAGGTCCCAGGAGGGAAAATTAAATGGTGGGTTAGACAAGTTATCTAACTCACCGTGTTCTCCTCTTAAGAATCGGCAGGTGGGATCGCTCAGTAGCAAAAAGCGGCTCCCCTGTTTTTTTTTTGGCGATACACTATAAATTCAGGAAATCCTTCATCTTACTGACTTTATGCGTGCTAAGTCCACAGCGTCTCAACCCAGAGAACAATTCAATTCCCCAGAGTTTGATGTTATTGTTATTGGTTCGGGCATCGGCGGGTTAGTGACAGCCACCCAGCTAGCGGCAAAGGGAGCCAAGGTATTAGTACTGGAACGCTATCTTATCCCTGGTGGTAGTGCTGGGTACTTTAAGCGAGAAGGATATCGCTTTGATGTTGGAGCATCGATGATTTTTGGCTTTGGCACTCAGGGAACCACCAACCTCCTCACCCGCGCCCTTGAAGCGGTAAATGTGAGTCTGGAAACGATTCCCGACCCCGTTCAGATTCACTATCATCTCCCCGAAGGTTTAGAACTAAAAGTCCACAAAAATTATGAGAATTTTTTGCAAGAACTGACAATCCACTTTCCCCACGAACGGGAGGGGATTCGCCGCTTCTATGACGAGTGCTGGAAGGTCTTTAACTGCCTAAATGCGATGGAGTTGCTTTCCCTGGAAGAACCCCGGTATCTGATGCGAGTGTTTTTCCAACATCCCTTGGCTTGTTTAGGCTTAGTCAAATACCTGCCCCAGAATGCAGGTGATATTGCCCGTCGCTATATCAGTGACCCGCAACTGTTGAAGTTTATTGATATGGAGTGTTACTGCTGGTCGGTGGTACCAGCGGACAAAACCCCGATGATTAATGCAGGGATGGTCTTTTCTGACCGACATTATGGCGGTATTAACTATCCTAAAGGGGGTGTTGGTCAAATTGCACAGAAGTTAGTGGAAGGATTAGAAAAAGCCGGGAGTGAGATTCAGTACAAAGCGAGAGTAACCGAGATTCTCATCGAGAAGGGGAAAGCGGTGGGAGTTAAGTTAGCGGATGGGATAGAATACCGAGCAAAGAGGATTGTTTCTAATGCTACTCGCTGGGATACCTTTGAGAAATTGCTGCCCCCTGAGAAGATGCCAGCAGCAGAGAAGAGATGGCACAAGCGCTATCAGAAGTCACCGAGTTTCTTGAATTTGCATCTAGGTGTCAAGGCAGAAGTGTTAACCCCTGGGACTGAGTGTCACCATATCTTCTTGGAAGATTGGCAAAAAATGGAAGATGCTGAGGGAACCATTTTTGTCTCCATTCCCACCTTACTTGACCCAGATTTAGCGCCGGAGGGGCATCATATTGTGCATATGTTTACTCCTAGCAAGATTGAAGATTGGCAGAGACTCTCACCGAAGGAGTATACACAGAAGAAGGAGGAGACTGCGGGACGTTTGATTGACCGACTAGAGCAAATATTTCCCGGACTGGCTGCTGGGTTGGATTATCAGGAAGTAGGAACCCCTCGTACCCATAGGCGTTTCTTAGGTCGTGATGATGGCACTTATGGGCCAATTCCCCGTCGCAAGTTAGCTGGGTTGCTGGGAATGCCTTTCAACCGCACTGCAATTCCAGGACTCTATTGTGTGGGAGATAGTACGTTTCCTGGTCAGGGATTGAATGCGGTGGCATTTTCTGGCTTTGCCTGTGGTCATCGGGTGGCAGTGGATTTGGGTTTTTGATTTTGTTTGAATATTTTCAGCTTGCCTGAATTTGGCTTCTAACCCACTGACGAAACGAGCGAATCCAACTTGTTTCTCCCATTGTTTTTTTCAACTCCAAAAAACCCATTACCTCAGCAGGTGGTAACTGGGGTAAAGTCGATGATACCTGGCACTCTTGATACTGATTTCCCTCTAGCTGATAAATCTTCAAAGATTTTCCATCGTAATGCCAGAGTTCCGGTACACCCAAATTTGCATAAATTTCCATGCGGTTAAGAGAACTACTGGTAATGTCAATCTCGATTGCCAGATCCGGCGGTGGGTCTTTAGTAAAATCAATTTCGGAGAGGTTTCGCACCACTAACTCATTCTGAATGTAGTAACACTGATCTGGTTCTAATCCTCGTTTTAAATCCTCGCGCTTGCAAGTTAGAGAACCGAGACTACAAATCTCAATATCTAGTTCTGCTGTTAGGTTTTCAACCAAGCGACCTATCAACTTTTTGTTCTTTTCATGGGGAATCAAAGGAGTCATAATCTCTAGCATTCCTCGGTCATAGGTCAGTCGAGTTCCTGGCTGTGCTTCTAAGTCTCTAACCAAGGCTTCGTAAGTCTGCCAACTGATATTACTCAGCAAAACTCGATTAACAATCTGGGTCGCTGGTTGGGTCTGTTTTTTAACGTCAACGGTAGCAGTCATCAAAACCTCATGGGTAGTGTGGAAACCCTCTTTTTTAAACGAGGGAGGAACACAACTCGCTTCGCTCAAAGGCAAAAGTCAAAAGTCAAAAGGCAAAAGGATCAATTCTACTTTTGCCTTTTGCATGCAAGCCTTTTGCCTTCCCCGAAGGGGCGTGT
>JBFRWF010000246.1:0-33236 GCA_051439465.1 Xenococcaceae cyanobacterium | reverse complement strand
CAATCGGTTTGTCCGGCTTTACAGGATTCCCAGGCTCATCAGGCAACCCCAATGATAAATCCCTCTTACGAGAGTCAGTTGATTCTGACTTGGGCGTGACTTTCCGCGTGACTCGCGGTAGTTTTTTTGGTAGTTTTTTAGTCTGTGATTTAGTCTTAGAGTCGGTGTTAAACTGGGACTTTATCCAGCATAGCACAAACTCCCGAAAATGAAAAGTCTTTCAGTCGGTACAGTTTATGACCTATCTATCCAAATCTTGATCCAATTAAAAAGTATATCCAACATCAAGAATTGGACTTTGGACAAAGAAAAACTAATTTGCGTAATATTTACGTTAATTTAATTAAGTTATTATCCCAAAATATTCTGCTTTATCTTATTAGAAAAAATCGAGTAGCTTTCTGCCCTAAATTCCCTTTGCAAATCAATTTGTGAGAAATGCGGGAGGGGCTCTCAACTACGATTTTATTTTTGGTAGTCATAGAAGTCTGAAGTCTGAAGTCTGACTGGCTCTCCCGGATTAAGGGGGAAAAGCGTAGCTGATGATACAAAACAAATCTCATCTACCGTCCGAAAGCCTGATGTTGTCTAGTGATAAGTTTTGCTTATCCCCAAAAATACAGGAGAGCCCAACTGCAAGTTACTTTTGGGGTTTTTCTTCAGTTGTTTCTTTCTCCACAGAAGAGTCTTGCAAATTTTTTCGCATCTGGGGATCTCCCTCACCCAAAGGTTCAGCGGGGGGAGCTAGTTCTGCCTCTGGCGCAATCTCTTCAATGTTAATTGGCTCTTTTGCTTCCTGGCTTTCTGCTTCTTTTTGAGCGACTTCGACCATTTCTGGTGCAGGTGGTTTGGGGGGAACTACTGATTCTGATTTTGGCTCAACTGAGGGCGCTTCTATTACAGCAGAGGGAGTGGTTTCTGCGACTGGGGTTGATGCCACTTCTGGAGTTTCAGTGTCAGTCGGTGCGCCTGCTTCGGAAGAGGGAGCTATTTCTGCTTCAGTTGCCACCTCCTCAATGGTTGGAGTGGCTTCTGCTTCAGTGCTTTCTGCTTCTGGTTGGGCGGCTTCAACAAGTTCCGCTTCAGTGGATTCAGGGGGAGGTGTTGTTTCTACTGTGCTCGAGGAGGCCGTTTCTTCAGTCTGCGTAGTTTTTGGCTCGGGTTTCTTTTTGCTGAAGAAATTGGTTACTTTCCCGATGAGCTTTGTAAGGGAGAAACTTTTATTTTTTTTGCTTGCAGTCTCGGGTTCGGAGGGTTCAACCCCTTCTTCAGTCTCCTCTTCCTTAGGGGTTTCTACCGCTTCTTCCGGTGCTGTCTCAGTTGCCGCTGTGGTTTCAGGGGAGGGGGCGACGACTTCTTCAATCTCTTCCTCTTCCTTAGGGGTTTCTACAGCTTCTTCCGGTGGTGTCTCAATTGCTGCTGTGGTTTCAGGGGAGGGGGCGGCGGCTTCTTCAGTAGGAGTTTCTACCGTTTCTTCCGGTGCTGTCTCAGTTGCCGCTGCGGTTTCAGTTGCGGGGACGACGACTTCTTCAGTCTGGGTGGTTTCTGGCTGAGGTTTCGGTTTGCGGAACAGGCCAATTATTCGCCCGCTCAGTTTTTGTAGCCAATCAGTCAGGTAGAAACTTTTTGGCATCTCTGTGCGTTCCTCTGGATGCGCGATCGCTCGCCTTAAGGACAGAGTTTCCCAACCAAACCAAATCAGCAGGGATACTCCTGCTAGTTGACCTAACAAAACACCGCCAGTAATGCGCCCAGCACACACCCATAGCATTAGGGCGTAAAACAATCCTACGCCACTCCAGAAGAAGTCCTCTTTACGATGGACTTCTGAAAAAAAGAAAGCTGCCATGACGAAAGCAAAGCTTACAATACCAACGGCGAGCGCCAGGATCTGTGCCAGCATTTTGTAGTTACTCCTTCGGTGTTCCTGTTTTTAATTTTAGTGCAGGATTTGATCAATTCGTAGTTTATGGTAGGTAGTTGCGCTATTCAAGATGGAAAAAATAGCGAACCCTCGACTTTTAATCGGGCAAGTATTCAGATTTTAGGGTTTCTTCTGGAGTGAAGGGATATTCAGCCGGGAAAGTATTAATGGACAGTTTAGTTTCAGTTGCCGCATCGCTCCTCGCATCTTGGTAACACTTGTCAAATACTTCTCGGAAGTAAGGCTTCAAACTGGGGCTATCTTCCAGCAATATCAGCAACCTGCGGCGGTGTTCAACAATTGTTCTGAGCCAATTATTCGAGGGTTTCTCAGGTTGATACTTGTATTTGAGTAGGTGCATCAATAATACCACTAGATTCCTTCTGAGTGCCCGTTTTTCACTCCTTCCCATGTCTTCAATTTCTTCAATTAAATTTGGGATATCTAGCTCAGATAGTTTTTCTTCCCGTAACAGCTGAGCGGTTTCTTCCAGCCAAAGATAATAATCCTGCTCATAAAGAGTAGAGTTTATAGCTCTTGATGCTTTTGATAATTGAGTCGTCATAGAAATTACTCCAGTGGTTCAGTTCCCTCAAGTTGCTCTTTAATGAGCAAGAAGAACACTGTTGAGAAATAGCAGGCGATCGCCGAATGGCACGCTCCTTAAGCTGAAAGCCTTATTGTGGTATCATTGTAGGGGTGTAGTTACAGAAATCTGCTTCGCCCTCCCCAACTAACGGCGAGGGAACAGGGAACTTCGGATCAGGGAACAGGAAATTATTCAGGCTCTTAGAAATCTTGTTTGCCAAGGTTGCTGATGTTTTTGGGCTCACCAAATAAGGCTTAAATCGGGCATGGTTCAATATGTAGAGTGGCAAGGTAACACATAGGGGTGTTAGTCTGGGGAACTTTTAGAACTTTGTCCCTCCTCCGGTGTCTCCCCCTACTCCCCCTGCTCCCCCTGCTCCTCCTCTAAGCGTGTTACCCTATTTTGAACCATGCCTTAAATCGTTGTTGCTTTTGGTGGGCAAGGTATTGGGGTCAAGTTGGCAGGGTAGTTTGCTTGTTGAACCTTGCCCACCCTACGAGCTCAGCGATCGCTTCGGTTTGATGATAATATTTTCAACTATTTGAATAGGGTAAGAATCGGATCGCCTACTTCAATTCTCTATTAATTCGTTTGAGTGCTGCTGGACGTGGATATTTATGGTTAGAAATGAGGAGTTGACGTTCTAAAAGGCGAGCTTGGTCGTTAAATCCTAGAATTCGCGCAGTTACTTCCCCAATGTTGGTAATAGGTTGGATCAGATAACCATTGAGTTGAAAATTCTATCTCCAATCGTCCCAACGGGGATTATAAAATCGGGTAAATTCTCTAGTTTCCCAAATTATTGAACCAATATCGCTGCCTTTAAAACGGTTGCAGAAGACACAGGCGTAAGCGAGATTGTCTGCTTCTGTTGCGCCACCATGTTTGAGACTAATGATGTGGTCAATGGCACATCCTAATGCAGTATCTTGTTCGTGAATAAGACAATATTCGCATAAATAATCGGCACGAGTGATAACTAGGCGACGAAGTGTTTTATTAATGTAGGGGCGCTCCATGTTATTTTTCTATTGTTCTTGGGTGATGTATTGGTGAGCGCGTGCTTTTGCTAATCTGATTAAATGCTCTAAAAGCATATAGTGGTCTAATTCAGATTTTTCTTCAGGGGTAAGTGTACTGTTTTTTCCTCGGAAAATTAGGTTGGCAACTCGCTCTTTTACAGTTTCTGAAGGTTGAAATTCAATGATAGTTTTTGGAGTTGTTCCCGCAGCAAGAAAATCAATAATTTCTTCGTATGCTCTTGTCATTCTTATTGGATTATTCATGATAATTATCGCTCAAGTTATTCTAAATAAATAACTAAATCGCGTTCTGTCAGATAATCTTGCTAAGCTGCCTCACTTTTAGCGATTTCATCTGAGTCCCTAATTTAGATCTATTCTTACTTTACCTCAATGTAGTTACTGAGTGTAGAGCCTCTGAGTAGAGAAGGTAGTAGAAGGTAGGGGGGCAGTGTCAAACTTGCAGAGGATAATGTTATTGAACTAGGGACACTGCCCACCAGATAAGGCTTAAATCTTTGTTGGTTTTGCTGGGCAAGGTATTACGGGAAACTTGGCAGCCTAGTTTGCTTGTTAATCCTTGCCCACCCTACGAGTCAGCGATCGCTGGTATCTAGATAGACTTTCAACACGAGATCAGCTGAGACATTTAAGGATTACTAGTAGGCAAAGGGATTATGATATATCGGATGATCGTGCCGACTAAGGCTGTTCCCAGAATTCCAATTAGTGTCCAGATTTGAGCTTTTTGTGAGCCTTTGAGATCTTTGACATCTTCCTTTATGGCACTGAGATCCCCTTCTAATCTGGCTTGTCCTATCTCTAGTTTGTTGAGACGTTCATCAATTTTGTTTAATTTCTGATTGATTTGGTCTAGAACTTCTTTGAGATCTGATTCGATGGTAACTGACATCGTGCTATTCTCCAAATTAGCTCTTGATTTAGACATAGGTTAGGTTGTAGCGATCGCAAAACCCAACACCATCAGTTTAAGGAATAATTTCGTTAGAGCCAACGGATAAAACTGGTTGAAGACTCTGCCAGATGAACACACCTAGAAACACTCGAATCGCCAGCATTATCGAAAAGCGCCGTCCCCTGGCAAAGAAAATTGAAGGGGTAGAGGTCAATCTGAGGTCTCTTGCCTCCGCACTGCGCCACCTTGAAAACCACCGCAATCAGCTAATGGCGCGAGTGGATGACCTAAATGTAGCTGGAAACCTGAAGGAAATCGATTTCTCGACCATTCAGTTGAGTATTGCCACTGAATTGGAGGCGCTGGCTAAGCTTAAGGCTCGCTTCTCCCGCGACACCCTGAATATTGGGGTTGTGGGACGAGCAAGGCAAGGCAAGAGTCGCTTACTGCAAAGTCTGACGGGACTGACAGCGGCTGAGATTCCCGATGGCGACAGGCAACACTGCACTGGTGTCAGGAGTACCATTCACCACAACCCAAATTTAGAAACCTACGGTGAAGTCTGGTTTCATTCAGAGCGATCGTTCCTAGATGAGGTCATCAGCCCCTATTACGAAAAACTGCGATTGGGGGCAAAGCCGATGACGCTGGAAGAATTTGAGAGAAAGTCCCTACCTCCCTTGCCACAAGACCTTCCCGGATATGCTGAACCTGGGGCTATGTATGAACACCTAGATCGATACCATGCCAATCTAGAGAAATATCGCCACCTGCTGCGAGAGCGATCGCCCCGCCGCATTTCTAGACGTGAAATCCGGGAATATGTAGCTCAAGATACTCCAAATGGTCAGCGCATCTTTTTTAACTATCTGGCAGTCCGAGAAGTCAAGATTACCTGCAATTTCCCTAACTCCGATGTGGGAAAGATTGCCTTAGTTGATATGCCCGGTTTGGGCGACACTGGAATAGGCGATGAGGAGCGGCTGATGAAAACCCTGGGGCAGGATGTGGATGCGGTTTTGTTCGTGCGCATGCCGAAATCATCTGGGGACTCCTGGGCTGATGTGGATGTGCGACTCTATGATACTGCTCGCGCTGCACTGGTTGACCTGCCGATTAACTTGTGGTCTTTCACGGTACTCAATAGAACGGGGGCTGACTCCAAAAATGGGGACAACTCCAACAACTGCAAAGACTTGGCAAATACTATTGCCGAAAAGCACATCGCTGTCATTGAGTGCGCGATCGCTAACTGCGCTAGAGCCCAAGAAGCCAATCAGATTCTGGATCGGGTTCTTGACTATTTAGCTGCCAACATCACCTCTCTGGATCGGCAATATGCCTCTTCTTGCCAAGAACGCTTAATCCAACTCAGGAGTGCGGTTAATGCTGAGCTAGACAAAGCTCGCGGTGCCTTAGGTCAAGCAATCCAGGGCGATAACTGGTTCCCCCTATTTGAGCAGCTATTTACTCAGCTGTGGAATGACCTCGCCAGGGGTCTAGAGAGACTGTTGAGGGAACTCAGGCAGCAGCGAGACTCTCAAGATATCGACTTTAAACAGCAGGTAGATGCCGCTCTCCAAGCCTGCCGCCACGATCCGGGAATTCCCTCAATTGACCAGGTTGAAACTCTGCGCGATGCAGCGGGGGGCTATCCCAATGCCTACTATCAGTATTTGAACGAGATTCGCGCTTACTTGTCGCAGCATTTCCTGTCTCTGGATGAGGGGTTGAAGCGATCGCTCTTGCGAGTAAAATCTCAGGTGGCTCAAGTACTGGTGGAAAAAGGCCGTCTAGGAGAACTTACACCAGCGCGAGGGTATGAGTTTTTAGAGGAAATTGCCAGCCAACTGCCTGAAAGCCTCAGTAAACTCAAGTTAGGGTTTCGCATCCTTGCAGGATTCGATATTTCCTATCGCGGACTGATCCAGCACCGCATTCGCAAGCATTTGGATGGTCTTACACCTGATACAACCTCGCTGCACCTTTCTCAATCGCCTTCTGCAAAGGAAATCCTAGATAATCTCAAAACGCTCCACGGAGAAGCCGTTTATGGCTGCGAGACAGCCTTGGAAGACTTACTGTGTGAACCCAGTCAAGCAGCCTTTGCCATCGTCGAGGAGTTTGTCGATCGCGTACTTCGCGCTGAAGGAGCAAAGACAGAGTGGCGAATTTTTCTGGAGGAAGTGCGATCGGAAGTTTGGCCAGCAGAATTCGAGCAGCTGGGGGAACGCACAAGATTGCGCAGGGAATGGCTAAACTCTGTAAAACAGGCAGAAGCAGCCAACCAATTAGACTCTATGCGATTCTTGAACTAGGTAAGCAAGGGGACTCAGATGCACGAACTTAAGATTACAATGCTTGGACCTAGAGGAGTTGGCAAGACTAGTCTCTTGACGGCTATGTACGAGCAGTTCGAGAGCAATATTGGTCGAACTAATCTCCAACTCGCGCCTGATTTGGAAAGCTCGGCACTGCTTCAAGAGCGCTTAGCAGAACTGAAAAACCTTCCTGATAGTTTTGAAACCAAGGGATGGATGGAGAGTACAGAGGGCTACAAATCTTTCTTGTTTGAACTCGGCAGGAAAGGCGCTATACCTTCTCTCAAGCTTCACTTCCAAGATTACCCCGGAGAATATCTCTCATCCAAAAGCTCCCGGGAAGACAAGGAACGGATTGAAAGTTTTGTCAGGGATTCTGCTGCCGTTATCATCGCCATTGATACTCCTGCTCTCATGGAAAAAAACGGTCAGTGGCATGACGCAACAAATCGACCGCAGCAGATAACCAATCTGTTCCAAAGAGTCTATCAAGAGCTTGACTCGCCCCGGCTGGTGATATTTGCACCTGTCAGGTGTGAGAAGTATCTTCAATGTGAAGACACTGTCTCGGAACTACTGCGGCAGATCGAGACCGAATATGCCAAATTACTCGACCTGTTCAGCTCTGAAGCTTTGTTTTCTAAAGTTGCCGTGGTTGTCACACCTGTTCAGACTGTTGGGACTGTAGTTTTTTCTCGGATTGAGATGAACGGCACTGAGCCGCTGTTTATCTTTCGGAAAATCAGTCACGACGCTCAATATAGTCCCAAGGATAGCGAACAGCCTCTGCGATACCTATTGCGGTTTTTGTTGAGACTCCATCTCGATAAACGCCATTGGAAATTCTTTAATTTCCTCCGCAATTGGTTAGGTCTAGATAATCACCTCACGGAGGCTGTCCTCGAGTTTGCCAAGGGATGCAAAACCACTGGCGGATTCGCACTTCTACAGGGGGAAACTTGGCTCAACATCTGATAGGAGTTAATCATGGAGATATATGTTCGCAGTTGTGGGTTTTCTCAGGAGGATGGCTATCACTGGCTGCCAGAAATACCGTCCATTCTCACAACCCACCGAGTTACCGACCTGATTCAGAGTGAGGTTCCTTCTCTCGTTTTGGGTCGCTATGAGGGGAAATTTCTCTTGCTGGTTACAGGTTTTGAGGCAAGGGAGCGAAGAGATTTCCGCGATCGCAAAATTCGCAACTCTGTAGCCTGGGTGGGAGAAGACTCTGATGAAAATGAGCGAAAGTTGCGAGCGATCGCAGTTAAGGCGTTGCGGGGTGAGTTAAAGGATGAGATTGATGCTGCGATTAATTTCGATGAAAAGAATAATTATGGATTTAGAGTTGATTTTGAGCAACTCAAGCAATTGAAATCAACAATAGGCAATACTAAAAATGAACCTCCCATTAAAATAAGGAAAATAGCACCTAATTCATCAGAGCAAGTCCAATTGCTTGCGGATGAAATCGAGGGATGCAAATTGCCCGAATGGAATGACAGCACCCTGGTAGTTGTCACTGGAATTAAGAAAAAATCGGCTCTTACGAGAGTCTGGCGGGGTTTATCGAGTCTTGTAGAAAAGGAGGAGTTGCTTCCATCTGATGACTTGGTTTGGAGAGGCAGACAGTTGGCTCAGAATAAGTTGGTACAGGAGAATCTTCCAGGATTTCTGCTTATACTTATGATTTTGATGGGGCTAGTTGCAATCCTTTTTAATTGACGAAAAGTGTAACAATGATACCAGTTGGGCAAAAAAGCGGAGCCATCTTTGTCTTAATTTTTCTTAACACAGGGATGTTTATTTTTGTCCGACTACTTATATCCAGCTGTTTGATGCGATCGCCCTCCTTATCGAAACTAAACTAAACAAAGTAGTCAAAAATCTAAAGATTTGATGTTTAATGGATGTGAAACTCTGGCCAGGACAACCCCATCCTCTTGGAGCCACCTGGGATGGTAAGGGGACAAACTTTGCTTTATTTTCAGAAAACGCGACGGGTGTCGAGCTTTGCCTCTTTGATGAACAGGAGCGGGAAACCCGCCTGCCTCTGGTTGAGGTGGAAAACTATGTCTGGCACGGCTATGTGCCAGAGGTGAAACCGGGACAGAAATACGGATTCCGAGTCTACGGTCCCTATGAACCCGAGCAGGGCCACCGCTTTAACCCAGCCAAACTCCTCATAGATCCCTACGCCAAAGCGATCGCTGGCGATGTCAGTCACGGGGCAGAAATCTTCGGCTATCCGTGGGGCGATGGGAAAGAAGACTTGGCGCTATCCTACCTAGATGATTCTCACCAGATTCCCAAGGCAGTTGTCATCGATGAGTCCTTTGATTGGGAGGGCGATCGGAGGCTGCAAATCCCCTGGAATGAAACCGTCATCTACGAAGTTCACGTCAAGGGCTTTACCAAGCTGCACCCGGACATTCCCGACTCCCTGCGCGGCACCTATGCCGGACTTGCCCATCCAGCCGCGATCGCCCATCTCAAGTCTCTTGGCATTACTGCCGTTGAACTGCTACCGATCCATCACTTCCTCGCCTATCCGGGACACCTCGCGGACAAAAGACTGCGCAACTACTGGGGCTACAACTCCATCGGCTATTTCGCTCCCTATTCCGGCTACAGTGCCAGTGGCTCTTTGGGGCAGCAGGTCACTGAGTTCAAGCAGATGGTCAAAAGCCTCCACGCTGCAGGGATCGAAGTGATTCTAGATGTGGTCTACAACCACACGGGGGAAGGCAATCACTTAGGTCCTACCCTGTCTTGGCGAGGCATAGACAATGGGACTTACTATCGGTTGGTAGAAGGCAATCCCCGCTACTACATAGAGGGCTTGACTGGCTGCGGCAATTGTCTCAATGTGAGACACCCGCAAGTCCTAAAGCTGATCGCCGACAGCCTGCGCTATTGGATCTTAGAAATGCACGTGGACGGCTTTCGCTTCGATCTAGCGACAGCTTTAGGGAGAGGAGAGTCGATAGAGATAAAAGTACAGCGAGGCTCCAAGCAATACCAATTAATTTCAAACCACGAATTTGATCCTCTAGAATCTTTTTTTGACATCATCCACCAAGATCCAGTTCTCTCCCACGTGAAGCTGATTGCCGAACCCTGGGATGTTGGGGAAGGGGGCTACCAAGTGGGGAACTTCCCGCTCCTGTGGTCGGAGTGGAATGGTCAGTATAGGGATACCATGCGCGACTTCTGGGGCGATCGGGACGAGATCCTAAAGAAATTTCGCAACCACTTTGCTGGCAGTTCCGATCTCTACAAAAAAACGGGCAAGGGGCGACGTCCTTCTGCTAGTATCAACTACATCACTGCCCACGACGGCTTCACCCTCAACGATCTGGTCAGCTACAACGACAAGCGCAATGAGGCGAACGGAGAAGACAACCACGACGGAACAGACGACAACCGCTCCTGGAACTGTGGGGTTGAAGGGGATACGGACGACCTAAATGTACTGGCGTTGCGCGAACAACAAAAACGCAACTTCCTGGCAACCCTGATGCTGTCCCAGGGCGTTCCTATGGTGTTGGGAGGAGACGAAATAGGGCGATCGCAACGGGGCAACAACAATGCCTACTGCCAGGACAATGAAATTTCTTGGTTTAATTGGGATTTGACAGAGGAAAAAGCAGCCCTGTTGGACTTTACTCGCCAGCTCATCCACTTTCGCCGCCAGCATCCCGTATTTCAGCAGCGCAATTGGTTTGAGGGTCGAGCTATCTACGGATCGAGTCTGAAGGATATCGGTTGGTTCAAGCCAGACGGCAGTGAGATAGCTGAGGAGGATTGGAAAAATGGTAAGGCCATCAGCATTTTCTTGAATGGCGAAGGCATTCCCACGCCGGGGATCCGAGGCGAACCCATCGTTGACGAGAGTTTTCTCCTTTTCCTTAATGCCCACGATGAAATGATTGAGTTTACCCTACCTACTGGGCTACAGGATAAAGAGTGGACTGTTGTGTTTGACACCACCGAGCCCCGTTTTGTCGAGGAGAGCCCCTTGTCCCAAGGCAGCCAACCTATGCCAGTGACGGCGCGATCGCTGGTGGTGCTAAAGCTCGTGAGTTGATGTAATTGAAATTGCAGTTTGGGTCAATGATTAAGATGGGTGCATTAGCTAAAGCGATCGCGACAGCGTGGGCGGTAAAAATGGGACAAAATAAATTTCCTCGAGGATGGCATCATTGTAGCATTTGTCTGATTATCTCTCTCTTTTTAGCGCTTATTCCAGTGTTGAGTCACAAAAAAGTTATCCCAACCACAGCTATCATTCTAGACTGTACGGTTTGAATTAGGGAAGTTGGTCTCAACTGGAGTTTAGACTATGACATCGCTATCCCACGACTGCGATGTCATAGTCTAAACTCCAGTCCATAGAATAAGTTATCGCTAGAATTATATTACTTCTTGAATCATAGCCGTTTTTGTTTCCATGAGATGTAGATTGCCTGATTGCCTACTTCTAAAGCTTCTAAAGATAATAGTTCGTATGCGATGAGCAGTTTCTATAAATATGAAATTTTTGGCTGTCATGGATACCGAGAAAAGTAAACCCAGCTTTTCCGAGAATTTCTTCTTTTTTACCTTGTTTTATGAAATTCAATTTTAGTTTCTGTTGAGCCAATATCTTACCATCCTTCTTAAAGAAATAACTTTTCTCAATGGATTCAGTTTCATCATTTTCCGGTAATTTTTCTATCTCTTGAGAATAGACAATTCCCCCTGGAAGATTTTGTTCATAGTTTTTATGTTCTCCCTGAATACTCAACAGTAGTAATCCATCTTGACGCAGATGTTTGGCCACATTAATTAGTCCCTTGATATCCTGATGAATATCTCTTAAATGAGTTCCTAGTTTAGTCTTATATCCTCGTTGAATTATTACCCAAACTCCTCCACTAGAAACAGCGATATCAAAAGTATCTTTGAGATCCATATCAACGACATCAGCTTCTACTAATTTTCCCCATTCTCCCAATCTTTTTCTAGCAATGTCGAGCATCGATGGCGTAAAATCTACTCCTGTAAATTCAGATTCAGGAGCAAGTAATAGTAATTTTTCGGCCAATAGTCCTGTTCCTACACCCAATTCAAGTACTTTCTGACGATCTTTCATCAGAGAATATACTGCGTTAGCCATTGCTTGGTAATCGTAATAGCCTTGGGTCATTAAAAGATCGTAATAATCAGTAATGCTAGTATATTGATTCATTGTTTATTTTCCTGAAGAAGCTGTATTGCCTGATAATTAAGCTACTATTGTTCGAGTGCTTCAGAGGGATTTTTCTACCACATTATATACATATGATGCAAACGTCTCAAATTGAATACTCAAAACACAAGCTCGATCGCCGATCCCGTAGCGGCCTAAACCTAGGGTTCGTGCCACCAGGGGCAACTTGTAAAGTTTTATGAATATTGTCAGTGGAACGATAACTTTGCCGAAACGGCAGGCTTATGCTTCCAATTCACTTTGGCAAAGTTATGCTGACAATTTTTTGAGTAAGGGACTTACAACTGGAGTTTAGACTATGACATCGCAGTCGTGGGATAGCGATCGCCTGTCTCTAATTTCTCCAATTGATCAATCTTGCATAAAGATAAGCAATTGTTTCAGAAATGACTAACCTCACCCCCTCACTCGAAGTCCACCAATATTTGGGGTCATAATTGAGGGGTGGATAGGCGATCGCTCCCACTTCAATCTCACCCGCCAGTACTCGTTTGAAAAGTAGCCAGCTTCTGCGGGTGTGAACATCAGAAGAATAAACATTGATGGACTGAATCTGCACATCGGCAGTTGATAGCCACTCACGCAAGGCAACAGCAGAGGTAACAGTGCGATTTCTCTTAACCTTCGGTGCTGGAACTGCAATTAGCTTGTCCGGATCAAAACCGAGGGCAATAAAGGTGGCGGCGGTAAGTTCGGCAAAGTTTTTGTATTCAGCCAGGTAATATCCCCTTGATAAAGGTGTTCCCGTGGTAATCAGAATTTTGTAATCACCCCGTTCAAATTCCGCGATCGCCCCTTTAATGGCATCGTCCTCTACCCATCCTTCCACCACCAAGGCATCGGCTTTAATCGGCGCAGAAAATGCCAGAAACGGCTGGATCTGAGTCAGGATCGCTATCATTAAAGCAATCATCCATAGAAGTATCAAGATCCAGCCTCGAATCGTTAGCGTCCACAGTGATTTGTACTCAATTAAACCCCAAAGTTTTTTCACTCTTCGGCAAGAGCAAGGAGTTTTAGACATTTTTTAGGCACTATTAAGCTTTGACAGAACGCTGCTGCTTAAGATAGGTAAACACAGACTTATCACCAATATCCGGTGGAATCGGTTGCACGACTTTACGCAGAGCAAAGACAATAAACAAAATCGTCCAGCTACCCAGCAAAAATTGTTCTACGGTTAAGGGTAGGATACCCGCCAGATGTCCTAGTAGCAGCAGCGGTACTAGAGGCGTGAGGAATTTGGTTTCAAAGCGGTTGAAGCAAAAGGCTTCTTTGAAGTAAATTCCTGTCAAGGCTGCGAAACTGAAGCCAATGCCAAACAGAGTCATTGGCTGATTGTAAACAAATAGGGCAAGGGGTTCAATGCTTTGCCACTCTAGTACAACTGCTGCAACTGTGCCTATCAGCCAAAAGATTTGTAGTAGTCGGTGCAGGGGGGCTAAATAGATATGAATGGTGACTAAGCTGACAGCCAAGCCGAGAGAAAAGATGCCATATAGGGGAGTCAGTGCTTGTAAAACTGCTGGGGTGGCTCCTTGCCCCAGTATTAGACTACTGCCCAAGGCAAAGCTCAAGGCTGCTGTCACTAAGCCTGCACGGTAGATGATTACTCCCAGGCGATCGCTGTCGGTAATGGTAAATTCACCAAATTGACCTTGGTAGACTTGTGGTTCAGAATGTTGTTGTGTTGTCATCATAGTTAACTTTACCCATGTTGTTATACTCGCCCCAGGGCGCTGCATGCGCAAAGGGAGAAAGGGAGTCTAAAGCAGAATAGTTAAATTCTAGTACTTTGATGCCAGCCAGTCACGAATTTCTTGAGCTAGCCACATCAGTTCTAATTCACTCAATCCTTGACCAAATAAACGCCTTTCAAATTTATTAGAACTTAATAGGGAGTTTGAGGTTATAATTACTTCAGTAGCTACCATTTGTCCTGAGTTCCAATCACTTGCTTTATGTTTAATAGAAATATCCTTTATGTAATTAGTCAGTCCAGGTTTTCGATTATAATGAAAGTTAAAGAATAACTTTTGGATTTCAAAATTATTGCGATTAAAATTGACTTTTGTATGGCCGAAAAGATGATTAGAGGCCTTGAGGCAAAGCCATCCTAATAGGAACAATGGGAAAAGACCGAATGGTAATATACTGGTTGCTTCAGGGAGCACCAAAAGAAATAGACCTGCTGAAACAAAAAGAACAATCGCTACCCCGAAATCTCCTAATCCCTGGATACCTCGCATCGGGATAGTAATTTCTAGACTACTTGGAGACTTCTGTACTTGGATCTTACTTTGAGGAGGCCGCTCAAGAAAGGCAGTGGCAGATGGGGAAGATGAAATCAAGTGGTGTGGGTTATTACGGGAACTATTAGTCCGCTGCAAGCCAAATTCGAGGGCTTCAAGAGCTTGGCTAGCTGTTTGTAATCGACGCTCTAAGGCAGGCTCTGTTATTCTTTCGAGCCAATTAACCAATTCGGAGTTGAGAGTAAGGCGATCGCGGAATTGAATCCGCAGATCGCGAGTCGGCAAATCGGCGGGAGCAATACCTGTGAGCAGATGAATCAGAGTAGCTCCCAAGGCATACAAGTCGGAAGCAGGAATCGCTCGACCGCCAAATTGTTCCATTGGCGCATAGCCATAGGTTCCCACCACTGTAAACGTAGCTCCTTCTGATGCTGCCGAATCCTGAACAGCACCAAAGTCTACTAAGTAAACCCGCTGCTCTTCCCCCAGAATCAAATTACTGGGTTTAATATCCCGATGAAGTACGGGGGGATAAAGTCTGTGGAGATAGGTGAGAATCTGTAAAACCTCTTTGGCGATTTGGCGAACTTCAAGTTCTGTAAATCTTTTGCCCTGGTTCAGCAATTCCTTAAGAGAGACTCCAGGGATGTATTCTTGTACTAGCCCAAACCAGAGTGTCCGCTCGTCAATGGAGAAATAATCGCGATACTTGGGAATGCGAGGATGATTGAGCTGTTTGAGAATTTGCGCTTCCCGCTCAAACAACTTGAGGTCATCCCACTGCACATTACCGCCAAACGCCAGCAGTTTGACTGCTACTAGCTGATTGGGTTCGGTTTCTAGGTCTTTTGCCAACCAGGTTTGACGTCCTGCATTGGGACCTAACTTTTGTTTGAGTTGATAGCGATCGCCTATTACTTGCCCTGCTTCTAACATCTTCCCCTAATTCCTGACAACGCCCTCTACTCCAATGTAGCCTCTGGACTTTAGACTCCGTCGCTGCTGTCGCAGATGACTTTAGACTCCGTCGCTGCTGACGCAGATGACTTTTGACTTTTACAACGTCTCCCCAATCAAGCTGCAACCTCAATTTAGCACTACCACCATTCACCGCAATTTCCACCCAACCATGACTGCCAACTAAAGCAACAATCCCTCCCACCTCACTATCACTATAGGTTTGACAACTGGGAATAACCAAATCCCCCACCGCCACCGACCAGTTTTTTCCCTCAACTGCTGCTGCTGGAATATTGGTAATCAGGTTGCCAAAAGTGTCAATATACTGGATGCACCCAGCGATACCAGCATCTGTTGGCTTAAATTCTGGAATTGGTAACTGTGCTAAACTATCTGGAGCGATTTTACCTCCTAGTTGTTCCAGGGGAACGCCGCTGGCAAGATGCGCTCCCACCGGAGCAAAAATATCTCGACCGTGAAAAGTAAAACTGGGGTGAGGCGATCGCCAATAATCGGGGTTGGTTAACTCAACTGCGGCTACTGCTGGGGATAGACTCAGGATGCCACTAAACAAGCCATTATCTGGCCCCACCAGAAAGCCGCCGGGAAACTCCACAGCAACTCCTCGCCGCTGACTTCCCACCCCCGGATCGACAACCGCTACATGGACGGTTTCAGGGGGAAAGTAAGGGCAGGCATTCATGAGACAAAATCGACCTGCAGCAATATTCTGAGGTGGTATCTGATGGGTTAAATCTACCACCTTGAGCTGAGGGTTGATTTGGGCGATCGCGCCTTTCATCACCCCGACATAGACATCCTGCAAGCCAAAGTCACTGAGCAAGGTAATAGTTCTGTTTTCAGACATTGAGTTTTGGGGATTCAGGATTTGGTAGTCCAACTTCAGTAAAGTTTATTAAGTTTCTGTAACTTTCGATACTGATTTCTGCAAAAATGTTATTTTGGAAGAGTAATATACATTAAGTTGTCCAATAAGAATGTCCGATATGAACATAAATCGTCAAGAAACCTTGAAAAAAGCTGCCTCCGCCCATCGCGAGAGTCTTCGCAAAAGCTTACAACATCGTCTGGAAGTTGCCAGAGCCGAAGGTGACGAAAAGTTAATTCGCCAATTGGAAGCAGAAGCTAACTACTTACATATGAAATAAGCTCAGTTCTGACATTGAGTGGTCTCAAGTTAGACAATACTTGAAAAAGTGAGGGGTGATACCGTTGGCTGACGGCATACCCATTTTTTTTTGCGATCCCCGATAACAAAGTTATTGAGACTGATTTGGGATGTTCCGGTCATTTTGACACTGATTTTCACAATCTGCCTCAATAGCTTCCCATGCCTGAGCTTCCATTTGGCGAGATTCGAGACACTGAGCTCTATATTCATTGACTATAAAATCTGCTTGCTTGTTTCCCAGCTTTTAACTAGGCGATGTTTCAATGTCGCGCATAAACTTCTTTGTGCATCCGTCCCCATAAGTGGAGTCTACGCTCTTGGGATTTGCTTGGATATAGGCGAAATGTAATTCTGCGGGTTAACATAACCCTACGGGGTAGTTAACCCGTATTTGGTATAAAGCCACAGAGAACCATGACCAACAATGATCCCAATCGTCTAGACCGAATTGAAGTTTTAATCGAAAAAATTGGTCAAAGGGTAGATTCTAATGCCAGAACCATAGAAGCGCTTACCGATAACATGAGTAAGTGGCAGCAGGAGTGGCAACTTGATCGCTCTCGCCTGTACCAAGCAATGTCTGAACTTGCTGTAGCACAAGGGAGTTTCTATCACAGGCTAGAGGATGTGGATAAAACCCAGAGACAGCTAAGCAACAGACAAGGGGAAATTGTCGAGATTCTTAAGCTACTCACAAATCAAGATAGAACGGCTGAGAATTAACCTTTCTCATCTACTTTAGATGAGCAAGCGATCACCTTAATGCTCAGAGTCATGTCACTAATTCTAACCCGGAATTAGTTGTCTATAAACATAGATTTATTGCGGATTTTACTGGGATTAACCGGATACAATCGGCTTAGGGGTGGCTGTATCTCCACACTAAATCATCGACGGCGCGAACTATATTCGCTTATACCACAAATTTTAGTGTGAAACATATCCACCCCCAAACCCCCATTAGTTAAAAGCTAGACATTAAGTATGAGTCAGAAAGTCATTCCTCATGCTAAACTTCTCAATCCGTCAAGCCATTAATCCCTATCCCCTAACCACCACCCCAGACACTTCTGTGTCCGAAGCGATCGCTCGTATGAATCAGGCTGGCACTAGTTGCGTCTTGGTGGTAGAGCAGATCGAAACAAACTGCTCTGAGTTAGTCGGTTTGTTCACAGAACGAGATGTGGTAAGGCTGACGGCATCCGGTGTAGACTTAGCAGGGTGTAGCATGCAGGCGGTAATGACCAGGCAGATCATTACCCTCAAAGACTCAGAAGTGCAAGATCTCTTCGCTGTGCTAGCTCTATTCCGCCAGCATCGAATTCGCCATCTCCCCATTGTAGACGATAAGGGTCAGTTGGTTGGTCTAATCACCCAGAGCAGTATCCTTCAAGCCATTGACCAAAATCAAAGAGCACTGCGAGAAAGTGAAGTGCGTTTCCGGAGCCTCTTCGAGCAAGCAGCCGTCGGAGTTGCCCAAGTGAGGTCAAACGGCGAGTGGTTTTTGACAAACCAAAAGCTCTGCGACATTTTGGGCTACACCAAGGAAGAATTACTGGGGCATAGGTTCCAGGAAATAACCCACCCCGAAGATTTGCCTGCTACTGAGGAGTATATGCGATCGCTGCTGGCTGGTGAAATTGAGACCTTTTCGTTAGAGACGCGTTACATCCGCCGGGATGGTTCCATCATCTGGGTGAACATGACAGCCTCGATGGGATCGGAGGGTAAGTCTGGGGACTCTCACCCTGTGGCTGAGCCTTATTTGATTATTGTGTTTCAAGACATTACCGATCGCAAGCAGGCAGAAGCTGCCTTGCAACAGTTGAATCAAGAGTTAGAAACCAGAGTAGAAGAGCGCAGATCCGAATTAAGGCAAGCTCACGAGCAATTGTCTTGGGAAACACAGCGGCGCTGGCAGCTCTGGCAACAGTATTGCAGGGTCGTTGATAACCTGAAAGAAGTGGTGTTCCAGACGGATGAGCTGGGCAATTGGACATTTCTCAATCCTGCCTGGAGAGAAATTACTGGTTTCTCTATAGATGAAAGTCTCAACCAGCAGTTGTTAGATTACATTCATTGCGACGACGCCCATTTCAATCAAGAGCAATGTCAACTCCTGGTAGAAGGCAAAAAAGACTATTGCCGACACCAAAGCCGCTTTTTAACCAAAGATGGAAAGGTACGCTGGATTGAAATATTTGCCCAACCGATGCTAGATGAGGAGGGAAATCTTATCGGGATTGCTGGCACCCTCAATGATGTGACTGAGCAAAAACAAGCCCAGATGGCACTGCAAGCCAGTGAAGCCCGTTTCCGTTCCCTGTTCGAGCAAGCAGCGGTTGGAGTCGCACAGGTGGGGCTAAACGGCGAGTGGCTCTTAGTCAACCAAAAGCTTTGCCACATTTTGGGCTATACCCATGAAGAATTACTGGGGCATAGGTGCCAGGAAATAATCTATCCCAAAGATTGGCCTGCAACTCAGGAGTACCGGCGATCGCTGCTGGCTGGTGAAATTGAAACTTACTCGCTCCAGGAGCGTTACATCCGCTCCGATAGTTCCGTCGTCTGGGTGAATGTGACCAAATCCCTGATGCGCTCGGAGGAGGGTGAGCCGCAGTATTTTATTAAAGTAGTCGAAGACATCAGCGATCGCAAGCAAGCAGAGGAAAACCTCCAGTATCGTATTGAATTAGAACAGATCATCGCCAACATCTCCACCCACTTCATTAACATGGATACGGATGAAATTGACAGCGGCATCACAGCAGCCCTGCAACAAATTGGAGAATTTGCAGGTGTTGACCGCAGCTATGTCTTTGGGCTATCCGACGATGGTATCTCAATGAGCAATATCCACGAATGGTGTGCGATGGGAATCGAACCCCAAATCAATAATTTACAGGAGATGCCATTGGAATCCTTCAGGTGGTTTCTAGAAAAAATACAGCGGTTCGAGGTCGTGCATATCCCGAGGGTAACTGAGCTGCCGCCGGAAGCCAATAATGAAAAAGAATGCTTGCTGATGCAATCCATTCAATCCCTCATCAACGTGCCCATGGCTCATCGGAGTCAGCTCTTGGGCTTCGTCGGGTTTGATTCGGTACGGACAGCCAAAACCTGGACAGAAGAAAGCATTACCCTGCTCAGACTGGTGGGGGAGATTTTTGCCAACGCTCTGCAAAGGAAACAGGCAAATTCAGCCCTTCTCCACAGCGAAGAGCGGTTCCGTCAGCTGGCAGAAAACATCGAGAGTGTCTTCTGGATGACCGATACCCATAAGAAACAGATGATTTATGTCTCTCCTGCCTATGAGACAATCTGGGGTCGCACCTGTACCTCATTATACACTCAACCCAAATCCTTTCTGGATACCATCCATCCAGAAGACCGCTCCCGCGTCATAGCTGCCTTAGCTAAACAGGTTCGAGGTGATTACGATGAAGAGTATCGGATTGTGCAACCAGATGGAGAAATTCGCTGGATTCGCGATCGCGCCTTCCCGATTGAAAATGAAGCAGGGGAAGTCTACCGGGTGACTGGTATTGCCGAAGACATCACTGAGCGCAAAAAAGCCGAATTAACGCAACGGGTTTGTGAGGCTCGCTATCGTACCGTCGTTGAGGATCAAACAGAGCTAATCAGTCGATTTTTGCCCGACGGAACTCTCACTTTCGTTAACTCAGCTTACTGTCGCTATTTCGGTGCTTCCCAGGAGGAACTGATTGGGCATAGCTTCCTCAAGCTGCTTCCCGAAGCAGAACAAGAAATGGGAAGAGAAATGCAAGAAGAGCTGGCATCCCTCACCCTGGAAAACCCCGTGCTAACCCGAGAACAAGAGGTTGTGAAGTTAGATGGTTCTTCTTCTTGGCAGCAGTGGACTCACCGCGCCATTTTTGATGAAAACGGTCAGCTATTAGAATTCCAGGCAGTGGGGCGGGACATCACACCTCGCGTCTGTGCAGAGAAAGCGCTGCAACAAGCCAAAGAAGCTGCCGAAGCTGCCAACCGCACCAAAAGCCAATTTCTGGCAAATATGAGTCACGAACTGCGAACGCCACTAAACGCCGTTCTCGGCTTCGCCCAACTGATGGTTAGGGAGCAGGAGCTCAATCAACAAGCTAAAGAATATCTGGACATCATTAGTCGCGGTGGTGAGCATTTGCTAGAGCTGATCAATGACGTTCTGGAAATGTCCAAAATCGAGGCAGGCAAGACTTCGCTCAATCCCAGTAGTTTTGACCTGCATCACCTGCTGGACAGTCTGGAAGAGATGTTGCGACTGAAAGCTGAATCCAAGGGATTACAGCTCATTTTTGACCGCGCTCGGGAGGTTCCCCAATACATGCAAGGGGACGAGAGTAAGTTGCGTCAAGTCTTGATTAACCTGCTGGGAAATGCCGTCAAATTTACTGAAGCTGGCACGGTTATTTTGCGAATGAGAGTGAGGAAGTCTGAAGTTAGAAGTCACAAGTCTGAAAAGAATTTATCTGTGGGGGACGAAAATCCTGCAACTAGGAAAGCAACAGATAACCCCCTTTTAGACTTCAGAATTCAGAATTCAGAACTCAGACTATTCTTTGAAGTCCAAGACACCGGTCCTGGGATTTCCCCCAATGAGCTAGAGAGCTTGTTTGAACCATTTGTGCAAACCAAAAGTGGGCAGTCCGTTCAAGAAGGGACGGGTCTCGGCTTGCCCATTAGCCGAGAATTCGTGCGCCTGATGGGAGGAGAACTCACCGTCAGTAGTGTGCTGGGTATGGGAGCAACTTTTAAGTTTGATGTGCCCCTCACTTTGGCTGAGCCGTCCTCCGTTCCAGTTCAACAGCCGTCTCGGCAAGTGATTGGGCTAGAACCTGACCAACCTCAATATCGCATCCTGGTGGTAGAGGATAAGTGGACGAATCGACAATTATTGGTCAAGCTGCTTGAAAAGATAGGCTTCGAGGTGCGCGAAGCTGAAAATGGTCGAGAAGCGATCGCCCTTTGGTCAAGCTGGGAACCGCACCTGATTTGGATGGATATGCGCATGCCCGTAATGGATGGGTACGAAGCCACTAAGCACATTAAAGCGACAAGCTCCGGTCAGGCTACCACCATCATTGCCCTAACCGCCAGTGCCTTTGAAGAAGAGCGAGCTGATATCTTGGCAGCTGGCTGTGACGACTTTGTGCGCAAGCCCTTTCAAGAGGAAGTTATCTTGGAAAAAATGGCAGAACATCTGGGGGTGCGCTATATCTATAAAGAGCCAGTGCTGAAGCAAGATAATAGAAGAGGGATAAGCGAGGAAACTCCGACCACTGCTAACCTCGATTTTCACCTATCTCAAATGCCTGCCGAGTGGGTGGCACAGCTCGAGGGAGCGGCGCTCAAAGGCTTTGATCGCCATGTTTTCCAACTAATCGAGCAAATCCCTTCTACCCATGCCCCTCTGGCTAACGCCTTGGCGGATTGGGCCAATAACTTTCGTTTTGATAAAGTCATAAACTTAATTCAACAGGCTGCAAAATGAACCGCAATCAAGCTGATGCCTCTAGAGGAGACATTCTCATCGTTGATGATACACCTGACAACTTGCGCCTCCTGTCCAGGATGCTGGCTAATAAAGGGTATGAAGTTCGCAAAGCGCTGAATGGGCAGATGGCTTTGACAAGTGCGCAAGCAGATCCGCCTGACCTGATTTTACTCGACATCAAAATGCCTCAGATGGATGGCTATGAGGTCTGTAAATACCTGAAAGCCGATGCTCAAACTCACGAGGTTCCGGTGATTTTTCTCAGCGCCCTCGATACTGTGTTGGATAAAGTTAAAGCTTTTGACCTTGGTGGCGTAGACTACATCACCAAGCCATTTCAGAGCGAAGAGGTTTTGGCTCGCGTCGAGAATCAATTGAGGCTCAAGCGAGCAGAGGAAGAACTGAAAAGGGCGCTGGAAAAAGAAAAAGAACTCAATGAACTCAAATCCAGATTCATCTCCATGGTCTCCCATGATTTTCGGAATCCGCTCACCAGCATTAATATAGCAGTCAAGTTACTCCAAGATTATGGCCAGACAATCTCTGAAAAGGAAAAGCTTGAATACTTAGAGCTCATTCTTTCTTCTTCTAATAGTATGCTTCAACTTTTGGAAGACTTGCTGGTGATTGGCAGAGCTGATGCGGGAAAACTAGAATCTAATCCAACTTCTGTGAATCTGGTTTCGTTATGTCAGCTATTGGTGAAACAAATGCGATTTTCTGATGAGGAGCTGCACCCTATTGTCTTTTCCTATCAGGGCGAAAAAGATTTTCAGGTTACTGTAGATAGAAATGCGCTGCAGTCCATTTTGACCAATTTGCTCTCTAATGCGCTCAAGTACTCTCCTGAGGGCACAGAGGTAAAATTTGAGCTTTCTGTTAGCACAGCTGAGGCTGTTTTCCGGGTGCAGGATAGAGGCATTGGCATTCCCCCAGAAGATTTGCCACACCTGTTTGAGTCATTTCATCGAGCCAAGAATGTCGGCAATGTCAAGGGGACGGGATTGGGGCTGGCAATTGCTCAAAGATATGCTGAGTTACTCAACACTCAGATTAGCGTAAACAGTAAAGTTGGCTTTGGCACAACCTTTACTGTCACGCTGCCGTTGAATAATTGGCATGGTTCAAAATAGGGTAACACGCTTAGAGGAGGAGCAGGGACTCGCTAGACTAGACTTCGTCCCTGCTACGCAGCGCGTCGCTGCTCCGCAGAGCGCTCAAAGGCAAAAGGCTTGCATGCAAAAGGCAAAAGTAGGGAGCAGGGGAAGAGGGGGAGACACCGGACTCCGGGACAAAGTTCTAAAAGTTCCCCAGACTAACACCCCTATGTGTTACCTTGCCACTCTACATATTGAACCATGCCGAATAATTAGCTTTGCTTGAACGAGCAGGTGCGCTCACTTTCTTTTCTTTAAGCGATCGCGGATTATCAATTATCAATTATTAAAATTGTTGGATAGGTTCTAAACTGATGGCGATCGCTCTCTCAAATCACAACAGTCGAGTAATTACTATGTCCACCGTTAGTTTGATTCGCGCCCGCTCCTACGATCTGCTTTTTTTACGCTCATCTTTAGAACATCTGCTCGAACCCCTAGGAGGGATCGAGTCTTTTGTTAAGAATGGCGATCGCGTCCTCCTCAAACCCAATCTTCTGACTGCTGCACGTCCGGGAAAGGAATGTATCACTCGCTCAGAAATAGTTTACTGCGTTGCCCAACTGGTAAAAGAAGCAGGGGGTAAGCCATTTTTTGGGGATAGTCCCGCCTTTGGCAGTGCTAGAGGTGTGGCCAAAACCAATGGCTATCTGTCTGTAATGGAAGAACTGAACTTGCCCATTGTCGAATTCCACGGTAAGCGTTACCAAACTGCTAGCGACACCTTCAACCATTTGCGTCTATCTAAAGAAACAATGGATGCGGATGTAGTCATTAATCTGCCTAAAGTAAAATCCCACTTGCAGCTAACTATGACTATGGGAGTGAAAAACCTCTTCGGCTGCGTGCCTGGAAAAATGAAAGCTTGGTGGCATTTGGAAGCGGGAAAGGATGCCAACCGCTTCGGGGAGATGCTTGTAGAAACTGCGCGGGCGATTAACCCAGATTTAACGATTATAGACGGCATCATCGGTCATGAAGGCAATGGTCCTAGTGGCGGTGAACCTCGCGATTTGGGAATTCTGGGAGCATCTGCCGATGTCTTTGCCCTAGATCGAGCTATGGTAGAAATCCTCAAAGTTGACCCAGCTATTGTACCCACAATTGCTGCTCAATCCCAGCTAGGACTTTGCTGTGAACTTTCACAGATTCACTTTCCCCACCAGCATCCAGCACAGTTACAAGTTTCAGATTGGAAATTACCAGAGGCTCTAGTTCCCATCGATTTTGGTCTTCCCCGGGTTCTCCGTTCTACCTTTAAGCATTTATACATCCGGTTTATCCAGGAGCCGATGAAAGCTTATTCCGGAAAATAGGGTAAAGCAAAGTATATTCGGTCAAATTTGCTACATACAATCCCCTAACTCCCATCGTAATCTATTAACACCCTCCGATTGCTTATTCATACCGCCCTCAGCTCAGTGGCGGTTTTTTATTGTTTGCGCCATGATTGGGTTGACATCCATATTTATGGAGCGGGACTTCTGCGATCGCGCTAAGATTAGTTGCAATAACAACAATTCACTGGGAAGAAGTCGTTAAAATTAGAAGCATAGGGTTTAAATAAATCATTTTTATGGAATCAGCTGGTCCGTCGGGAAATACTTCTGACCCTTCTAATCATAGATGGGCAGGGATCGTGGGAACTGCAATTGCTGTATTGACCTTGACTTTACCTTTGTTGATAATCGCTTACTACTCCTCAAACAGCAGCCTCGATCCGTTACCACGAACTACTTATTCGCTACCCAAAACAAACTAATGTGAAACATTACCAAGGATATTGCTTAATAGATTAAGGCTCAGAAGTCCGCTGTGTCCCTCTTCTGTGTAGAATGCTTGACCAAATCGGCACGCAAGCCCCTTCGGAGCGCTAGCAGGTCCGGGTAAGTGGCGCGGATTTTTTCGCTCCTCGATGGATAGAAAAAATACAACCCCCCTTCGGTGCTTCCTTTTGTAATAGGCAAAGTAATATGTAAATCCTGGGTAGATTGGCGATCGCAGTAAGTATAAATGCTTGGATTTTTTTCTGTAGGCGCTCGCGGTAGGCGCACCTAGACTTCGTACCCTGACGGGGTGACAACCCCGTCAAAACCCTGACAGGGCTTGGCGTTCACCTTGGTGAGTTGATGAAAAAATCAAGTAACTGGATGAGCTTATTGAGAATGACCAAAAAGAGCGATCGCTTTCTTATTGATAATGATAATCATTCTATTTGGGGGGAGGTGAGAGCTGCGCTCTCACCCCCCTTTGTTGTTGATTTTTAATTCAACTAGCTAAAAATCTGTTCAATCGGACCGATTTATGGTAAAAAATATTGGTTTCCTCTCGTGTAATAAACCAATATTCAATGAAACTGCTATCAGTTTATCAAAATCAATTACAAAAATCTTTAACCAAGGTTTGGACGGGGTTGTCACCCCGTCAGCTTCGTACCTGTTGGCGTAGAACGGTGAGCGCCAATCTACTCAAAATGCGTAATCTTCCAATAAGACATTTTGACTGTTCACTGTATTTGCCATTGGCTAAACGTAATGCTAAACTGATGTGAATAGAGCAAATATGTCTATGCTAATTGCCTATCAGTACAAGCTCAATCCTTCCCCGAACCAATGTGTTGAACTTAATCAACACATTGAAATGTTGCGTTTACAGTACAACTTCCGGGTTAGAGAACGTACTGAGGCATATAGACAGGCATCTGAACCAGTTTTAGGAAACTATTGCGACCTACGGACTGATGCTGAGTGCTGCCCATTAACCTGTTCAGTTTCCAAGAATGCTTTGTATGGAAACCCCTGGACAAAACCAGACAAGAAGACAGGCAAGGTCAAAAAACGAAGCGCTAAAGCCCAGCAGGATGCGGATTTAGTCAATCTCAAACAGCAACGTCCCTGGTACAAACGCATTCAACATCATGTTTTGCAGCAAATGATTGCCAGGGTTGATGCTGCATTTAAGAGATTTTTCCAAGGGTTGGGAAAATACCCAAAACCTAAACGACGTGGCAAGTTCAGGTCGTTCTGTTACCCTCCTCCAGATGTCAGATTCTCTGGCAATAAGGTCCGTCTACCAGGTATAGGGTGGATGAGGTTCTACCAGTCACGACCATTTCCGGCTGGCTTTGAACTGAGGACAGTGACAGTAAAGCGTCGAGCTGATGGGTTCTACTTGGTGGTACAGTTACGGGATGATACGGTTCCAGAGCTACCAGTACCTAATGAAATCAAAACGGCTATCGGTGTAGACCTGGGGATTAAAAAACTGGCATCACTCAGTAATGGTGAGGTCATTGCTAACCCGCAATTCTACAAACAAGTTCAACGTCGCCGTGCTAGATTACACCGAGCTGCATCTAGAAAAAAACGCGGCTCAAAAAACCGCCGTCAAGCCTATCAAAGGTTAGCCAAATTTGAGCAAACAGTAGCATCGAGACGAGAAGACTATCACTGGAAACAGGCTAATTATCTGGTTAGCTTAGGGGATTTAATCGTATTTGAAGACTTAAACACTAAGGGGATGATGGGGAGGTGTAAACCGAAAACAGATCCTCAAACCGGAAAATATCTGCATAACGGACAAGCTGCTAAATCAGGACTAAACAAAGCTATTGCTGATGCGGCTTGGGGTGGATTCCAACAAAAAGTCCGAGTTAAGGCCGAAAGGTGGGGCAAATTAGTCATTGAAATCAATCCTAAGTACTCATCACAAGAATGCAGTCAATGTGGTTATGTGAGTCCTACCAACAGAAACTGCGAAAAGTTTCTCTGTGAAAATTGCGGTCATTATGCTGATGCTGATCTAGATGCCGCAGTGGTTATCAGAGAGCGTGGATTACAAGTAATGGGTATAGAATTACCAGTACCGGGGGACCTTCGGGAAGTTACGCCCACCCTCAATAAGGGAGCCGATATTTCGGCTGAAGTTCATTGCAAAATGAAGTCATCATCGGGGTTGCCTGATGAGTCTGGGAAGCCTAAGTTGGTCGAAAAAGAAGGTGTTTAGCTATCTATTTTCGCTCTTGTTAGTGCAGGGGAGTTGAGCGATCAATTCCCGGAATCCCCTTCGGAGCGATAGCAGGGAGGGGAGCCGTCAAAAGGGCTGGTGGCAGCCAAATGCTGGCGTGCTACCCCGCGAGCCTCAGGAATTTTACCTCAAGGCTTCCTTAACCTATACTTTATTGCTTTCGGAGATAATTCGTGGATTTGTCGCGCATTCCTGCTCAACCTAAGCCTGGTGTGATTAACATTTTGATTGAAATTCCAGCAGGCAGTAAAAATAAATACGAGTTTGATAAAGACCTGAATGCTTTTGCTCTCGACCGGGTATTGTACTCTTCTGTACAATATCCCTATGATTACGGGTTTATCCCAAATACCCTGGCTGATGATGGCGATCCGTTGGATGGTATAGTGTTGATGGATCAACCGACTTTTCCTGGATGCGTGATTGCAGCGCGACCAATTGGAATGCTGGAAATGATTGACAGCGGCGATCGCGACGAAAAAATTCTCTGCGTTCCTGACAAAGATCCCCGCTACAGCCAGGTCAAGTCTCTCCAAGACATTGCTGAACATCGGTTAGAGGAGATTGCCGAATTTTTCAGAACTTACAAAAACTTAGAGAAGAAGGTCACCGAAATTCTCGGCTGGAAGGATGTGGATCGGGTAAAGCCTTTGGTGGAACAATGCATCCAAGCTGGAAAGCGGTAGAAAATTAGATGTAGATAAGGTTAAAGGGGAAAGGTATGATTGTAGGCTTTTCCCTTTACCTTTCCCCTTTACCCCAATCCAGGATCTCTGTCACGACTAAAGAAAATTGGTATAAGGGGATGAAGCGCAGCACCCTCGCCACTTTAGGCTGGAAGGCACTCACAGCCAAGTAGAAACTAAGCGCAGAACTTCAGGAATTTGCGCGTCAGAGGGAAACTCTAATATGGTTTCAGAGTCGCCTAGATATCCGGATTGACTGAAGGAAAGGAGCATTCTTGACAAAGCAACCCAAACTTCTCGATCAAATTCCCAATCATTACCTCTGGCTGAATAACAAGCGATTGATTTTAATGCCCAAAAATAACTGTTCCGAACGATTGAGCCGCCTTTTTTGTAACTGGGAAGGTCTTCATGGTTAATGAAAATAATATCGTCTCTGATAGAAACCCTCATTGTGTGACTGCCAATTACCAAAATGTTTAATTTTTAGGGCTATCCACTTAAGCCGGGACAGTTTATATATGTTTTGATTGGCCACGACTCATTTAGGACTGCTATATTCCCCATTACCTATTCCCTGTTCCCTGTTCCCTGTTCCGAAGTTCCCTGTTCCCTGATCCGAAGTTCCCTAGTGTCTCGCCTTAAGTTGGTAGCCATTTTTAGGATAGAGAGTCTCACCACTACTGACATCAAAGACAAATAGCCGATCCAGATCGAGTTGTACGTTTAAGCGATCACCCCGATGTCCTCGCCAATAGGCAGGAGCATGAAGATTGAGGATCAAACCAGATCCGGGCAAACTGCCTCTAACCAGGATCTCACGCCCCAGAGGTTCGACAATATCCACGTCTACTGCCAATTGACCAAAATTATTTTTTGGCTCCTCTGAGTCCTCTCTCTGCTTGTGGGAGGCAATGATAATATGCTCTGGGCGAATGCCTAAATCAAAGCCTTGCCCTTCACGGGGTTGCAACTGCTCTTCCATCTTCGCTCTAACTGGCAAAAACTGGTTTTGGAGCTCAAAAGTGCCGTCGGTATAAGTCACTGGCAGGATATTCATCCCTGGACTGCCCAAAAACGTGGCTACCATCCGATTAGCAGGTTGGGCATAAATCTCTTGGGGATGACCAATTTGCTGAATTCGACCGCCATTTAGCACCACAATCCGATCCGCTAAAGTCATTGCCTCCACTTGATCGTGGGTAACATAAATGGTGGTAATTCCCAGCCGCTCGTGGAGCTCTTTCAATTCTGCTCTGGTGTCGTCCCGCAACTGGGCATCTAGATTTGATAAGGGTTCATCAAGTAAAAACGCTTTGGGTTCGCGGGCGATCGCTCTTCCTAATGCTACCCGTTGCTGCTGTCCCCCCGAAAGTTGTTTCGGTTTGCGTTTTAGTAAATGGTCAATGTTAAGCGATCGCGCCACCTTTTCCACCCGTTTGGCGATGGTTGCTGGATCTGCCTTGCGCATTCGCAGCCCAAAAGCGAGATTATCCGCCACCGTCATGTGCGGATATAGGGCATAATTCTGAAATACCATTGCCACATCCCGCTGCCGTGCAGGAATCTGATTAACCAGAGTATCTCCAATGTAGATTTTGCCTTCCGTCACCGATTCCAAACCAGCGATCGTGCGCAGAATTGTTGATTTGCCACAACCCGATGGTCCCACTAAAACCCAGAACTGCCCATCGGGTACCTCGAAGGTAATATCTTCGATAGCAGTGACGTTATCAAATTTACGTGTTATGCCTTGTAACCAAACTTTTGCCATTCGTAGCTGTTACTCTATTATCCCAATAATATCAAGTTTGGGATTGGAGACTGGGGAAGTTCCCTTTTATATAAGCACAATGTAAAGCATTGCGCTATCTATCTGCTCTGTCTTCAACCGCTGCAGGGAGCAACGGGAAAAAGTGGGATGAGCCAAAACGGGCGATCATTTTACAGAGGATGATTTAGTATTGGGTAGGGTGGGCATTGCAGTAAGGGATTGTCGGTGCCCAAAGAGTGAATTTTTGGTTTGCAATGCCCACCATTTCGGGGTGAAAGGTTGAGTCTGGTGGGCATTGCCGATTGTGACTCTTTGGGCAAATCTTCCAATTGGCACCGCAATGCCCACCCTACAAAACTGAATGAAAAGCATTTTCAGCTTAACCCTAACCAGCCTAAACATTTCCAATCAGGGTGAAAGGTTGAGACTGGTGGGCATTGCCGATTGTGACTCTTTGGGTAAATCTTCCAATTGGCACCGCAATGCCCATCCTACAAAACTCATCATTTATACCCTAGCCGAATTTACGCTGTATCTATGGTGATAAGCAGAGGTTATCTAATGAGCGGGCTTATGCCGTAAGCCCCTACAGCAGGATAATTCCCCAAATGTAGGGGCCCAAGGCTTGCGCCCAAAATGTAATATAAACCAACATTTTACCCCATGATGTCGGGAGAGCCGCCGTCTATAGCACAAAAAGCAGAGCGCTTAATACAATCAGGGGAACCAAGATGTACCAGTACCAAGGCTTAAATGGCGGCAATACTCCTTGGCGTTTGGCTTTCCTTAAAGTTTCTAAAACTTCAGCGGCAGATTGGTAGCGCTTTTCTAAATCTAAACGTACCATCTTGTCTAAGATTTTAGCTAGCCCCTGGCTCACCTGGGTTCCTTCTCGCCAGATGACCTCGCCTGTTTGTGGATTCCTCTGTAACTGGTCTGGAGATACCCCAGTTAAGGCTTGAATAGCTGTCGTGCCCAAGGCATATATATCACTGCTAAAGGTAGGTGTTGAACTTGTAGACTCCGTTCCGTCCGGTGACAAATTGGCTATTTCTTTGACCATCCCAAAGTCAATCAGCACAAATTTGCCATCGGAGCGTCGCTGAATTAAGTTAGAGGGCTTAATATCGCAGTGGATAACACCGTGCTGATGGATAAAGTCTAATATTTCTAGAACATCCTGCAGGAGGGCAATGGCCATTTCTTCACTCAAGCGCTTGCCTTCTTGGAGCTCTTTATTTATATCTTCGCCCTCAATGAATTCCTGAACTAAATAGAATTCTTCGTTTTCCTCGAAGTGATCCCAAAGTTGTGGAATTTGACCATGGTGACCTAATTTCTCTAAAACTTTTACTTCAGTCAAGAAGCGGCATTCAGCTTCCCGAAGGGTTGATGGGTTGATGGTCTGAGGTTTTAGTTGTTTAATGACGCAAGGAGATTGGTAGCGTCGCTGCAGATTTTGGGCCAAATAGATATGACCCCATATTCCTCCCCTCAAGTAACGGATAATTTTGTAGTGTATCCCCACTGTTTTGCCAATCTTGAGCAGAGGTTGTAGATCGTGGAGAACCTCGACTGCAGAGTGATAGCGCTCTGCATATTTGGGGCGTACCATCTTGTCTAAAATGGCGGCTAACTCATTTGACACCTGCCCAAACTCTTGCCATTTATCAAGTTCGCCTGTTTGCTTATTCTCTAATTCGAGGGGCACTCGCCCAGTTAAAGCGTAAATAGCTGTCCTGCCTAACCCATAGATATCACTGCTATAGATTGGCTTACCGTCGTATTGCTCAGGTGACATATAACCCGGTGTGCCAATGACATGTGTATATTTTTTTGAGGTGTTAGGATCAATTGATAAGGTGCCGATTTCTTTGACTGCCCTAAAGTCAATCAGAACCATCTTGCCATCGGAGCGTCGTTGGATTAAATTAGAGGGATTAATATCGCGATGGATAAAACCATGGTGATGGACGAAAGCTAGTATTTTTAGGACATCCTGCAACAGGGCAATGACTTCCTCCTCACTCAAAACCTTGCCCTTGAGCTCTTCCTTTAGATTCTGACCATCAATGAATTCCTGAACTAAATAGAAAGTTTTATTTTCCTCAAAGTAATCCAAAAGTCCTGGTATCTGATCGTGGTTACCTAAGCGCTGTAGCACAATTGCTTGATTGACGAAGCGTTTTTTGGCAAGGAATCTGGGGCTGAGTGTTTTTACGACGACAGGCTGGCTTTGTTTGCCTATCTCTATATATTCTGCAAAATAGGTTGTCCCGAAACCCCCGGTACTCAATTCCTTGTTGATTCGGTAGCGTCCCCCAACTATGTCTCCAAGATTATGCATTATGTCTCCAGGAGCAAACTAGATAAATTGCTAGATAAATTTTACCAACTTATTCCTTTCGATGTTTGGTTATACCAAGTTGCGGTCAAAGGTGGTAGGGGGCACGGCGGCATAAATATCTTGATTTTGTCTACAATGTTGATGATGCCGTGCCCCTACATTCGAACCTACTATGTTTGAATGCAACTTGGTATTAGAACTGGGTTACAGGTTTTTGATGTAGACAATCTGGGTTTGACATGAGATTGAACTAGCGCCAAAGCATCTTTGATTGCTTGTCTTTACGCCTAGCCTTTACCCATAAGTCTTGAAATCCTTGTGGGATAGGGAATATGGGGAAGAAGGGGAAGACATGAGTTAATGGGGCGATCGCGATTAGAGGATAACGAAATTTGTTTATGGGATATGACCCCAAAAAACACCATCGCCGTTCTATTCGCTTGCCGGGATATGATTACACTCAACCCGGTGCCTATTACGTCACCATTTGTACCCACCAGCGGCAATGTTGGTTCGGCGATGTGGTTAATGAGGAGATGCGATATAACAGATTGGGTGATATTGCCTACAGATTCTGGCAGGCGCTTTCCCGTCGTTTTCCTCACATCAAATTAGATGCCTTTGTCGTCATGCCCAATCATCTGCATGGTATTTTGGTGATTACCGACGAAGGAAAGGGACAGGTACAGCCTCGAAGGGAACAATTTGGGAAACCAATACCTGGTTCTATTCCTACAATAGTTCGTTCTTTCAAATCAGCTGTCACTAGGCGCATTAACCTGATGCGCCCAACAACCAGCCCCCCTATATGGCAAAGCAATTATCACGAAAGCATTATTCGCATTGAAAGAGGTTTGGACAATGTTCGACAGTATATTATCGATAATCCTCGCCAGTGGGCTTTGGACGAAGAAAACCCCCAATATTACCGAGATTATCAGCCATATGAATTGAATTTGTATTTTTGAACGATGGGGCGATAAAACCGACAATATTCTGTAGGGGCACGGCATCAGGGAGATTCTGTCTCGAACAACAAATGGGCTATTGCCGTGCCCCAACCCCACCGACAATAACCCGGGAGAGACACGACATCAAAAATCTCCTGTAGAGGAAACAAATTTCTCGCTGCCGTGCCCCTACACCTACCAACCATGTCCTGTAGGGGCAAGGCATCAGGGAGATTCTGTAGAGGGCAATAAGTTTCTCGCCGCCTTGCCCCAACCCCACCGATAATCACCTGGGAGGGGCACGGCATCAGAAATATCCTGTAGAAGACAACAAATTTCTCGCCGCCGTGC
>JBFRWF010000245.1:0-4865 GCA_051439465.1 Xenococcaceae cyanobacterium | reverse complement strand
ACTCGGTCAGGAGCGTCAGTTTCAGCCTCGATGGCAAGACCTTGGCTTCTGGCAGTCTTGACAAGACCATCAAACTCTGGAATTTAGAGACGGGAAGGGAAATCCGCACCCTCCAAGGGCATGATAGTCGGGTCTATAGCGTCAGTTTCAGCCCCGACGGCAAGACCTTGGCGACCGGCAGTAAGGACAAGACCATCAAACTCTGGGATTTAGAGACAGGAAGGGAAATCCTCACCCTCTTCGGGCATGATGGCAGGGTCATTAGCGTCAGTTTCAGCCCCGATGGCAAGACCTTGGCGACCGGCAGTAAGGACAAGACCATCAAACTCTGGAATTTAGAGACGGGAAGGGAAATCCGCACCCTCTTCGGGCATGATAACTCGGTTAGGAGCGTCAGTTTCAGCCCCGATGGCAAGACCTTGGCGACCGGCAGTGAAGACAAGACTATCAAACTCTGGGATTTAGAGACGGGAAGGGAAATCCACACCCTCTTCGGGCATGATGACTGGGTCAGGAACGTCAGTTTCAGCCCCGATGGCAAGACCTTGGCGACCGGCAGTGATGACAAGACCATCAAACTCTGGGATTTAGAGACGCCAGAAGAAATCCGCACCCTCTTCGGGCATGATGGCAGGGTCATTAGCGTCAGTTTCAGCCCCGATGGCAAGACCTTGGCGACCGGCAGTGAAGACAAGACCATCAAACTCTGGGATTTAGAGACGGGACGGGAAATCCGCACCCTCCAGGGGCATGATGGCTGGGTCTTTAGCGTCAGTTTAAGCCCCGATGGCAAGACCTTGGCGACCGGCAGTGAAGACAAGACCATCAAATTCTGGGATTTAGAGACGGGAAGGGAAATCCGCACCCTCCAGAGGCATGATGACTGGGTCAGGAGCGTCAGTTTCAGCCCCGATGGCAAGACCTTGGCTTCTGGCAGTGGTGACAAGACCATCAAACTCTGGGATTTAGAGACGGGAAGGGAAATCCGCACCCTCCAGGGGCATGATGACTCGGTCATTAGTGTCAGTTTCAGCCCCGATGGCAAGACCTTGGCTTCTGGCAGTGATGACAAGACCATCAAACTCTGGAATTTAGAAGCAGGCTGGGACTTAGACGCTTTAATGGAGCGCAGTTGCGATTGGGTGCGCGGTTATTTGCAGAATAATCCCAAGATCAAAGAGAAAGATAGACACTTGTGTGACGGCATTGATCCTCAAAAGTAAAGTAGCGTAGAGACAGAATTAATGGTGTCTGGAAAGGGCAATTCACATACCCGTTTTCTGATTCCTTTTATTCTCATTAACCTTTCCTAGTTGAAAACAGCCTACCGGGAAGAAGATAGCTGTAATTCTCTCTGTAACTTGCTTTTAGCAAACTTCCTTATATCGAACTCAGGTCCAAAGCATAACTGGGTAAGGAAAACAGCATTAACGCTAGGCAAAAGATACTTACCCAAAACGTTCGTTTAAAGAGACTTGCAAAAGATTTCGTCAAAGATTTCATGGATTGCTGCTTCTTTATTCATAAATCTGTTCTAGATTAGCAAATAGGGTTTGAGCCGAGATACGTGTAAAATGGACAAGAGCTAGCAGCGATCGCTATTAGACACGCAGCCGAAATAAAAGTCCGTAATGATATTTATTTATTGTTATCAAACAATCCCAAGGAACGATAGCAGATGAGTGCAAACAGACAGAAGCAGAAAAGTCGGAATCCAGTTTTCCTGGCACTGAGATCTACTCTGCTGCTTGTTTTCCTATCCGCAGCCATTTTCATCCCCTTTCTCTCCCATGCTCAGCAGCTCAATGAGCAGAAATTTAGCGATCGCTCTATCGTCGATCTGACTCATACCCTACACGACAATATGACGTTTTGGCCCGGAGGAGTCCCCTTTAAAAAGACTAGGCTAGTAGATTACGATCAGGGCTATCAGTTACATAAATTCGAGATGGGAGAAAACACTGGCACCCATGTCGATGCACCCTCTCACTTTATCCAGGGTAATCCCACAATCGATGAAATCCCACTTCAAGAGCTAATTGTCTCCGCTGTAGTCATCGATGTCCAGGATAAGACGGCAAATAACCCCGACTATCAACTATCTGAATCAGATGTAATTGCTTGGGAAGATAAACATGGCAAGATTCCCGCTGGTTCCCTCGCCATCCTTAACACAGGCTGGTACAAACGCTTTGACAACCCAGAGCAATACATTAACATGGATGAGAATCAGGTAATGCACTTTCCAGGTTTTGGTGCCGATAGCGCTAGACTGCTGTTGATGCGAAACGTGGTGGGGATAGGCATTGACACCCTCAGCATCGATAATGGCTCGTCTGAGGACTTCGCCACCCATAAAATTATGCTAAAGGGGAACAAATACCTGATTGAGAATCTGGCAAATCTGGATGCCCTTGCGCCGACGGGTGCAACTGTGATTATTGGGGTGTTGCCAGTTAAGGATGGCTCACAGGCACAAGCGCGAATTCTGGCACTACTTCCTTAATTTAATCTCTAATTTAAGTGTGCTTGAAAGAACTCTTTTGGTTTCATATCGCCCAGATTGGTGATTAGTGAGTTAGGGAAGGAGCGCACCTTTTGATTGTATGCCTGTACTGCCTTGTTATAGCGCATTCGTTCAGTAGCAATGCGGTTTTCTGTGCCCGCAATTTCGTATTGCAGATTGACAAACAGTTGGCTCGATTGTAACTGGGGATTTGCAGCAAAGTAGGTTTGAAACCTGGCGATCGCCGAATTCATCTGGGCTGTCGCCGCTGCTTTTTCTGCCAAGGTACTGGCTTGCAGGTATGAGGAACCTGACTGTACCAGCATTGTCACTAGCTCCCGCTCTTGCTGGGCGTAAGCTTCCGTTACCTTTACCAGTTGGGGAATTAAATCTGCCCGCCGTTGCAGTTGGTTTTCCACTTGTGCCCCAGCTGCATCTACCTGATTGGCTGCACCTGTCAGGGAATTATAAGTCCAGCCGCCCCAAAGGAGGACAACAGCGGCTACCCCACACAGCCCTAAGAGGAGTTGTTTTCGTAACTCTTGATCGCGTTGGCGTTGGGCTTGTTCCTCTCGCCGTCTTGCCTGTACCTGCTCAATGGCTTGCTCGATAAGTTCTGGCGGAATTTCTGCCTCTGCCCCAGCTTGGATTAAATCGGCAACTGAATAACTTGATTGTTGTTGAGCATAGAGTCGGGCTGCCAATTCCAGCACTTCTGGAGCCATATCTTCAGGAAGGCGAGCATTTTGGTTCTTCATAGTCTCAACCGAGGGGGAAGGTGTGGTGTTTTTGGCAGATTGATTTTCTAAGGGGCGTAATTGTTCAACTCTGGCAGATGTTGGCGGGTGGGTAGAAAAGAGGTTGTTCAAAAACTCGCCCTTCAAGCTGTTAATAATCAGCAGCGGTTCAAAACAGGGGTTGCCATCCAGGGGCTCTTGTTGGACACTACGCTCCAGCCTCTCCAGGGCACTAGCTAAAGCAGAAGGGTTATCTGTAATTTCCGCCGCCCCCGCATCAGCGGCAAATTCTCTGGTGCGGGAGATAGCCAGTTGAATCAAACTAGCAGCGATAGGAGCAAGTGTAGCAGTTAGCAACAGAGCCAGAGGGTTAGCTTGACTGCGAGAACTCCTGCCAGGGGAATAAATTCTTGCCTGGTGTGCGAGGAAAGAAATTGCTCCAGCAACGGTTGCGGCAACGGTTTGGGTGAGAGTATCGCGGTTTTTGATATGGCTGAGTTCGTGGGCAATAACCGCCTCTAATTCTTCTCGGGACAGAAGTTCGAGCAAACCCTCCGTAATGCCGACAGCGGCATGTTCAGGATTCCTTCCGGTGGCAAAAGCATTGGCAGCCGAGGTGGGAATAATGTAAATTCCTGGAAGAGGCAAAGAAGCGCGATCGCACAATTTCTGTACCAGTGGTTTTAACCACTGCGCCTGCTCTGGAGTAAGCGGTTGAGCATTAAAGGCGTTCAGGGCAATCTGCTCTGAATAATACCAGACAATAAAATTGCTCACTCCTGCCAACACCAGACCAATCACTGTCCCTACTGTCCCGCCAACGATCCAGTAACTAATACCAACCAGCAAACCACTGAGTAAACCTAGTAAAGCTGTTGTTTTAAGCTGATTCATCTGCCAACCCACAAAATTACGACCCAATCACCAATCTCCGCCAGCACCGCCGCCACCGGAATCTCCACCGCCAAAGTCACTACCACTGCTACTAGAATCACTACTGCTACTCGAATCACTGCTCCAACCACTGCTCGACCAATCGCTACTGCTGCTGGAACTACTGCTGGAACTACTGTAGGATCGCTTTTTTTTCCGAAGATAATTGACCAAATACCAGCCTAAAACTATCGTAAAGTAGAATAAGTAGAGGTAAATGGGATTAATGTCATGGGCGGTGCTTACCAATGTTTGAATATAAAAGGGAATGTAGCTAAACCAGGGGCGATCACTAGTCGTAGAAGGAAACAAATTGTCATCGGCGGTGATATTACTTACCAGTGCTTGAGTTCCGGCGAGGATACCTCCTTCAAAATCTCCCTGCTTGAAGCGTGGCACGATCTGGCTTCTAATGATGTTACCGACTTTGGCATCGGGTAAGATTGCCTCTACTCCGTAACCTGTTTCAATTTCGACGTGGCGATCGCCCTTGGACACCATAAACAACACGCCGTTGTCCTGCCCTTTTTTGCCAATTCCCCAGCTATTAAACAATTCAGTCGTAAAAACCTTTGGAGTAGCAGAGGGGAGAGTGTCGGGGACGGTTACTACGGCAATTTCCGTGCCATTTTTGGCCTCCAACTCAGAAATCATCTGGTTGAGTTGGTTTTCCTCCTGGGGAGTCAGCA
>JBFRWF010000244.1:0-22619 GCA_051439465.1 Xenococcaceae cyanobacterium | reverse complement strand
TCCCCCCTTTTGCCTTTTGCATGCAAGCCTTTAGACTTCGTCGCTGCTAACGCAGATGCCTTTGAGCGCTCTGCGGAGCAGCGACGCGCTGCGTAGCAGGGACGAAGTCTAGTCTAGCGAGTCCCTGCTCCCTGTTCCCTGATCCGAAGTTCCCTGCTTCCTTCAAAAAGGGGGTCGTTAACCCAGATTTGGTATTAGCTGACTTTTCGAGCTACTGCAACTAGGTGATCGAAATCACCCGCTATACCCGATAGGGTGAGCAGCCCGAGGATGTCAAGGAGAAAATTTGTTCCCTTAAGCCCAGAGAATCAAGCCTGGCTCATAAGCACTAGAGAGATTTTCATGTTTCGGTAACACCCGCAGAGACAGACCTTGTAAGCCACTGGAATTGTAAACAATATCCCCGGTGTAAATACTAAAGTTAGACCCATCCTCACCTTGGTATTCCATCACCACTGACACACCATTGACAATCTCACCCTTATCATTAACTGATCCCTGATAGAGTTCCACTTGTACATCCTCTGGCTTCAATCCTGCTAGGTTAATTTGGGTTTTCACATTAACAGATTGATTGACCTTGATATCCGTACCTTCAGAGACATCAATGGATTTAATCTTTATGTTGTACCAATTCTCAAACAGGTACTGCTTCCAGTGAGCCAATTCCTTTGCTGGAGCATAGTTATCTTTGGTCATGACAAAATAGCGATCGCTCGCCGGGAAATACCCGTGCACCGCATAATCTCGCACCATCCGCGCCGTGTTAAACAACGGGCAATTTAAGCGAATCGCATTCTTCATCTTGCGCACCCAGCCACGGGGAATCCCCTGCTCATCCCGCTCATAGAATAAAGGCACGATTTCTTTCTCGAACAAGTCATACAAGGCATTGGCTTCCACTTTGTCCTGATACTCTGCATCTTGATAAACCTCACCATGACCAATTGCCCAGCCAGTATGGGTATAATCTGCCTCATCCCACCAACCATCCAGAATACTAACATTGGGCAAACCATTCATGGCTGCCTTCATTCCCGAAGTTCCAGACGCTTCGCGGGGACGGCGGGGAGTATTCAGCCAGACATCGCAACCCGCAACCATCATCCGCGCCACATGGATATTGTAGTTGGGAATAAAAACCACATGATCGCTCAATCCTTCTTCCCGGATAGTGTGAATAATATGGCGGATCAATTCCTTCCCTGGTATATCTTCAGGATGAGCCTTACCAGCAATCACAAACTGCACCTGCCGGTCTTTATTCCCCAGAATAATTTTCTTGATCCGCTCTAGGTCGTATAAAAACAGATTAGCTCGTTTGTAGGTGGCAAAGCGACGGGCAAACCCAATGGTCAGCACATTTGGGTTAAATACTTCCGTCGCCCGCTCAATCTCAGCCTCGGTTGCACCGCGCTCCTGCAAGTGTTGCACCAGTCGCTCCCGGACAAACACCACCAATTCTGAGCGACGACGCTCGTGATTGCGCCACAATTCCTCATCAGGAATCGACTGTAACTTCTCCCACAATGGGTCTTTTGGTTCCTTATGATCCCAACTCGGACCAAGATAGCGATCGTAAAGCTCCTGAGTTGCAGGGGCAACCACGCTGCGAGCATGAACGCCGTTGGTAATGGATGTAATCGGCACTTCTGAACGGGGCAGTTCGTTCCACAACCCATGAAACATATCCCGCGACACCCCCCCATGCAACCGGCTCACTCCATTGATAAAACTGCTTGTTTTTAGAGCTAGGGCTGCCATACTAAAGGGTGAGTCAAAATCTCCGGTGTTTTCTCGACCTAGTGCCAGAAATTCCTCCCGCGACAAGCCAAAGATGTGGGCATATTGTCCAACGTAGTGCATGGTTTTATCGGGAGGGAACATATCGAACCCAGCGGAAACGGGGGTATGGGTGGTGAAAACCTGAGTGGATTGCGCCACCTGTTTCGCTTCAGCAAAGCTGAGACCGTCTTCTTGGATCAGCTTGCGGATGCGCTCCAAAATCAGAAAGGCACTGTGACCCTCGTTGAGATGATAGATAGTGGGTTTATATCCCAGCGCTTCCAGCATTCGCAGTCCGCCGATACCCAACATCATTTCCTGGTGTATCCGCATATCCAGGTCACCCCCATAAAGCTCGTCGGTGATGTCGTGGTCGTAGGGGCTTTCGTTAGCTTCAATATTGGTGTCGAGCAGGTACAGTGGAACTTTTCCCACCTGCAAGCGCCAGACTCGCGCGTAGACAGTGCGACCAGGATACTCGACTTCTATGCGCAGCTCCGAGCCATTTGGATCCCGCTCCAGATGAAGGGGCATATTATAGAAATCGTTAATCGGGTAGTGTTCCTGCTGCCAGCCGTCAGCATTGAAATACTGGGCAAAATAGCCTTCCTGGTAAAGTAAGCCAACTGCAATTAGGGGTAAGCCGAGGTCACTGGCAGATTTCAAATGGTCCCCAGCGAGGACACCCAAGCCACCAGCGTAAAGCGGCAGGCAGTGAGTGAGACCATATTCGGCACAGAAATAGGCATAGCATTCTTTTCCCTCAGTTTCGCCGCGATTTTTGCGATACCAGGTGCGGCTTTCGAGGTAGCTGTCTAGTTCGCGGACTGCCCGTTCCATCTGGGCGAGGAAGCCTTCGTCTTCGGCAACTTCGGCGAGTCGTTCTTGGCTAATGGTGCCCAGCATGAGGACGGGGTCATGGTTGCTGGATTTCCACAAGTCGCGGTCTAGACGTTGGAATAGAGCTTTAGCTTCGACGTTCCAATCCCAGTGTAGGTTGTAGGCAAGTTTTCGAAGGGGTTCGAGTTTCGACGGCAGAGAAGGAGAAACGTTAAATGTACGAATTGGCTTCATAGCGAAGTTTGCGAGTTGTAACTCAGTTATTATGCACTCACTTGAGCGATTTGCTCGCCGATCTTAATAATCTTTTTTGCGAAGCTCGATACTATTTTTCAGTACCTCGTGTCTCGCTAACCCCACCTAAAATCTTTGATTTAGGTGGGGACTGTCCTCGACATTTTGTTCAAATACGCTCTTAGTTGACTGCCCACCAACCGAATGCGGGTCCAATAAATCGAATCGTAAGCCAGGAAACAACCAAGACACCGATACCAATCCAAGCGCCTTTGATTGTCAATTGGTAAAGTTGGTTGGCCCGGGTTTTGGTAATCGGAAGCCAGGGAAGGATCGTTTCTTCTTGACCATACTTATCCCCTAATGCAGCTTTGCGACGTTTAGCTTCACCCATAACAACTTGCCTTTAACTCTGACTTAATCATACCGCTTTCTGGGATTGGTGATTGAGGATGGGGCAGAAAAGCTCAAGTCTGAAGTCTGAAAAATGTTTATGGTGCTAAACCAAACCAACTCGGATCGATATAATTAATTCGAGCGCAAGGTTCAAGAGCACTCAGAATTCTACTGCCATAACTGCGATGGTTTACCCGGTTATCCAACAGTGCTACCACCCCCTGAGATTCCCGTAAGGGCATCACCGCTCGTTGTATTTCCCTCAAGGCAGTGGGTAGAAGATAGAGACCAAACCAATCCTGATGCTGACGCTTATAGTAAGCAACTCGACCAGCGACTAGGGGATTTTCTAGGGAAGGAAGCGGTAAAGTGGCAATCACTAACAGTTGAGGAGTCGGGAACTTATCTTGATGCACTCGCCAGAATTCCCAACCACTTACCAAAATGCCGTTTTCTGCCAAATTTATCTTCTCTACCCCTACTCTAGAACCAAATTCAGCCGCCATTGTTGTCCCCACCTGTGCTTTTAACGGCACGTCCTCAACCAGCAAAACCACTGGTTTTTTCACATTGCTGCTGAGGCTCACTAGAGTGCGGACTTGTTGCATTAGCACTCCCTGAAATTGAGGTGTATTCGGCATCGGCAGGCGATCTGGTAAGTATAATTGGATGTGTTCGCTCTGTCGGTTGGGGGAGAATTTTAGGCACAGTATGTCTCCTAAGCCTAACTGCTGGCGGTAAATCGGTGCATTTTTTTCCCAATCCAGGAAGCCGCCAATTAAGACAACTGGCTGTTGCAGCCAGACTTTGCTTAAGACTGTGGCTATCTCTACAGGTGCTATGTGCAGGGTAAACTGTCCTGTTTCTCTGGCAATTGATGCCCAGATCATCTGACCACCTGTTTGCCACCGATGCCAAAACTTACGAACAGCAGAGTCCAGAAGTGACTCTGCTGCTAATATCCGAAATAAGCTTTGTAAGCTCTCTTGTTCTGACTTTTCAATCAGACAGCATTCATAGGGATTTTTCGGATGGTTAAAGACGGCTTTGATTAGTTGTACTCGGACATCTCGGATTAATTCAGCTTGGTGAGGATATCTTTGCATTAGCCCGTCCCAGTCCCAGTGCTGAATGCTGGCTGTGAGTTGCCCTCTTGTCCATTCTTGAAGGTCATCAGCCTGCTCAATGAGGGTGGGAATGTTCCTGGGAAAGCGTCCCTGATCTTCGAGACGATCAGCTAACCAAGAGTTAGGTGAGGTGAGCATTAGCCCCCCGAAGCTGTCTTCTTCCGGCCAGCGATCGCCCCTTCGGATTTCCTTATTTGTCTTTAACCACTGCTGCAGTTGAGGAATTTCTACTTGCAGCAACCGTTGTTGTACTGATGCAGGAGCCACTAGAAGCACTGGCCAGTGGCCGAGCAGTGCTGGTGTCAGGTAACTTAAACAATATCGAACCATGGCACTCCCAGTTTGAATCAAGGCAGGACGCCCCAAGCGCAAAGCTCGTGCCACTAGCCGCGCCATTGTTAAATGATGGGGCCAGCTTAGCTTGCCTTGTTCTCGCAAAAAGGCCAGCAGGGAGGAATGTACTTCGGCCTCGAATAACATTGAAAAAAACGAAACTAGCTATAAATTTAAGCGTAGCAAGGCTTCTTATTCTATTTCCTATTCCCTGTTGCCTGTTGCCTGTTGCCTATTCCCTGATTCGAAGCTCCCTGTTCCCTTCTCTGTGAGATGATGGAAAAATGACCATTTAGAAGAGGGCATTTCTTATGGCTGAAATTCAGTTTGCCACAGGAATCACTGAAGAAACTATTCCTAACGTCCGGCTTACCCGCTCGCGGGATGGCTCCAGTGGCACTGCCACATTTTATTTTGATGCTCCCAAGATTCTCAGTAGTGATCTTACAGAAGAAATTACGGGGATGTACATGATTGATGAAGAAGGAGAAATAGTGACGCGGGAGGTGAGGGGTAAGTTTGTTAACGGTAAAGCTCAAGCATTGGAAGCAATATATATTATGAAATCCTCAGAGGAATGGGACCGCTTTATGCGCTTTATGAAAAGGTATGCTGAAGATCACGATTTAGAATTTAGCAAGTCGTAATTTTTTAGGGGTCAGTTGTCAGGGGTCAATTGCTTAAAAACTGTGGAAAGATGAACTTATGATTCTCCTATCGCTTTTTTTTTGCTCTAACTGCTACCTGACTCACCCAACTCAGGCAAAAACTTATGACATCAACTCCTCACCCCGATATAGCAGCGATCGCAGTCAATTGTGCAGTTATTACTGTCAGTGATACCCGCTCTATCGAAACTGACCGCAGTGGTAAGCTAATCAAGCAATTACTCCTGGAAGCTGGTCATCAGGTGGGGACGTACACAATTGTCAAAGATGAACCGACACAGATTCAGGCACAGTTAGCCCAGTTGTGCCATCGCCCTGACATTGATGCCTTGATTTTCAATGGCGGCACTGGTATTGCCCCTAGAGATACCACCTATGACGCTCTGGAAAACTTGCTAGAAAAGACTTTGCCCGGATTTGGCGAATTGTTTCGCTTTTTGAGTTATCAAGAAATTGGCTCAAGAGCGATCGCCTCTAGGGCAGTTGCTGGTGTTTATCGCCAGAAGCTCGTTTTCTCCCTGCCCGGTTCTTTCAATGCTGTTAAACTGGCCCTCGAAAAGCTAATTTTGCCAGAACTTGCTCACCTAGTCAGACAGTTGGGAATGGGTAATGGTAATTAGTCAATTGGTAGTCAATTGTTCAAATATTAAGGTTAACCCAATCCTCCAAAAGGATGGAAATAAAACGCCAGCCCCAACACAGCATAAGTTGCCAAGAGCAAACTCCCCTCTAGCCAATTTGACTGACCATCAGAACTAATGGAGTTGGCAATCAATACTGCCACCGCCACTGCTACTAATTCAAATGGGTTAAAGTTGAGATTCATCGGTTGACCAATTACCCAGCCTGCGAGCACTAAAACTGGGGCGACAAACAAGGCAATTTGCAAGCTAGAACCTACTGCTACTGATACAGAAAGATCCATCTTGTTTTTCATCGCCACTGTCACTGCGGTGGCATGTTCAGCAGCATTGCCAATAATTGGTAAGAGAATAACACCAGTAAACAGTGCCGTCAATCCAAGCTGGGAGGTGGCTTCTTCCAGGGAATCCACCAATAATTCTGACTCCACGGCTACTCCAATGGTAACCACCAGCAGTACTGCCACCCAAAACCACAGATTTCCCTCAGATTTAGCCTCATCATTCGTTTGAGCATTGTTGTCTGCTGAATCTGTATCGGATCCTGCTACACCGACATCGTAGAGATAGGCATGGGTTTTCATAGAAAACAACAAGGTTAGCCCATATACCACAATTAACACCACAGCAACTGCAACAGAGAGCTGCTGAAGTGTTTTTTCACCAAGGCCAGAGGAGGTATATTCAACAGCAGTTGGCAGCAGAATCGCAACTACTGCCAGATTCATCGAAGAAGCATTCAACCGCGCTGCTGTGGGCGGAAAATTCTGTTCCTTATAGCGCAGTCCCCCCAACAGCATGGCAAAACCCATCACCAGCAGTAGATTACTAATAATCGAGCCAGTAATAGTGGCTTTGACGACATCCATGAACCCTTCCTTGAGGGCGACAAAGGCAATAATTAGTTCTGTGGCGTTGCCAAAGGTGGCGTTTAAGAGTCCTCCCAAGTTAGGTCCGACAACCACAGCGATTTCTTCTGTGGCAGTGCCCATAAACGCTGCTAGGGGGATAATCCCTAAAGCTGCCGCGATGAAAACTACTGGTGCTCCCCACTCCAGGAAGCGGGCAGCGATGGAGACGGGGATAAACAGTAACAAAATGAAAAAGATTGTGTTCTTATTGAGCATCTAGATTGTCCACGCATCTGAGCAATAACCAAGTCAGCCTCTAGGATACTTGAACCTCTAAGAGTAAGTTAAATAGTGGAAGCAGGGAACAGGGAACGGGGAACAAGGGCTGGAAAGGGGAACGGGGAACAGGGAACGGGGACAATACTGCTCGGTTAAGAAAAGTTGTCGGAAAAGACAAGCAGGGGGAGCAGGGGAAGTAGGGGGGCAGGGGGAGACTCCGGAGACGGGGAGACTCCGGAGACTGGGAGACTCCGAACTCCGGACAAGGTTCTAAAAGTTCCCCAGACTAACACCTCTATGTGTTATCTTGTCACTCTACATATTGAACCATGCCAAAATATAGAAAATTGATAAAGGGGGTTTTAAACCCGGATTCAATATGACAAGAACTTTTACAAAAGGGTGAGTGAGAAATTCAAAATTCTTAATTCTCAATTCAAAAATGTATTAAATGATACCAAAAATTGTCAGTTGGCTTTCTCCCCTGCTCCCTGCTCAAGAGCTTCCCTGCTGTCAAAAAAGTTAAAAATTTTACCCTGCCAGAAGGCATATTGAACCATGCCGATTTTTTTTTGTGTAAATTGGAAATTGTTAATAAGCTGTTAAATTACCAGAATAAATGACCAATTACCTTATAATTAACGATTTGAAGGACTCTGTATATTTAATTAGAATAAGATTCAGGAATTGGATTTAGATGGTTGATTCGACTGATTTTTAAGAATTTGGTGCTTTTTATGACTTCTGCTGCTAAGAGTGCTATAGCAAAATTTTCAGATGCTAGTAAGGTGGCGGCTGATCCCCTAAAGACTGCCACAGGTATCTATGTGACAGTTCACGGTCATTTCTATCAACCTCCCCGGGAAAACCCCTATCTCAACACCATTGAACGACAACCCAGTGCCTATCCCTTCCATGACTGGAATGAGCGGATTCACAACGAATGCTATCGCCCCAATGCCTTTGCCAGAATCTTGAATAGTCAGGGCAAAGTGCTGGGGATCGTAAATAACTTTGAGTATTTGAGCTTTAATATCGGTCCCACCCTAATGTCGTGGCTGGAAACCCATGATATTGAGGTATATAAGCGGATTACAGAAGCAGATAGGAAAAGTTGCGATCGCCTCAATGGTCATGGCAATGCGATCGCTCAGGTTTACAACCACATCATCCTCCCCCTCGCCAATGAACGGGATAAATACACCCAAATCCGCTGGGGGAAAGAAGATTTCCGCTCCCACTTTAGACGCGATCCCGAAGGGATGTGGTTAGCGGAAACAGCGGTGGACTATCCCACCTTAGAAGCGCTGGTAGAAGAAGGGATTCGCTTTATCATCCTCGCCCCTTCCCAAGCTAAACGCTGTCGCCCCTTCTCCAGTGAGGAAGATCCCGATCCCGAATGGCATGAAGTGGGTGGTTCTCAAATTGATCCCACCCGTCCCTATCGCTGTTTTATCAATGACAAAGACTACATCGATATCTTTTTCTACGATGGGCCAATTTCCCGCGATATGGGCTTCAATGATGTCCTCAATAGTTCCGATCACTTTGCCGGACGACTGAGGCAAGCAATACGGGGAACTCACCGTCAAACCCAGCTAATTAGTGTGGCGATAGATGGGGAAACCTTTGGTCATCACAAAAAGGGAACGGAAAAATGTCTTGCCTATGTCTTTAGGGAAGAGTTTCCCAGCCAAGGCTGGACAGTAACTAACTTTGCCCATTACCTTAGCCTTAATCCTCCCACCTGGGAAGTGGTACTTAAACCTCTAACAGCATGGAGTTGTTCCCACGGTGTTGATCGCTGGCAGGATGACTGCGGTTGCGGCGGCGATGGAGGATGGCATCAGAAGTGGCGAAGACCCCTGCGCAATGCCCTGGATTGGCTGCGGGACGAGTTAATTAAGATTTATGAAGCAAAGGGGGGCAAGTTTTTCCGCGACCCCTGGCTGGCACGGGATGAATATATTCAGGTAATCCGCTTTCGCTCTGCTGGCAAGGTAGATCAATTTCTCAGTCGTCATCAGCGTCGCCAACTCACCCCTGCCGAACAAGTAGACGCCCTGCGCCTGTTGGAAATGCAGCGTCATGCCCTGCTGATGTACACCAGTTGTGGCTGGTTTTTTGAGGAAATTTCCCGTCCCGAAGGGGTGCAGATTCTTCGCTATGCCGCCCGCGCTTTAGAATTGTCTGAGAATGTAGCTGGGGTGCAGTTAGAAAAAGAGTTTATTAGTCGCCTTGCCTTAGCACCGAGTAATGTGGAGTTGTTTGGCAATGGTGCCCAAGTTTATCGGCAATTGGTGGTGTCGGCGCAAATTGACTTCAAGCAAGTGGCGGCGCACTACGGGATTAGTTCCCTGTTTACTACTTATTCGCAGCAACAGCGAGTCTACTGTTATGATGCGCAAAAGTTAGATTACCAGAAGCAACAGATGGGAACCCTGACTCTAGCAGCGGGGCAGGTGCGTTTGGTTTCAGAAATTACCTGGGAAAGCAATCATTTTGTCTTTAGTGTCTTACATCTGGGGGGATGGGATTTCCACTGCTGCATCCAACCTTTCTCTGGACATCGCGCTTACACGCAGCTAAAACAGAAGCTATTTGATGCCCTCAAACAAGCGAGTGCGGCACAGACGATTTTGGTGATGAGTCAGTTGTTTGGCGACCAATCCTTTGGTTTACAACATTTGTTTGCTCAGGAACGGCATCGGATTATGCAGCAGCTAACGGAGAAAACGAAAAAGCGTTTAGATCAGCTCTATACTCAAGTTTACCGGGATAATTACGGCATTTTGGTGGCTTTCCAGCGGGATCATTTACCTGTACCTCAGGAGTTGCAAGTGGCTGCAGAGATTACTTTGTCTCACCGCTGTGAGATCGCGATCGCCGATTTGAAACATTCAGCGGATTTTAGAGAGATGGGGAATCACCTTGCAGAATTAACAGCGATCGCCGCTGAAGCGAACCACCTACGCTGTCATCTAAAAATCCCGGAAGGGAAGAAAACCTTGGAGCAGCTAATTTGGCGAGGGCTTTGGCAACTTTTCTACAATGGCAATCCAGCTACCTTAGAGGCAGATATTCAACGGTTAGAGCAGATGATTGATCTAGGCGATCAGTTACATCTGGGCTTGTCTGTTGATCGGGCGCAGGAACTTTACTACAACTGTCTGCACAGCCAAATTTTGCCTGATTATCTCAAGGTAAATAGGAAAGGTAATAGTAAGGTTGCCTGCCGTTGGAATTTATCCCAAATTCATCTCCTGTTAGGGTTGGGGCAAAAGTTAGCTATGGATGTTATTGACATCTCCCTCCCTTGAAAGACGAGTGGGGACAAGGCAACAGACAACAGTAGAGTGACAAATGCCTGAAAGTGCTAGATATTATAGGTTACAAGTCTGTGAGAGAGAGAATAACTTCACTCTCACTTCTCTTACATCATAATATGGCTTATGGCTTCTACGAATTCCAACGACGGGGGGCTGTCACACAGGTGTAGTAGGTTGTAGTTCCCAGTTCAGTTCATCGTAGTCCAACCACTTTCCTCCTCGTCGCCAACCGACGCGAGTGCCAAATTTTTTCCAGTCTTCATTATAGCTCATTGGACTACCACATTCTTGCCAAATCTTTTTCTGTTTACTAAAGCCATACTGACCTGAGCTATACATCACCTATAACCTGTCGATGTTACGTAAGTCTTCACAGGGAAAATCCTCTAAGTCTTCAAGGTCAAACCATTGTCCTTCTTCCTTACCCACCGTTTGAATCATCACACGATAGGTTTGAAGGTCTGCCTCTTTCCACCGTCCATTTTTCAGATACTCTTCCAACTGTTGGTAGCGTAGATTCCTTAATTCAATCTCCAATTCTGGGTCTACCTTGCGAGGTGATTCCTTCAGACAGTCATAAGCAAGAGCCACTGCTTCAGATGTGCCGATGTTGCACAGTGCGCGGATTAGATTACTGGGATTAACCTGAGCAGTATAAAGTAGAATTGTTTCCCGCCACCATGGTTCTTGCCAGTGTTGTAACAGTATATCTTCCCGATTCTTTTCTTTGATTTGAATCGCTGCTAGATACCCCTGAAAACTGAGATGAGCAAACGAATATTCCTCATCTCGCTTAACCAGTATTTCGCTAACCTGTTCGATTTGCTTGAGAAACTCTGATGCTTTTACAGTATCATCCAAGGAACTGAGATAGATTTGTAGTTGTTCAAGCAAACGTTCATATTCAATCTGTGGTTCATTCTTCTGCACCATGTACAGAGCTAATCCTTGCAAAACCTGCTGACTTTCACTGGCTGATAGAACCATATCAATTTGCCGAGCCAGAGGTCTGTCACCAAGCTGCAACCGGAAAATTTCTCGATAAAGCTCTGTCCGTCGTTGGGGCAATTGCTCCCCAGGATAGCAACGGTGTAAATTAGCAATCATGTTCAGCAGTAGGGGATTCTTGGCTAAATCTGTTAATTCTGGGCGTGAATCTAGCTGCTCAAGGAGATTGGCCGCATTCTGGTAAGCTTCTTGCTTCACCTCTGGCGTATTGCGACCCCCTCTGACATAGCGTTCTTGGCACAGATACCAACGCCGTACAAAACGCTGAAGTTGGTCACGATTAAAAGCTTTGATGAATAGCTGTGCTTTCGGTTTGTCCTCTGAAGCATAGCCACGATAACCAGCCGGGCGGGAAGTCAGGATAAAAATCGCCCTGGGATATTCCTTCATCTGCTCCCCAATCCACCTACTGACAAGCTCACGCCTCTGACTGCTCACCTCATCAAAACCATCAAACATGACCAGCATCTTTCCTTGTGAGAGCAGATTTTCAGCCCATAAGGGCGGTAATTTCAACCCTTTGCCCTCTGGAAGATTGGGGATATGGTGCTGTTCAATTAATGTCGGTAATTTCGGATTATTTTCCTTTAATATGACCCCTTGCCATTTCCGCAGATATAGCAGCACAGGTAGAAATTTTTTTACTCCGTAGCGTCTGTGGCGTTTTCGGGTGTAGGTATAGGTAATGTGGCGCAACAGAGTTGTTTTCCCGTAACCGCCCCATGCCAGGATAGCCAAGCGACTATAGGCAGGTATTTCCCTTGCCCTTTTCAGCAAATCCCAAATACTCAAACCATCTTGTTGGCTGAAGAGTTCAGTAATTTCCTTCTCCCATTTGAAGCCTGGGGGCATTGGTAAAGATTCACCCTCAGAGCCTCTCAGAAAAGAACTGCTCAATTCTAAGGGAACGAATACTTCATCAAGCATGGGAATAAAAATACTAGAAGACAGTAGTTTAAACCCTTCTGTCGTGTAGTCCCGACAAGCATTGCCCTGACATTGGAGATATTTATCCTCTGTCCCCGCCAGTTGCCAACGAATCGCCTAATCTAATCGATTCTGCCAAGCCATAAAAGAATCGACATCCTTCCTACCCCGCTCTTGATAAATTTCCTCAAGTCGCGCCAGTACACTTTTGGTATAAGCAGCCCAAACTACCGTTACTATCATTACTGGAAAGGTAATCAAAGCCTTTAACCAATCCTGCTCCAGTAAAAAAGAACCTAGTACAAAACCCGTTCCACCCATCGGCATCCACTGAATGAAAGACTGAGCAGCACCTTGAAGGTATTTTTTTGCAGCCTCCCGCTCAGTTTCAAATGAGGGTGGTTTTGATTCAGAGGACTTTTGATTAGATTTAGGCTTAGAGTTGCTCATCAGTTAGGATGAAATTTAGTGAAATAAAGCCAGTAGCGGTCGCAGCGGCAGTTAATTTGCGATCGCTAACTTTTTATTAAAGCAAAAGTGTTCCCCGACACGACTTGGAAGGTTAATTATGAAGAAAGCAGTAGATCAGGCTTGTAGCGATCGCGGCCTGAGTTGCTCCATAACCTCCTCAAATAATAGTCGATTTTTCGTGGCCGATATCGCCTAACCTTCAGACTTGCGATACCTGGGGATTTTGGGCTTGTCGTCAATTTCTCCTTTGAACTAACAATCCAGTAGCGAGTTATAGCTTTTGATTGATTCTACTACAGATTTAAGGCATTGTTGACCTTGCTGACCTCCCTTTAGCTTGGTAGCTGGGATTTGTCTTAAATTCCTTGCACAGATCATAATAGTTAGCCTTGACCTTATGAGTCTTAAAGCCTCGACGATACATATCGTGTTTATCCCAATATTCCCTTGTCGGACAGCTCTCAAAGTGAGTTTGTCTGATTGAGAATAGAGCTGAGTTATAGAGGTAGTTGACATGGTGACAAAGGTTGACCTATAGGTCTATAACCTCATCACCGACTGCTCTGGTCAATAAGACTTTCTGACATCGATATTCCATTTTTCAAAAGCCTTTAGACTTCTTTGATCATATCATAGTATTTTTAGATACGCCAGGATAAATCCTGACAGTTGTTTTCTCCCCCGCTTAAATTAGCTAAGCGCTCGACGTCCTTTTTTTAATTAATAAGGACGAGAGCTTAGTTAATTTTGAAGCACAGGGGCTCTCAACTACAATTTTATTTTTGGTAGGCTAGAAAGCAAGGGGTAATCTGCAGGAGTCGGATTAGTGCGATGGAAGAAATACTGGCAGGTCACTATCAGGTTGTCGAACACCTAAGCGAGGGCGGGTTTGGTCAAACGTTTCTGGCTATAGACAATCATTTACCCGGCAAACCCCTCTGTGTTGTCAAACAACTCAAGCCCAGAGTGAGGGATCTGGCAACCCTGGAAACGGCAAAACGCTTATTTGACTGCGAAGCTGAAACTTTATATAAATTGGGCGATCATGACCAGATTCCCCGCCTCTTGGCTCACTTTGAGCAAGATGAAGAGTTCTATCTAGCTCAAGAGTTTATCGAGGGTGAACCCCTAGACAAAGAAATCACTCCCGGCAAGCAGTTGAGCGAAGCCTATGTGATTGAGCTCTTGCAAGATATCTTGCAAGTGCTGGCATTTGTACATGAGCAGAATGTTATCCACCGCGACATCAAACCTGCCAACTTAATTAGACGGAGCGAAGATGGCAAGATTGTTCTGATTGACTTTGGCGCGGTTAAAGAAGTTAGAACTCAAGTAACTAATATCCACGGACAGACGAGCCTAACGGTTGCCGTAGGCACTCCTGGCTATATGCCCAGCGAACAAAAAGGCTTCAAGCCGCGCTTCAGCAGCGATGTCTATGCAGTGGGGATGGTTTGTCTTCAAGCCTTGAGTGGGTTATCCCCGGAGCAGCTACCACAGGATTCCCAGTGTGAATACTGTTGTGCAACTTTCAGAGACAGGGCTCCCGTCAGCCCTGGTTTAGCAGCCATCCTCGACAAAATGGTGCGTTATGACTATCGTCAGCGCTACGGGACAGCCACAGAAGCTCTGCAAGCACTAGAGCAACTACTCAATCAAGACACCAAAGGAGTAGAACTGATTTCAGGGTTCTTGGGCTGGATTTTGCTCACCTTCTTCATCGGCTTTATCTGTAACCGCAGTGATGCTGACTTGAAAGAAGCCTGTCAAGCTGGCATCGAAGTATTCATCAACTCCCTGAAGCCAACTAACCAATCGGTAAACCAGGAACTGCAAAAAGCCGTTACCAGGTCATTTTTCAAAGCACAGCAGCGCATTGCCACCGAATATCGGCATGAGCTAGGGGGGTTGTTTCCCACTTTTGGACAATTTTCGCCATTCCACTCACAACAGCAGCGGAATGCTCTTCGCTGGGTTAACCAAAAAATACCTCAGCTGAACCAAGAAATTAAGAATCAACAATCTGTGGAGATGAGGGTTGAACTCCTCGATGAGATTAACTCACTGTTGAGATCATCAGATGAGATTCACAACAAGCGAAATAAGTTGCTGGTAGCAGTGCTTAAGGGGGATGAACCCCCTGGCTATGTAGAAAAGCTACAGCGAGACAAAGATGGCTTGTTTAACTTGGTGTGCGCCTGCTTTGCCGAAGAGATTAAGACTCATCCGCAGCTGCGGGATATTTTCTCTTCACTGCTGCTGGCACCAATTAACGCCCAGCTAACTGGATCTGTATTGACGATTGAAGATTTGACCCATTCTCTGCTCAACGCCACACTGGACTTAGAAAAGTTGAAGCCGAAGCCCGAGCCGGAGCTGCCAACAGTTCTTCAAGACTCAAAAACCCAGCCGCCGCCATTGTCGCCTCTACCGGATATTCCTAAAATTGCGGATAGGGATAGATCGCCGGCTCAATCCGCTCTGGAGGAACCATCAGGTCAGGTGTCTCTGAATTCTAACTTTTATGTAGAGCGCCCCCCAATCGAATCTGACTGTTACGAAGCGATATTGAAGCCAGCGGCACTGATCCGGGTAAAAGCGCCCCGGCAGATGGGGAAAACTTCGTTAATGAGCCGGATTCTCCATCACGCGAAGCAGTCGGGGCTCAAGACTGCGTTTTTGAACTTTCAGTCAGCAGATACCGAGTTTCTTACCAACTTGGATATGTTCTTGCAGTGGTTTTGTGCCAGTATTACTGATGAATTGGAGCTTGAGGAGAAGCTGGATAAGTATTGGAGCGGACCTCTGGGAATCAAAAACAAATGTACAAAATACTTTCAAAGATACCTGTTATCTGAAATTACCAGTCCCCTGGCTCTGGGTTTGGATGAAGTGGATCAGATTTTTCAACATCCTGAAATTGCCACTGACTTTTTTGGACTGCTGCGAGCCTGGCATGAGCGGGGAAAGAATGAGGAAATCTGGAAAAAGCTCAGGTTGGTGATTGTCCATTCTAAGGAAGTTTATATCCCTATGAATATCAATCAGTCTCCCTTCAACGTGGGCTTGCCTATCGAGTTGCCAGAGTTGAACCTGGTGCAGGTGCAGAGCTTGGTACAGCGGCACGAGTTAGATTGGTCTGAGGAGCAAATAGAGCAACTGATGGCGATGGTGGGGGGACATCCCTATTTGGTGCGCAAGGCTCTCTATCAAATTGCACGGGGTAGAATGACCTTGGCAGAGTTATTGCAAGTAGCTCCTACTGAAGAGGGACCCTATGGTGACCATCTGCGTCGCCATTTATTAAACTTAGAAGATAATGCAGAGCTGCACTCAGCAATTAAACAAGTAGTGACAGTGGATAGTCCAGTAGAAATAGGGACAGAAGAGGCGTTTAAGCTACGAAGTATGGGGCTGGTTAAGTTTCAGGGTAATGCGGTGATCCCCTTGTGTGATATGTATCGTCAGTATTTTGGCGATCGCCTTGCCAGTTAGTCATTAGTCCCTAGTACCGCAAGCGTCAGTCAAAAGTCACGCATTCAAACGACAAGCTCTCCCCCCTCTCCCCCCTCTCCCTCTGCTTCCCCTGCTCCCTCTGCTTCCCCTGCTCCCCCTGCTCCCCTGATGTCTCAACCGAAAATATTTATGTCCTACTACTTATTAGGGTGCGATCGCCCAAGATTGACATGAATACAGCAGAAAACTCAACCTACCAATATCACGTCGGGGGAAGTTTACCTGTTAATGCTCCCACCTATGTCTCGCGACAAGCAGATGAAGACCTCTATGAAAGCTTGAAGGCAGGTGAATTTTGCTATGTACTCAACTCCCGGCAGATGGGCAAATCCTCGCTCCGAGTAAGAATTATGCAGCGGTTGCAAGCAGAGGGGTTTGCCTGTGCTGCTATTGATATTACCGCCATTGGTACCTGGGATATTACCCCAGAAGAATGGTATGCAGGGGTAATTGATAGCATCGTCAGCAGTTTGGATTTATATGACACCTTTGATTTAGACTCCTGGTGGGAAAATAACAGCAGGCTGTCTAATGTCAAGAAATTTAGTAAGTTTATTGAAGAAATTCTGCTCAAGTCGATTCCCCAAAACTTGGTTATTTTTGTGGATGAAATCGACAGTACCCTCAGCTTAAATTTCAAGGTAGATGACTTTTTTGCTGTTATCCGGGACTGCTATAACAAGCGGGCGGATAATCCAGATTACCGACGACTGGCTTTTACTCTAATTGGCGTAGCGACTCCCGCAGATTTAATTCAAGATAAGCGGCGCACCCCCTTCAATATTGGTCGCGCGATTGAATTAACAGGCTTTCGGCTAGAAGAAGCCCAGCCCTTAGCAGTGGGGTTGGCACCAAAAGTCAGCAATCCTCAGGCAGTGCTGAAAGCGGTGTTAAACTGGACTGGAGGACAGCCTTTTCTCACCCAAAAGGTTTGTAGGATTCTCCTTCAGAATGAAAATTGGGGACTAAAATCTGAGAATTCCCAATCCCCGGTCACCAATTTAGTGCAAAAGCACATCATCTCCAATTGGGAAGCCCAGGATGATCCAGAGCATTTAAAGACCATACGCGATCGCCTCCTAGTCAATAAACAACGCGCCGGGAGACTGCTGGGACTCTATCAGCAAATCTTGCAACAAGGCGAAGTGCCAGCGGACGGAAGTTCCGAACAGATGGAATTGCGGCTAACGGGATTGGTGGTTAGACAAAAAGGAAGTTTGAGAGTTTCTAATCACATTTACCAAGCGGTTTTTAACCAGAGTTGGGTTGAGAAGGAATTAGACAATCTTCGACCCTACTTCGAGAGTTTAACCGCCTGGTTATGTTCAGATTCTCAGGATGAATCTCGGCTTTTGCGGGGACAAGCATTACAGGATGCCCTAGGCTGGTCTGCCGGTAAAAGCCTCAGCGATCTGGATTATCAATTCTTGAGTGCCAGTCAAGAAGTGGATAAAAGAGAAACTCAAAAAGTTTTGGAGGCAGAAAAACGGGCTAGTCAGCTAGCAGCTCGCGAACGCTTACTTAGAGAACAAGAAGCCCACAGACAGCGAGAGCTAAAGCAAGCTCGGAGGACGGCACTCTTTGCCAACACCACTGCTTTTTTTGCCATTGCTACACTGGTTGTGGGGGCATTTGTTTGGCGGCAACAGCATAATTATCAAAAAAATCTTGAAGCTGTTTTCCTCAGTACAGATACAACAGAAATCCTGAAAGCTTTACCTGATTTCCTTGAAAAAGCAGATAGACTCAGAGATCAAGAAGAAGTGGATTTGGCCCTTGCATACTACCGTCAGTTACTGAAAGTTACCAGCGAATTTCGCAGAGATATCAAACGAGATACGGAAAATACTTCCGAGCTGGTGAAGGAAAACATTGAGGAAATTAAGACGATTTCACAAAAAGCAGAAAACTCCCTAGCCCAGATGCTTCAGACATACCGCATTCCCCAGCTTGGATCGGAGCTAAAGGAGGGTAAAATCGGCAAACTTATACCCCAGGCTCGTTTGAGCCATGCTGCCAAAGATAAATACACAGAAGGCGCTCTGCGAACCACCTATGAAATTTTAGTGGGAGATGCTGGAGCTGGAGCAGACTTCGATGGGAATGGTTTAGTAGATACCCCAGCAGAAGCCGACCAGATGCCCTGTGAAACCTTAAAAGAAATTGAGCAGTTATGGCGGAAATTAACCCAAGAACGTTGTAGCTGGTATGGTCGCAGTTCAGACTTTGAATATATAGCTCCTGATTGCAGCGAACTAAATGGATATACTCTGACACTGTTGATATTTGATGCCCCTGCTGATTTTGCTATACAGCGTCTTGATATCTGTAATGCAGCTCGAAAACCAACCAAGACAAATCCTGTCAGGAACCTAGGTGGGATATGAACAATGAATAATTTAAAATTTTGGCAACAAACTCAGTTGAAACCTTATGCTGTTGGCTCATTTACCCTATTCCTAATCTATTTTTTAGTAAATTGTCTCCATAGCTATGCTTTTAACCCTCCTGAAATAGCGGAAATCAGAACAGTAGATGGACCCAGACTCAGGGTTCGCCTCGGTGGAAGTGACAGTATCTCCAAAGCCGCTGAAATAGGTACGCGACTGCGACAGTTTAGGGATACCTTGTTAGTTCCAGGCAATAATGATTCCCTGGCAGGTATGGCTTTATTCAATGGGAGAGGACGGCTTGTGAATGAGACAAATCAAACATTATTTATGGCTGGCCCTGACGATACTCCCACTGAATACAGTCTTTCTTGCCAGATCTTAGTGGGTTCAGCTACAGTTGGCTTTTCAGAGGGACAACCGCCCTGTGAAAGGGGTGTGCGGGTAGCAACATACAGAAATCCTCTTGGTCAATTACCAGATAGTAAGTATTCTGATACTTCCCAAGCTCTCAAAAGTCTCCTCAATGCCCAAGCCTCTGTTGACCAATTCCAATATTGCAGCACAGTGTCAGCTTCAGGAAAGGGGTGGGGAGTTGCCTATTCCCAGAATCCATCGGACGATCCTTGCCAACAAGCAAGGGAGAAATGTCTGCAAGCAAGCTCAGAGGAAGAATGTTACGCCGTCAGTTTCGGTGAGTGGAGTGTCGATGATCCAGAGTTAGTGGCATCGGTACAGTGTGAGGGTAAGTTACCCTTTACTCGCAAGGGTGATGGTCGGAAAATATTTGATGATCTGTTGCCTTTCATGGAAAAGATGGGTAATATCCTTGGAAGCTCTGGCTGTGTGTTTCATGTTTACAACCCTGAACAGATCCTTGTTTCACCAGCTAGTAATGACTCAACCTTAATCCAGGTCTATGATTCGGGTGATGGCGATTTAGCTATTGACGTCCTGGTTGGAGATGCCAGGATTGTATCTGCTCAAAGACCACAGGGGTTAACTGTATCAAAAGGATATGGATATCGCCAGGAAAAAAACGGTCTCACATTGCTAGATTGTCCAGAAAGATTTAAGTCGGAGTCTATTCAAGAATTCTTGAAGCCTGCCAACTGGTCCCAATCTAATGATCCTTCTGTTAACCAAGGTATTATTAATCAATTAGAAGGGTATCGAGAAAACTTTTGTGAGAGCGAAGGTTCGTCAGAGGATCCGTCTAATAATAGGCCTAGGATCATTATTCCCATCCCTATTCCCGGATCGGGTGGCCACAGAGATGGGCATCGTAATTACTGAAATTCCGGCTCCCAACTTAAGCCAGGACAATTGTGGGGACTGGGGACTGGGGACTGGGGACTGATACCAAATCCGGGTTAAATATCCCCTTTTTGAGAAAGCAGGGGGAGCAGGGGGAGCAGGGGAAGCAGGGGAGGCAGGAGGAGAAAAATCCCAAAATTGAAAAGGGGGTTATCAAAGCGGATTTGGTATGAGAAATACTCTAACCAGTGCGATGCTCGAAATCAAAGATTTCTGCGCGTCGGATCACCAGTCACTAATCACCAATCACTAATCACTGCGATGCTCGAAATCGAAAGATTTCTGCGCGTCGGATCCCTAATCACCAATCACAGCAAACAATGGAATTGTCAAAACAGTCCCGTAGCAGTCTAGCATTATCCCTGCTCAAAAGCTTTCTCCTGATGACCACAGGGGGCATTGCCCTAATGACACTCATCATATTAGTGGGCATTTGGCGAACCGGGAGTCGCTTTTTTGCCGGAATTGAGGAATTATTCAACGCGCCACCCTCTATTCCTCAGGTGGATGTCCCCACCCTAATTGTCCAGCAGGTAAGCGGAGTAAGCGAATTAACCACTGCTGCATTTGTCATGGAGACTGTGGTTCCTACTTCTCAGGACTCGAAATTAGGCTCTGTTGTCGTCGCTACTACCAAACTACTTTACATCGCCCACGGTGAAGTGCGAGCTGGAATCGATTTGAATAATCTGACAGCGGATGATGTCAAGGTACAAAATAACAATGTCCAAATCCATCTTCCACCGCCTCAAATTCTCGACAGTAAGATAGATGTCAATCGCTCCAGAGTGTACGATTACGACCGAGGCTTCTTGAGTTTGGGACCAGATGTCGCTCCTCAGTTGCAGACTTTAGCTCAGCGCCAAACCCTACAAAAAATTGTCGCAACTGCTTGCACTGAAGGTTTGCTAGAACAGGCGAATCACCGAGCCAAACTAGCCATCACCCAGTTGTTGACCACAGCAGGATATGAAAGAGTGGAGGTGACAACAACTCTGCCGTCACCCCAAGCCTGTAAGCCTCTGCCTCCCACTCCTTGATATAGCAATCCTAATTCCTATGTCTTTTCAATTAGGCGATGTCGAACTTTCTGTAGTCGTTCCTCTTTATAATGAGGAACAGAATATTGACTATTTATTTGAGCGATTATTGTCGGTTCTGAATCGCCTGCAGATGAAATATGAGATTGTCTGTGTCAATGATGGCAGCCGAGACAATACTTTCGAGCTTTTGATGAAATACCATTGTCAAAATCCGGCGATTAAAGTCATTAATTTATCTCGCAACTTTGGCAAGGAAATTGCATTGAGCGCAGGACTGGATTATGCTAGGGGCTATGCAGTTGTTCCCATTGATGCTGATTTACAAGATCCACCAGAATTAATTGAGAAACTAGTTGCTAAGTGGCGAGAAGGCTACGATGTCGTCTATGCTACTCGCCGTTCCCGCAAGGGAGAAAGTTGGACAAAACGCTTCACTGCCAATGCTTTTTACCGGGTGATTCAAAAGATTAGTCAAGTGCCAATTCCCCGTGATACCGGAGACTTTCGGTTGCTAGATCGGCGCGTTGTGGAGGCCATTAAATGCACGCCAGAACGCACTCGCTTTATGAAGGGTTTGTTTGCTTGGGTTGGGTTTAAGCAAGCTTCAGTCCTATTCGATCGCCCTCAACGGCATCAGGGAAAAACAAGTTGGAATTACTGGCGGCTTTGGAACTTTGCTCTTGATGGCATTACCTCTTTTAGTTTTGTCCCTTTGAAGGTTTGGAGTTACGCTGGTATTTTTATCTCGATTACCTCATTTATTTACGCGGCTTTTTTAGTCATTCGCACGTTAATTTTGGGAATTGATGTGCCTGGTTATGCTTCGATCATGGTGGCGGTTCTTTTTTTAGGCGGCGTGCAATTGGTGAGTTTAGGGGTGATCGGCGAATATTTGGGGCGCGTTTATGAGGAAGTTAAGAGACGTCCCCTGTATTTGGTGCGAGAAGCCTATGGTTTTGAAAAATCATCATCAGCTCAACCCAAAATTTGACATCTCCCCCGTTTGAAAACCTAATAACCTCTCTAATTTGATAAATTTTTATTCTGTCATTTCTTTGCCAGGGGTTTGTTGGGTTTCGTGTCTCACATAAGCTGAGAGCGATCGCATTAAAAAATATTTGTTAGATTTGGGTATATCTTTAAGAAAAGGCAAAGAATGAAATGAAGTGCGCATACCGCGTCATTACTAAAATGGTATCCACCCCAAATAATTGATCCATTCTTCGGCCTCAGTTATTTCCCAAACCAAGTGTAATTCAGAAGCTAATTTGCCTATTGGTGTTAAAGGACGCACCCAGAACAAACCCCAAATTTGTGCCCCTGTTTCCCAATGGGCTTTCAAGTGTTCTGGCATACTCTTGCGGTTGTCTGTTACTAATAATCGTTGATATCTTTCTAGATATTGTAATACGTCGGGATCTGACGTTCCTAAAGCTGGGGCTTCTTTATCTCCTACTCTTATAA